>CAZHLL010000003.1:0-60093 GCA_964533305.1 uncultured Acidibacter sp.
TGTTGGTCGACAAGAAGATCTCGAACATCCGCGAAATGTTGCCGGTGCTCGAGGGTGTGGCGAAGGCGGGTCGTCCGCTGCTCGTGATCGCCGAAGACGTCGAGGGCGAGGCGCTCGCCACGCTCGTCGTCAACAATATCCGTGGCATCCTCAAGGTGGCGGCCGTCAAGGCCCCGGGCTTTGGCGATCGTCGCAAGGCTATGTTGCAGGATATCGCCATCCTGACGGGTGGCACCGTGATCTCCGATGAGGTCGGCCTGCAGCTCGAGAAGGCGACCCTCAATGATTTGGGCGAAGCCAAGAAGATCGTGGTGGAAAAGGAAAACACCACCATCATCGACGGTGCTGGCAAGAATGCCGACATCAAGGCCCGCGTCGAGTCGATCCGTCAGCAGGCTGAAGAAGCCACCAGCGATTACGACAAAGAAAAGCTGCAGGAGCGCGTCGCCAAGCTCTCCGGCGGTGTCGCCGTGATCAAGGTCGGTGCGGCCACCGAGATCGAGATGAAAGAGAAGAAGGCGCGCGTCGAAGACGCCCTGCACGCAACCCGTGCAGCGGTCGAAGAAGGCGTGGTGCCGGGCGGTGGTGTGGCTCTGATCCGTGCGATCAAGGCACTCGAGAAGCTCGAAGGTGCGAACGAAGACCAGACGGTCGGTATCCGCATCCTCGCCCGCTCGATCGAGGAGCCGCTGCGTCAGATCGTCGACAACGCCGGTGAAGATGCGGCCGTGATCCTCAACGAGGTGAAGGCTGGCAAGGGCGCCTACGGTTACAACGCCGCCAACGGCGAGTACGGCGACATGCTGGACTTCGGCATTCTGGATCCGGCCAAGGTCACGCGCCTTGCGCTGCAGAACGCCGCTTCGGTCGCGGGACTCCTGCTCACCACGGAAGTGATGATCGCCGAAGCCCCGAAGGACGAGCACGATCACGTGCATCCGGCCCCGGGTGGCATGGGCGACATGGGAATGTAATCCCCCCCGTCACGCATACATTCGCGTGACACTAAAGGCCCGGGAGCAATCTCGGGCCTTTTTCTTTGCGGGGCTGTTTTGCGGATCTGGTTTTCAGTGCTTCGCGACCGTGAAGCATGATTTCTTCGCTCGGCAGCTTGACATGTTATCCACATGTGATTAGTTTTTTACACATGTCTAAGATGATTCAACTGCGCCACGTGTCCGACGCCTTGCATCGTCAGCTCAAGGCCCGTGCCGCGCTTGCCGGCTTGCCCCTGTCCGACTTCCTGATTCGGGAAGTCAGGAAGATCGTGGAGCAGCCGACACCCGATGAAATGCGTCGTCGTTTGCAGGAGCGCGAGGCCTATTCCGGCAAACTGTCGCCAAGTCAGGCGCTGCGCGCCGAGCGCGACGCCGGGTGATCGTAGCCGACGCCTCAGCGGTGCTCGAGTTGCTCCTGCGAACGCCGAAGGCTAGCGCTCTGGATGAACTCCTGCTCTCGGGTTCCGCTCGCCTGCATGCGCCTCATCTGATTGATGTTGAGGTGACTCAGACATTGCGCCGGCTGACACTGAGTGGCGATTTGGCGGAGCACCGTGCGGTCCAGGCCATCCATGATTTTCAGGGAATACGCATCGAGCGTCACCCCCACGCGGATCTGGTCATACGTGCTTGGCAGTTGCGAACCGCGCTCACCGCCTACGATGCCATGTATGTCGCCCTCGCCGAGGCGCTGGACGCTCCGCTTGTGACCTGTGATGCGAGGCTCGCGCGAGCGCATGGCCATGGCGCCATTGTTCAGGCGGTCTAGGTCTTGGTCTACACTGCCCGGCATCATGAGCACGACCTCGCCGTATCCGCATCTCCTGGCGCCACTCGATCTGGGCTTCACGCAATTGCGCAATCGGGTGCTGATGGGGTCGATGCACACTGGCCTTGAGGACAAGCGAGCGTATTTTCCGAGACTCGCCGAATACTTTGCTGAGCGCGCGCGGGGCGGCGTGGGTCTGATCGTGACCGGTGGCTTTGCGCCCAACATCGAAGGCTGGCTCGCGCCTTTCGGTTCGCGACTGGCCTCATCAAGCGCCGCGCGCGCGCATCGCCCCATTACCGACGCGGTGCATCGGGAGGGCGGCAAGATCGCCTTGCAGATTTTGCACAGTGGTCGCTATGGCTACCACCCTTTGATCGTGGCGCCCTCGCGGATCCAGTCGCCGATTACCCCGTTCAAACCGCGTGCGCTGACGGCAGCAGGGGTGGAGCGGCAGATCCGAGCTTTCGTGCGCTGCGCCCGTCTTGCGCGCGAGGCGGGGTATGACGGCGTTGAGGTGATGGGCTCTGAGGGCTATTTCATTAATCAATTTTTGGTGAACCGAACCAATCAGCGTGATGATCGCTGGGGTGGGTCTTACACCCAAAGAATGCAGCTACCGATCGAGATCGTGTCTCGGTTGCGCGAGGCAGTGGGTCCAGATTTCATTGTCATTTATCGTCTCTCCATCCTTGATCTCGTGCCCGAGGGGCAAAGCTGGGACGAGGTACTGAGCTTGGCCGAGGCCATATCGAGTGCTGGCGCGACGCTGCTCAACTCCGGAATTGGTTGGCATGAGGCGCGCATTCCGACCATTGCCACGTCGGTGCCAAGAGCTGCCTTTGCCGACATCACGGCGAGTTTGCGCGCGGATCTGCGCGCGCGGGGTGTCACGATACCGGTCTGCACCACTAATCGCATCAACACCCCCGAGGTGGCCGAGCGTATTTTGGCGGGTGGTCAGTCCGACATGATTTCTTTGGCGCGACCCCTGTTGGCCGATGCGGAGTTCGTCAACAAGGCCGCGGCCGGCCGGGCGGATCGCATCAATACCTGCATCGCCTGTAATCAGGCCTGTCTCGATCATACCTTTGCCGGCAAGCTCTCGAGCTGCCTCGTCAATCCGCGAGCCTGTCACGAGACGGAGCTGTGTGTCACGGCGGCGACTCAAAGAAAAAAAGTCGCGGTGGTCGGGGCGGGCCCTGCCGGGCTCGCAGCGGCCTCGACCTTGGCGGAGCGCGGCCATACCGTCGTCTTGTTTGAATCGGCTCCTGAGATCGGCGGGCAGTTCAATCTCGCCAAGCGCATTCCCGGCAAAGAGGAATTTCACGAAACCTTGCGCTACTTTCAGCATCGTCTTGCAGACACCGGGGTCGAGCTTCGTCTCGGTCGGCGGGTAACGGCCGCGGAGCTTACGGCCGCATCTTTTGACGAGATCGTGCTCGCCACGGGTGTCTTGCCGCGAGATCCAGGAATACCGGGCCAATCGCATCCGAAGGTGGTGGGTTATCTGGATGTGCTTGGGCAGCGGGTGACGGTGGGCGCGCGCGTGGCGATTCTAGGCGCAGGAGGCATAGGCTTTGACGTTGCAAGCTTTCTGGCACAAGAAGGCAACTCGTCGAGTCTGGATGTGAATCTTTGGCGCCGAGAGTGGGGCGTGGCGGACCCTCGGCAAACGCGCGGCGGTGTAGCGGGCATCAAGCCTGCGATGCCAGTCTCACCGCGTGAGATTTTTCTATTGCAGCGAAAGACCAGCAAGGCGGGGGCGGGACTCGGCAAGACCACAGGCTGGATCCATCGCACCGCGCTCAAGATGAAGGGCGTCGAGATGCGGTCGGGTGTGCGCTATCAGCGTATTGATGACGCCGGTCTTTGGTTGCAGCAGGCGGGCCAAACCGAGTGTCTGGCCGTGGATCACATTGTGCTATGTACGGGTCAGGAGCCGCTGCGCGAGTTGCAGGCACCGTTGCAGGCGGCCGGCTGCCGCGTGCATCTCGTGGGCGGCGCGGATGAGGCCTCCGAGCTTGACGCCAAGCGCGCCATTCGTCAGGCGACGGAGTTGGCTATCCGTATTTAGTGGCTGATTTAATGGCTGCCGAGGGCAGTCATCATTCATTGATAAGACGAGGAAATATCATGCACCGTCGCTCCCATGCCTACTTCGGTTCACGGATCTGGTTGACCTCATGCCTTTGGCTGGTCTCTCTCGTGGCTGGTACCGTCTCTGTACAGGCGGCCGAAGTTACGGACGAGAACGCCAAGGCCAATGCATTCTTTGAACGAGCCTTCACCGAGCGGGTGCAGGCGAGCCCTGAGTTTGCAGCGCAGTTGGGCCTTCGAATTCGTTACGGCGAATGGACGCCGCTGACGGAGCAGGAGCGTGAGCGTAGCTTGGAGCGTACCCGCCAGCAGCTCGCCGAGCTTGAGCAGACGATCGATCGCACTCGTTTGTCAGGGCAGGTTCTGCTTTCTTACGACATTTTTGTGCGTAACGCCCGTCGCAGCATCGACGCTCATGAGTGGCGCCATCACCGCTATGGGCTCGACCAGATGAACGGCCTGCAGTCGCAACTACCGGCGTTCATGATCAACACCCATCGGGTGAATTCATTGGCCGATTCCGAGGCCTACATCGCGCGCCTGCGTGGCGTGAAGCAACGTTTTGCCGAGGCCGTGGAGTCGATGTCGTTGGCGGAAGCCCAGGGGGCACTGCCACCCCGCTTCGTGTTTCCCTATGTCATTTCGGATGCGCGCAATGTGATCACGGGTGCTCCCTTCACGGACGGTGCTGACAGTCCGCTGTGGGCCGACTTCAAGGCGAAGGTCTCGATGTTGGAGCTGGCTCCAGAGATCCGTACACGTTTGTTGGCCGAGGCGGAGACGGCACTGCGCGAATCCGTGCTGCCCGCCTATGAAATGCTGATCGCTCATGCCGAGGCCGCCGAGACTCGCGCGGGCACCCAAGACGGCATTTGGCGAACCCGCGAGGGTGCGCGCTACTACGATTTTCTGCTCGCCGGGTATACCACCACTGCCATGACGGCCAATGAGATCCATGAGCTGGGGCTTGTGGAGGTTGCGCGAATTCAGCAGGAAATGCGGGCGATCATGGCCGCGGTGGGCTTTGAGGGGGATCTGCAGCAATTCTTTGAGTGGTTGCGTACCGAGCCTCGTTTTTATTATCCCGATGGGCCGGAGGGCAAGGAAGCCTACATTGCCGAGGCCACTCGGCTGATTGATGGCATGCGCGAAAGATTGTCGGAGCTGTTTCGGACGTTGCCGAAGGCCGCCATGATCGTGAAGGCCGTCGAGCCGTTTCGGGAAAAATCCGCCGGCAAGGCGTTTTATCAAAGACCCTCGCAGGATGGCACGCGGCCGGGTGTGTACTACGCCAACCTGTATCGCATGGCGGATATGCCCAAATATGAAATGGAGGCGCTGGCCTACCATGAGGGTATTCCTGGACATCATATGCAGCTGGCCATTGCCGGTGAACTGGAGGAGCTGCCGCGGTTTCGTCGCTTTGGTGGCTTTACCGCGTACTCGGAGGGCTGGGGGCTTTACACCGAGCGACTGCCCAAAGAATTGGGCTTTTATGCCGACCCGTACTCGGATTTCGGGCGTCTGGTGATGGAATTGATCCGCGCGGTCCGTTTGGTGGTGGATACCGGCGTGCACGCCAAGCAATGGACGCGCGAGCAGGTGATCGACTACCACCTCGCCAACCTACCCATGACCCGCGACGCTGCGACCAAGGCGACCGAGCGTTACATCGTGATGCCCGGGCAAGCGACCGCCTACACGGTGGGTATGCTCAAAATACTGGAATTGCGGCGCAACGCCGAGCAGGCGCTCGGCGAGCGATTCGATATTCGTGACTTCCACGATGTGATTCTGCGATCAGGGCCACTACCGCTCGATCTGCTCGAGGAGCAGGTCGCAGCGTGGGTGGCCGGCGAGCAGGGTTAGTCGGCGGATGCGCCGGGCAATCGGGCTTCTGCGAGTGGGCTGATCGCGAGCTTTGGCCAGATGGATGCGTCGAGGGTTTCACGGTAGCTGTGCCAGGCGGCATAGGCGAGCCAGGGCATGAGCAGACCAAGACCAATGAAAAACGTGGCGAACCCGACCAAGGTCATGGCCACGATCAGTGTGGCCCAAAGCATGGCCACGCGTTTGTTGCGCAACACGGCATGAATGCTCGAGACCGTGGCGGTCACCATATCGACTTGACGATCGGCAATCATCGGTAGGCTGAAGACGGCCGTGGCAAATGTCAGTGCCGCAAACACGGTACCAAAGGCAGAGCCGACAGCCAGAAACTCGAGTAGTGATCTCAGGTTGTCGGATTCGATTTCCATGAAGGCGCTGACCAGCATGCCGGCGCGCGACCAAGTGAAGAGCACGATCATCTGCAAGAGCGCAAACACGGCGGCTTGACCGGTGATGCTGCGCACGAGCCGAAAACTATCGACCAGTTTGGGCTCGCGGCCTTCCTCAAGGGCACGCGACACGCTGTACAAACCCACGGCCAGCAACGGCGCAATGAATACGAAGCCGGAGAGCAGGGTAGCGAGCAGGGCAAACCGACCGAGCTGCCACGCGAATGCGCTCACGGCAAGGCTGACCAAAATAATGACGATGCCGAAGATCGCCGTGAGTCCGGGCGCGCGTCGCACATCCTGCCAACCCAGTCGTAACCAGCGCAGCGGAGCCGAATACCCAAGGCGCGCGCAAGGGACGATGAAGGGTCGTTCGTCAGCGTTCACTCACGGTACCAGGTTGTACTCCAAGGATGAATTCGGGCCCACCGGCAGGCCGAGCGCGAGCCAGAAACCGAACAGGATCGACCAGCCGAGCAAAAATGCCATGGAATAGGGCAGCATTACCGCGACGATGGTGCCGAGCCCCGAGCGTGGTTCGTAGCGCTGGAAGAAGGCGATGATCAGTGCGAAGTAGCTCATCATGGGCGAGATGATATTGGTCACGCTGTCACCCACGCGATACGCCGTCTGGGTGAGCTCAGGCGAATAACCGAGCAACATGAACATGGGAACGAAAACGGGCGCCATCAAGGCCCATTTGGCGGAAGCCGAGCCCATGATCAGGTTGACGGCGGCCGTGAGCAAAATAAAAGAGACGAAGAGGGGTACGGCAGGCAACTCGAGCGCACGCAAGAGATCGGCACCATTGACGGCCATGATCAGCCCGAGTTGGGTCCAGTTGAAGAAGGCAACGAATTGGGCGGCAAAGAATACGAGCACGAGATAGCTGCCGAGTGTGGCCATGCTTTGGCCCATGCCGTTGATCACGTCCGTATCGCTTTTGATGGTGCCGGCGCCAAGACCGTAGGCCACGCCACTCACGAGTCCATAGAGGAAAATAATGGCGACCACGCCCGAGAGCAGCGGAGAATTCAGTAACTCACCCGATTGCGGGTTGCGCAGGAAGCCGGCGCCGGGCACCGCGCCTGCCGGCAGCATGGACCATAGCAACAGCAGCGTCAGAAAAAGTGTCGCGAGACCCGCAAAGCGCAAACCCCGTCGCTCCGTGTTCGAGAGCTCGCCGTCAAAGTTTTCGTCGTGATCGGTTGCGACTGGCTGGCTGTCGGAGTCCGGAAACCTCGGCGCGGTGAAGCGCTCGGCGACAAACCAGCCGAGCAGCGTTACCAGTGGCGTCGAGACGATCATGAAGTACCAGTTGGCAATGGGTGACACCTGGTAATCCGGATCAACAATGCGTGCAGCCTCTTGCGACAGCCCTGACAACAAAGGATCGATGGTGCCGATCAACAGATTGGCCGAGTAGCCACCGGAGACGCCTGCAAAAGCCGCCGCCATGCCGACGATGGGATGGCGGCCTGCGGATTTGAAAATGAGACCTGCCAGAGGAATGAGCAGCACATAACCGATTTCGCTCGCCATGTTGGACATAACGCCCGCAAACACCAATATCGGCGTCAGCAGTCGCTTGGGTGATGACAGCACGAGTTTGCGCAGTGCGGCGCCGATCAACCCCGAGTGTTCAGCGACACCAATGCCGATCAGTGCGACCAGCACCGTGCCGAGCGGGGCGAAGTTGGTGAAATTGCTGACCAAGCTCGTGAGGATGCGGTGCAGTCCTTCGAGGCTCAATAAATTGACGGGTGTGACCGTGGCGCCTGTGGTGGGGTGTTGCACCGAGAGCCCGACTTGGGCGGCGAGCCAGGATGCGGCAATCACGATCAATGCGAGCAGGGCAAACAGCGTCGCAGGATGAGGCAGCGCGTTACCGCCTCGCTCGATGGCATCCAGAAATCGATCGAGCGCGCTTCGATTTTTGTCCGCCTTAGGATTTTTGTCGAGCTTGCTTGGTGTGTTCATGGCGATCAACCCTTGCTGCTCTGAAGTATACGAGGTACGAGCCCCTCTGCGAGCAGAGCGGCCTCCAACTGTGCGGTATGCTCCGAATCGCGTGTCTCGACCGTGAAATCGAGATCGGCAGCTTTGGCGGGTACATCCAGAAACAATCGATGATGGGTGACATCAATGATGTTGCCACCCACCTCGGCAATGATGGCTGCAATGCGTGCCAGCGTGCCCGGTTGGTCGGCGCTCTCAAAGCGCAGCGTGAGCAGCCTGCGCTCGCGCACCATCTGTCTTTGCAGCACGATGCCAAGCAGGCGGGTGTCGATGTTGCCACCGCAAATCACAAGCCCCGTCTTGCGACCGGTAAATACGTGTGGATGGGCGAGCACGGCCGCAAGGCCGGCGGCCCCTGCGCCTTCCACCACGGTCTTCTCGATGCTGACATAGAGACTGATGGCTCGCTCGATATCGGCGTCGTCAACGAGCAAAATATCGCTGACCAGGGCCTCAATGATTTCACGAGTGAGTTGGCCGGGTTCGCGTACGGCGATGCCTTCGGCAATGGTCTGGTCTGCACACTCGATCTCAAGGCCTTTGATGGCGGCGTGCATGCTCGGAAAGGCGCGGGTCTGCACTCCGATCAATTCGATGTTCGGGTTGATTGCTTTGGCGGCGACTGCCATGCCTGCGAGCAGACCGCCACCGCCGATCGGCACGCAGAGCACCTCAAGACCGGGGAAGTCGTGCAACATCTCAATCGCAATAGTTCCCTGGCCAGCAATGATTTCAGGGTCATCATAGGGATGTACGAACAGCAGATTTTCCTTCTCGGCGAGCATTCGAGCATGCGCGGCCGCTTCAGTCAGTTGCTTGCCTTCGAGGATGACGCGGGCCCCAAGCAGGCGGGTCTGCTGAACTTTGGTGAAGGGGGTCGATACGGGCATCACGATGGTGGCTGGGATCCCGAGACGTTTGGCGTGATAGGCGACACCCTGGGCATGATTGCCCGCCGACATGGCGATAACCCCCCGCGCGCGTTGGGCCGCATCGAGACTCAATAGTTTGTTGAGTGCACCGCGCTCCTTGAAAGACGCCGTGAATTGCTGGTTTTCGAACTTGAGGTAAAGTTCGGCACCCGTCATTTGCGAGAGCGTGATCGACTTGCGGCAAGGTGTGCGGGCCACGTGGCCTTCGATCAACTGTGCGGCATCGCGTATGTTTTTTAGGCTGATCGTCATGCGCGCATGATACCGTTACGCCTTTATGACCGCCGCATCGTCCTCCCGTTTTGCGCAGTGGCGCGATACGACCCTCGCCCCCTTCCAGCACCGAGTGTTTGCCTTCTTCTGGTGGGCCTCGCTGGTATCGTCGTTTGGCAGTCTGATTCAGACCGTGGGCGCCTCCTGGTTGATGGCGACCATTGCACCCTCGGCCAATATGGTGGCCCTGGTGCAAACTGCGGGGGCGCTACCGTTCTTCTTCCTTTCATTGATTGCGGGTGCGTACGCAGACACGCATGATCGGCGCCTCGTGATGCTGACCTCCGTATGGCTGATGTTTCTGGCGTCGGGGGCGCTGGCGGGCCTCGCCATCTCGGGCAGTGTCACCCCGCAGGTGCTGCTGCTGATGACCTTTCTGATCGGCTGCGGGACGGCGGCGTTTGCGCCGGCATGGCAGGCGGCCATTGCCGATCAGGTGCCGCGCAAGGAGATTGCAGCCGCTGTGATGGCGAACGCCATGGGGTTCAATCTCGCCCGCAGTGTGGGGCCCGCGATTGGCGGTCTGATTGTCGCGGCAGCCGGTGCCGCGGCGGCCTTTGTCATCAATGCGTTCTCGTATATCGGCATGCTGGCGACACTCTATTGGTGGCGCAGTCCCAAAGTAGCCTCGAACCTGCCACCTGAGCCTTTGGGTTCTGCCATCGCGACGGGCATACGCTATGTCCGGTTATCGCCGCATATCGAATCCATCCTGTTGCGGGCGGTCCTCTTTGCCGTACCCATCTCAGCCGTGCCTGCCTTAATGCCGGTGGTCGCTCGGGATCTCCTCGGGGGCGGTGCGCCGACCTACGGTGTATTGCTCGGTGGTTTTGGCATCGGTGCGATGCTCGGTGCGCTCTCGAGCGCGGCATTGCGCGCGCGTTACTCCAGTGATCGATTGCTGCGAGACCTGTGTGGCGTTGCGGCCGTGGGCATGCTGGCGATTGCGCTCAGCCCCTATGCATGGCTCAGCTTGTTGGCGCATGTGCTTTGCGGTGCGACCTGGACGCTGGGTTTGGCCAACTTCAATATTGCGGTGCAGTTGTCTTCGCCGCGGTGGGTGACGGGGCGTACCCTTGCGCTGTACCAGACCTTTGCCTTTGCCGGCATGGCGGTCGGCGCATGGGTCTGGGGTGAGGTGGCAGTGGCGACAGGGCTGCGACAGGGCCTTGCGATCGCCGCACTCTTTTCTTTGACGACCCTGTTTGTTGCGCGCTGGTTACCGGTGTCGATCGCGCAGGCAGGTTCACTCGATCCGCACGGGGTGGCCGGGCTCGGCCCGACCGCGGTCGCACTCGATCCAGCGTCGGGCCCCATCGTTGTGACCATTGAGTATCGGGTCAAGCCAGGGCGCGCCGCCGATTTTCTTGGGCGGATCCATGAGCTCGGTCGTATCCGACAACGTGACGGCGCTCGGCGCTGGTCCGTATGTCAGGATCTGGATCAGCCGGATCTTTGGTTGGAGCGATTTGAGAGCCCGACCTGGACGGATTATCAGCGACGTCTGACACGACCGACGCTGGGGGATCAGACAATCCGCGAGCAACTCAAAGAATTGGTAATGGACGAGCGGGGAACGGCGCGCCGGCTTATCGAGCGTCCCTCTGGGTCACAACCTTTGGGTCAGATGGCGCAGCGTACGGAGCCGCTGGACGACACCTCAGCCCACGGCTGAGTCCACATCGCTGCCCGACAGGATACGCGGCAACATCAATGCCGCCCCCGCTGCAATCAGCAGCAAGGGTGCAATCATCACCGTGAAGCTCCATTGCCAGCCAAAGTTTTGTACGGCCAGAGGAACGAGCGCTGGATACAGCGCAAAGCCCGCACTGAGCGGCGCCGAGCCGCACACGGCATAGGCGGTGGTGCGCATGCGGGTCGGGTAAAGTTCGGTCAGAAGGGCACCGACCACCGCATTGCTGCCATAGAAAAACGCGCCGGTCAGACCAAAGAGCGCGAGATCCTGCCAGCGAGTCTCGGGTAGCCACATCAGGGCGATGAGCGCGACGGCACCGAGCAGTGTCCACAGCGCAAAGGTGTCGCGTCGAGGTAAGCGGTATTCGCCAACCCAGGCCGCCGCCAGGTAACCCACGATGGCAATGCCGTTTGAAAAACCCACAAGCTGAGTGGCTTCCGCCGGTGAATAGCCGCGTACTTCAATGAAATACGTGGGGAAGAAAAATGCCGTACCGGCATAGGCGCAACCGAAGCTGAAAAAAAGCACGATGGCGGCCAGCGAGCGGCGTCGATAGAGCGGAGTGAAGAGCTCGCGCAGCAGCGTCCAGTCGAGCACACGCGCTTTTGAGTTGCTGCGGGTGTCGGTGCCGCGGAGATCGGCGGCGCGGGTGTCGGCGGCGCGGGTGTCGGAGGGGTGGCGGGCCTCAGCGGTTTGTTTGAAGCGTTCGCTCTCCGGCAAGCGCCAACCGATGAAAAATGCGATCGGGACCACAGCAAAGCCAATGAAAAAGATGCTGCGCCAGCCGCTGGTCTCAAGCAGCGGAGCGGCGAGCATGGCCGCCAGAAACCAGCCGAGTGGATAGCCACACTGCAGCACCCCCATCAGCATACCGCGGTGGCGTGCAGGGGCGGATTCGGCGACATAGGCGGCCGTGATGGGGGCGAGCCCTGCCGCCAGACCAAAGGCGAGCGCACGCAGCACGGTCAGTTGCCCAAGATCCTGCACGAGGCCGTGCAAGCCCACAAACAGCGCCGACAGCGCAAGCAGCGCGGTCAGGGTCCAGCGCCGACCCCAGGTATCGGCCGCGAGTCCTGCCAAGATGACCATGAATGCGGCGGCGATGAAGCCCACGGTGAGGATGAGGCCCACGACATCGAGCCCCACCTGAAACTCGGTCAAAATACCCGGGATGGCGTAGCCAAACAGCGACTGGTCGAGGTTGCTCATCGTCCAGGCGAAGAGGCTGAAGAGAAACACGCCAAGCCAGGCGGCAGGATGGGTCTTGACCTTCGGGGAGTGCGTCATCATGGTGTCCGATACTAAACCCTAATCACGGGGGTCGTGTATGACGGATGTGCAGCAGCCTCAGGATCCCATGGCGCGTCTTGCGCGGTCCCGGCATGAATTCGGGGAGCATGGGGGTATCAATTTATCCATCGAAACCAGTGCCACCTTCACGGTGCTGGAAGCCGGCAAGATGCCGGAAATTTTTGAAGGTCGGCAGGGGCCGCAGGGTGGCTGCTTTCTGTACGGCCGACATTTCAATCCCACGGTGATGGTGTTGGCACGGCATTTGGCTGCGCTGGAGGGCACCGGTAGTGCCTATTGCACGGCGAGTGGCATGGCGGCGATCTCGGGTGTGCTGCTGCAGGCCTGCGACAGCGGCGATCACATCATCGCAAGTCCTGCGCTGTACGGTGGCACTTGGGCCTTGCTCAATGATTTCTTGCCACGCAAGGCAGGGATCCACACAAGCTTCGTCGACCTCGATGATTTCGATGCGCTGGCAAAAGCGTGGCGGGCAACCACCCGCGTGCTTTACTGCGAAACACTGTCGAATCCCACATTGCGACTTGCGGATCTGCCGCGTCTTGCGGCCTTTGCCCATGAGCGCAATGCGCTCTTGGTGGTCGACAATACCTTCGCGCCGTTGGCGATCACGCCGGCCGCCCATGGGGCCGATGTGGTGGTGCACAGCCTGACCAAGTTCATCAACGGGGCTTCGGATATCGTCGCGGGCTGTGTCTGTGCCGACGGTGAATTCATTGATCGCTTATACGATCTGCATCTCGGCAGTTTGATGTTGCTCGGTCCTGCGATGGATCCACGGGCCGCCTATGAGGTGGCGACCCGTCTGCCCAACCTCGGGCTGCGTGTGGCTGAGCATGCGCGGCGGGCGATGGCGTATGCCGAGCACTTGCAGTCACTGGGTGCTCGGGTGATTTACCCGGGTCTTGAGTCGCATCCGGATCACGCCCGCTTTGCGAGGCTTGCCAATCCCGGCTACGGCGCCGGGGGACTGCTGGGTGTCGATCTCGGTACGGCGGCTCGAGCCAACACCTTCATGGAGCATCTGCAGAATGTGGAGGATTTCGGCTACATGGCCGTGAGCCTTGGCTTCAGTGACACGCTCATGAGCGCGAGTGCCTCGAGCACCTCCAGTGAGTTGGATGCCGAGGCACTCACGCGGGCAGGCATCAGCCCAGGCCTAGTGCGACTCTCGGTCGGCTACACTGGCGATCTTGAGGCGCGTTTACAGCAACTGGAGCGTGGGTACCATGCAGCTCTCAGCCACTGATTCGTCCCGCTCACGGGCTGACCATTGGTTTGCTGCCTACTCGGCAGATCACCAGCATCCACTCAACCAGCGTTTGCATCAATGGTGCGTACCATCGATTCTTTGGTCGCTGATCGCCTTGTTGTATGCCATTCCGCTCGGACTGCCGTTTTTCGCGCTTTCGACAGGATTCTTGCGCGACACGGCAGCGTACGGCGCGGTGGCGTGGGTGGCCGCGGCGTCGGCACTCGGTTTCTGGATTTGGCTGCTGCCTTGGCGCTTAGCCCTTGCCATGATGGTCGTGATCATCGCCTGTGTTCTCTCGAGCGCCCTGCTACTGGCGACTCTAGGCGCTGGGATGCTGTCGCTGCTCGCTGCAGGTGTGTTCGTCATCGCTTGGGTCGGGCAGTTCATCGGCCACCACGTCGAGGGCAAGCGCCCGAGTTTTTTGACGGACCTCGTCTACCTCATGATCGGACCCCCCTGGGTGTTGATCAAAATAGGGTCGAGGTCAAAATAATCAAAACCGCCAGTCGAGCGGGTATCAAGGAGTTCGTGCAGTGACACAAGGGAACGGTTTCGGTCTGTCGGTTTTTGTCTGCGGTCGCGGTAAGACGGCGGTGCTCGCTATCTTAGCTTGGCTCGGGACTGGAACGGCGCTCGCGGATTCAGCGCTGCTGGCGGGTATTGAGGCACGCCGCGCCAAGGATCAGGCAGTGGCGCTTGATCTTTGGCGCTGGGCGGAAGTGGGATATCAGGAAACTCAGTCGAGCGCCCGTTTGCAAGCTGAGCTCGCCGCGGCCGGGTTTCGTATCGAGGCGGGTGTCGCTGATATGCCGACGGCATTTGTGGCCGAATACGGCGCGGGAGCGCCGGTGATTGCCATTTTGGCGGAAATGGACGCACTCCCCGGGGTGTCGCAGGCCGCTGTGCCCGAGCGACAGCCTTTGCGCGGCCGGATTTCGGGGCATGCCTGCGGCCACCATTTGTTCGGCGCAGGGTCTACTTCTGCCGCCATCGTCATCAAAGAATGGCTGGCGCGCACAGATCAAAAGGGCACGATCCGTCTTTATGGGACACCAGCGGAGGAGGGCGGTGCGGGCAAAGCCTATCTGGTCCGCGCCGGTTTGTTTGATGATGTCGATGTGGCGCTACATTGGCATGCCGGCGATCGCAATATCGTGACCAACGAGCCCACTCTCTCCAACAAGAGTGCGAAGTTCCGCTTTTACGGCACGGCTGCACATGCGGCGGGGGCGCCGGATCGCGGGCGCTCGGCGCTCGATGGGGTCGAAGCCATGAATTTCATGACTAATCTCATGCGCGAGCATGTGCCGCAGGATGCGCGTATCCATTACATCATCACCCGCGGAGGGGACGCGCCGAACGTGGTGCCGGAGTTCGCGGAGGTTTTCTATTACGTGCGTCATCGAAACCCGCTGGTCATGGCAGAAATCTTTGATAGAGTGGTGAAGACAGCGGAGGCGGCAGCGCTCGGAACCGGTACCCGAGTTGAGTACGAGGTCATCCACGGTGCCTACAGTCTGTTACCTAACGATGCGCTCGCTCAGGTGGTCGAGGCTAAACTGCGCGAGGTGGGTGGCGTGTATTACACCGAAGAAGAACAGGCTTTCGCCGCTCGGCTTTATCAAAGTTTTGACAAGCCCGATCTTGTGCTCGGTTCCGAGCGCGACATCCAGCCCGCGGGAACTCGTGGCAGTTATGGGTCAACCGATGTGGGGGATGTCAGTTGGACGGTACCCACGATCGGATTCAGGACGGCGACCTGGGTGCCCGGCACCGCGGCGCACTCTTGGCAGGCGGTGGCCGCGGGTGGCATGAGTATCGGACTCAAGGGTATGGAAAACGCGAGCAAGATTCTCGCGCTGATCGCCCAGCAATTGTTCACCGATGCGTCGCTGATGGCGGCGGCTAAAAACGAATTTGAGCAGCGACGTGGACCGGGGTTCCGTTATGTGTCCGTGGTGAGCGATCGCGCGCCGCCGCTCGATTATCGGCGCTAGCGCCGCTCAGTTGTCTGTCAGCGATTTGTACTTGAACTTTTGACCCGCCACCGAGGCCTCATACATCAACCCGCCTTTGGCGATGGTGAAGATGGCCATGCCCTTGTAAAACTCGCCGGTGGTCTTGGCGTCCTTCTTGCCGCCGCTGATTCCTGCGCTTGAGCCGCTCGTGCTGGCCATGGCGTTGGCGCCTGCGGTGATGGCGACGGCACTGACCCCGGCACCGAAGCCAAATTCACCGGAGGTGAATTCTTTGAAGGCGCGCAGATCCTGCATGAAGATGATCTGGCTATAGGCCTGTCCGCCGGCTTGGAAGCCGAGGCTGACTTGCGTGAGGGTGACATCGCCGACATATCGGCCACGCTCGTAGACGCGACCTGTGCCATGGGCTCCACCGATCACGAGCCCGCCTTTACCCACCGTCGGAAACACGGCATACGCGTAGCTCTTGTCGAAAAACTCGCCGCTTTCGCCGGCGTTTTCGAAAAGCTCGATGGTGGCGTCATATTCGTCGGCCAGGGCGGGGGTGCCCACTCCCAACCACGCAAGGGTAACCAATGACATGAGCGCAAGACGGTTCATGGGCAAGCTCCGTGAAAATCGCTGATCAATGAGCATGAATGCTAACGGTTTTAAGTAAACGTTACACTCCCGGGCCCGAGATGGATGTGCGATTGCGCACCTGCGTCCCGAACGGGGTGGTCACTATGACCGAAAGGATCCGAGGGAGGTTCCCAGCATGACGAGAAAACACATCGACTTCGGTATCGTGATGGAGGCATCTCCTGGCCATACAGCCCGCTTGGCCACACGCATCGAGTCGCTGGGCTTCGATGTTTTATTGTGCCCGGATACCCAAAATTTAAGTCCGGATCCGTTTACGCAGTTGGCCCTGGCGACGGCGAGCACTCGACAGTTGAAGTTGGGTACCGGGGTGACCAATCCCATCACGCGCGATGTGGCGGTCACCGCGTGCCTCTTTGCCACCCTGCAGGCCGAGTCGGGCGGACGCATGCTCTGCGGCATTGGACGCGGCGACTCGTCGGCTGCGCACATAGGCCGTGACAATGCCAAGACAGCAGAGCTCAAAGAATTTGTCGAACGACTGCAAGCCTACACACGTGGCGAGACGGTCGATCGTGACGGTACCGACTCGCGGCTGCGCTGGTTCGACTCGGTACAGGTCGCACCGGTGCCGGTGGATGTGGCGTGCACCGGCCCGCAAACCATACGCATGGCGGTCGATGTGGCCGACCGCGTGAGCTTTGCTGTGGGTAGCGCACCGGAACGTATTCGCTGGGCGATGGATGTGGCGCTCGCTCGTCTTGCCGAGACCGGTCGTTCGCGCGAGTCGCTGCAGATTGGTGCCTATGTGAATCTGGTGTGTGATCAAGACGAAACGCGGGCGATTCAGCTCGGTCGCATGATCTCGGGCATGGTTGCGCATTTTGCGGGCATGAAAAATGCGCCGCTCGATCACTTGCCGCCGCAATTGAAATCAATCGCGACACATATGCAGCAGGGCTATGACATGGCGCAGCACGCGCGCGAGAGCGGCAAGCACCTGCAGCAGGTGCCGGATGACTTTGTCGACTGGTTTTCGATCTGTGGGCCACCAAAGAAATGTCGTGAGCGGTTACAGGATCTGATCGAGTTGGGGTTGGATCATATTTACCAGCTCGGTGGTTCGCCTGTCGCACATCCGCACGGTGCTCGGCAGGAGGCCATGGTGGGCCAGGCCGAGCTCTACGCCCGTGAGGTGCTTCCGTACTTTCGCTCGGAGTCGTAGCATGATTGAGCACGATCGACAGCAAGTGAGCGCGGAAGATGCGGCGGCCGTGAAGCCAGTCGCCGTGGAGGCAGCGGCGGTGGAGGCAGCGGCTCGCGTGCTTGGAGTACCGTTGGCACCCACCATGGCCGAGCGCATCGCCGAGGGTGCGCAGGCGGCGGTAACGGCGGTGGCTGCGGCGAGCCGTCAGTGGGATTCGGTGGGGCCGACTGCGCCGATTGGTGAACCCGCCGATTATTTGGGTCTGCTGGAATCTCTTGCTCCATCGGCCAATGCGTTGCCAGTAGTTGGTGTCACCCCGGATCCGGTCGCCCAGAATTCGGACGAAGAGCTGGATATCAAAGAAAATGATCCCGCTGCGCCATGGCTGGATCTCGATCTCGTTGCGGCGCAAGCCTTGCTCGGCGCGCGTGGCGGTGGCTGCGAGGCGCTGGTGGAAGCGGCGCTACAGCGTGCGGCCGCGATGCAAGCGCAGACTCGGGCGTGGCTTGCGATGGACGCAGAGAGTGTCCGGGAACGCGCGCGCTGGTTGGAGGCTCTGTTGCAGCAGGGGCCTAGATCGCATCGGCTACCCCTGCCTTTGCTTGGGATTCCGCTTGCGCACAAAGATATGTTCAATCTGCCAGATGGCTCACCGGAGGCGGCTGTTCGCTCGCCGAGCTGTGGATCCAAGCTGCACTCGCGATTGCAGTCGGGTGGTATCGCGACGGTGATTCAGCGACTCGAGCAGGCAGGCGCTGTGACCATCGGTACGCTCAACATGGCGGAGTTTGCCCTCGGCGCCACGGGCCATAATGCCGCTCGGGGCGATTGCGCCAACGCGCATGACAGCGACTACATTGCGGGCGGTTCCTCCAGCGGCTCGGGTGTCGCCGTGGCCAGGGCTGCGGTATTCGCGAGCCTCGGCTCGGATACCGGGGGTTCGGTACGTATTCCCGCCTCGGTCAACGGAATCTTTGGCTTGAAGCCCACTTATGGCCTGATTCCGCGTACGGGCAGCATGAAGCTTGCACCCTCGGTGGATGTCATCGGGCCTTTGGCACGGTCGGCGCGGGATATCGCACGATTGCTGAGGGTGGTGGCCGGGGCGGACGGTCATGACCCTCTCTGCAGTCAGCGCGCGGTACCCGATTACGAAGCCGCTGTGCAGGAGGGTGTGGCCGGACTGCAAGTCGGCATACCCGATCGTTATTTCTTTGAAGGGGTTGAGCCGCAGGTGCGCCGGGCGCTTGATCATCTGCGAACGGGTCTTGAGGCGGCAGGGGTTCGCTTCAAGGTCATCGAGATACCGGATGTGTCCGCCTTGGCCGAGCTCAGTCGAGCCGTGGTTTACGCTGAGGCAACCGGTCTGCATGCGCCCATGTTGCGTGCGTCGGCGGATGACTACTCGGCGCAGGTGCGGCTGCGGGCAAGCACGGGACTCGGTATTGCCGCTCCCGTGTATTGGGCCGCGCTACGCTTGCGCTTGCCTATCCTTGAGCAGTTCGTGCGGCAGGTGTTTGGTCAGTGTGAGGCCCTGTTCACGCCCACCATTCCGATCCGGGTGCCGCGTCGCGACGCGACGGATGTCGGTGCAGGGCAGGCTCTTTGGCCCATCCTCTCGCAACTGGTTCGTTGCACGGCGCCGTTCAATTACCTGGGTGTACCTGCGATCACCGTCCCAGCGGGCTGGGATGAGTCGGGGCTGCCGGTGGGAGCGCAATTTGTTGCCCGCCCGTTTGCCGAGCCTGTTTTATTGCGTTTGGCGGCGGCGTCTCAGGCCTGCGGCGGGATGAAGCGGCCCCGAAAGTAGGCAAGCGGCGCGCCATCGCGTACCTGTATCTTGATCACTTCACCAAAGAAAACATGATGGCTGCCCACATCAGCCTGAGAGCTGACTCGGCATTCGAGCTGCGCGAGAGCGTTCGGCAGCAGCGGGTCGCCGAGCACCCCGGTGTCATGTTCAATGCCGGCGAATTTATCCTCGAGCTTGCTGGCAAAGTGCTTGGCGAGCGCGTGTTGCGAGTCGTTGAGTACATTGATCACGAAATGGCCGCAAGCCTTAACGGCATGGCCGGTGGCGGACTGGCGATTGAGACAGACCAGTACCGTGGGTGGCTCCAGCGTCACGGAGGCGACGGCGCTCGCCGTGATGCCGTGTGCGATGCCGGCGTGTCGGCTTGAGACCACGCTCACTCCGGTCAGGAATCGGCTGATGGCATCACGATAATCCGTGGTGGAGACGGTTTGCCCAGCCTCGTCACCTGGCGTACGAGCAACAGACAAATCGGTGTCAGGGGGGCGATCATCGGTGGACATGTGGGGTCAGTATTCCTTCAATTTTTGACTGGCATCAATGTCTTGGATCTTGGCTGGCGTGAATGTGGAGAGAAACACCAGCGAGTTTAAGTACATCTGCGTACAGACGACGAAGCTCAAGATTCGTAATCTACACCCATGCGATGACCTTCCTCCCCCTCCGGTCGTCGCATCATATATAGCCCCGCGCAAGCGGGGCTTTTTTGTATGCTGGCGCTTTACGGATCTTGATCGAACCGCCTTGCCATGCAGCCAGTAGAGTTTCCATCCCGATTGCAAAGTGAAGCTGAGCACGTGTTCGGCTGCAGCGAATTCGTCAGCGAGAGTTTCGCACGGGATGCCACGCTTTGGGCAGATCTCTCGCGCGAGGATGCGCTGGAGCGTGCTCGCGAGGCGGGTCAGTGGTGCTGGCCCGGAGCTGCGCGGCCGAGCCCCGAGGCACCCGAGGGCGAGATCATGAGTTGGCTGCGCTGCTGGCGACGGCGGGAGATGGTGCGTATTGCCTGGCGCGATCTGGCTGGTCGAGCGAGCCTGGAGGAAACGCTGACCGATTTGTCGGCCTTTGCCGACGAGGCGGTGGCGACGGCGATGGGCTTTGCGCGTGCGGCGCTTGAGCAGCGCTATGGTTTGGCCATGGACGAACAAGGCGCCGCCATGCCACTCGTGGTCGTCGGCATGGGCAAGCTAGGGGGAGGGGAGCTCAATTTTTCCTCGGATATCGATCTCGTGTTCCTGTTTCCGGGGCATGGAGAAACCCGCCATGCGGCGCCGGTCAGCCATGAGGAATTCTTTGTTCGACTCGGACAGACTTTGTTGCGTTTGCTCGCCACGCCGACGGTAGATGGCTTTGTGTTTCGGGTGGATATGCGCCTGCGGCCATTCGGGGACTCAGGTCCGCTGGCCTGCAGTTTTGCGGCCTTTGAGGATTATCTTCTGCAGCATGGCCGCGACTGGGAACGCTATGCCTGGATCAAGGCGAGAGCCATCACCGGCGAGCAGGATTATGAGCCTTTGTATCAAGAGACCATACGGCCATTCGTGTACCGGCGTTATCTTGATTTTGGTGTGTTCGACAGTCTGCGCGACATGAAGCAGATGATCGAACTGCAGGTGGCGCGCAAGGAGTTGATCGATCACCTGAAGCTCGGGCCCGGTGGCATTCGCGAGATCGAATTCATTGTGCAGGCCATGCAGTTGATTCGTGGTGGCCAGGACAGACGACTACAGTCGGCGAAATTGATGGAAGTACTGCCACGGCTGGCGCGTCGTCGGCTGCTGAGTGCTGAGGTCGCGCGAAGCTTGCTTGAAGCCTATCGGTACCTGCGCGTGCTCGAAAACCGCTTGCAGATGCTGCGTGATGCGCAGACCCACAGCTTGCCCGTGGATGAGGCTTCGCGCCTGCGTCTGGCGCGTGCCATGGCTGAAGCCGACTGGGCCGCGTTGCGAACTACCCTGGCGCAAAAACTTGGCTATGTACAAGCGCAGTTCCAGGCATTGGTCTTTACGCCGGTGACGGGTTCCGAGGCGCGCGAATCCACCGTGGCGGAACCCGAATCTTCCTGGCGAGTGATGTGGGACGACAGTCTCGGCAGTGAGGCCTTGGCCAGCCTGCTTGCCGAGTGGGGTCATGCGGACGCCGTGGCGATCGCACGATTATTGATCGATTTTCGCGACAGCGGCCAGATCCGTCGACTTGAGCGAGTGGCTTTGCAAAGACTGCAGCGATTGTTGCCCAGTCTGCTCTCGCGCATGACTGCCGAGGATGAGCATCTGGTTCTCATTCGGCGGCTGTTGCGCATCCTTGAGGCCATTGGCGGGCGCTCGGCGTATTTCGCTTTGCTCAATGAAAACCCCGTAGCCTGCGATCGCCTGCTTGGGGTTTGTCGTGCCAGCGATTTTTTGGTCGCACAGCTTGCAGCACATCCTTTGCTGCTGGATGAGTTACTCGATGAGCGCACACTCAATGAACCGCCCGGTCGCGAAGCGCTGGCGGCGGATCTGGAAGATCGACTCGCGCGGGTCGTGGATGCGGATCCCGAGCGTTTGGTCGAAGCGTTGGCCCAGTTTAAGCGGGCGGCCGTCTTTCGTGTGGCCATTGCGGATCTGGCGGGTAGCCTGCCGGTCATGCGGGTGTCGGATCGCTTGACCGATATCGCCGAGCTCATCATCGAGCGCGCCATGCAGCAGGCGTGGGCGCAAATGACAGCGCAGTTTGGCGTGCCGCAATGTCGTGATGATGAATCGTCATCGCCGCGTCCCGTGCGTGTGTGTGCTCTCGGGTACGGCAAGCTCGGTGGCTGGGAACTCGGTTATGGCTCGGATCTTGATCTGGTTTTTTTGCATGATTCCCAAGGTGTGCAACAGGAAACCGATGCGGCACAACCGGTGGACAATCAGGTTTTCTTTGTTCGTCTCGCGCAGCGTATCGTCCATATCCTCACCGTACATTCTGCGGCGGGTCGTCTCTATGAGGTCGACGTTCGACTGCGTCCGAGCGGCAAGGGGGGCATGCTGATCACGCAGATCGATGCCTTTGCCGAGTATCAGCGTAGCGAGGCCTGGACCTGGGAACACCAAGCCCTGCTGCATGCACGGGCGGTGGCGGGCGATCATGATCTCTGTCAAAGATTTGAGGCCTTGCGGGTGGAAATCCTGACGCAGCATGTGCGTGGCGATCGACTGCAGCAAGATGTACGCGAAATGCGCGAGCGGATGCGTCGCGAATTGTCGCGTGCCAAGGTCGATCAGTTTGATCTGAAGCAGGATCCGGGCGGCATGGCCGACATCGAATTTCTGGCGCAGTACTGGGCCCTGCGCGAGGCGCGAGCGCGCCCGGCTGTGGTGATGTTCTCCGATACCATTCGGCAACTTGAGACCCTCGCTTCTGGGGACCTCGTGCCCCAGCACACGGTGGATCAGTTGACCGAAGCGTATCGCGCCTATCGTGGTCGCGGTCACCTGCGATCGTTGCGGGAAGAGAGTCCGGTCGTGGCGAGTTCGGAGTTTGCGAGCGAGCGGGCGGCGGTCACCGCGATCTGGCAAGCCTGCTTTGCCGAGTCGGATCGGTCGTAACGTATAATTGCGCCATGGCTACCGATCGCAACGCTACACCGACCCTGATCCAACCGAATGCGCAGAACCAGTACGTCGTGACTCGCGAGGATCTACCGCTGTCCTGTCCCATGCCGCAAATGCACCTGTGGAATTCACACCCACGCGTGTATTTGCCCATCGAGAAAACGGGTCAGGCCAAGTGCCCTTACTGTGGAGCCGAGTACACGCTTCAGGCTTGAACGGCCGTCTGTGTCAGCAGAGGTGCCAGATAGCGGGTCGCTCAGCTCGCGGGGCGATAGGGCTTGTAGGATTTTTCTTCGACGATACGCGAGCCGAGCGCGGTATTGATGTTTTTTTTGAGTCGCGCACGTTCATCATTGGTCACATACACGGCGCGGGCGAGTTCAATGAATTCGCCATCGAAGGCCTGAGCGAGCTCCTTGTCGCGAATCTGATCTTCGATGTCCCATAGACTTTCATTGACCTGCTGCAGGGCATCGATGTCGGCGGCGACCTCGGCTTCAGCCGCGCCGCTATCGCGCCAGGTGCGCTCGAGTAGATCAAGCTCGAGACGGACGTTCTCGAGCTTGGCGGCGTCTGTCATGCGCGCGGATTTGATGCGCAGGATGGTGATTTTATCGAGCAGCTCGCCGGGCGAGACGGGTACGAGGATGTCTTTCATGGGCGCATGCTATCAAGAGCGCGTCAGCAAGGCATCGAGTCGCTCGCAGACGGCAGCGGTCGTGATCAAGTCCATCACGCCCGGCTCTTCGATTTTGTGACCCCAGGGCAGGCCCTCGGCTGCCGTGTGGCGAAAGCGCTGTGCTGCCTCGGCATACACATCGACACACCGGTCGCGGGACAGATAGGGACCACTGCGGGCCGAGCGCGTGGCGGCATAGAGGCCGATCACCGGGGTACCGACCATGCTCGCCATATGGGCAGGGCCCGAGTCCGGTGTCAGTAGTACGTCCGCCCGCGCCAGCAAGGCCAGCAGTTGCGGCAGAGTGTCCTGACCCACGAGGTTGATGGTCTGCGGACAGTCACCGGCGATCGCCGCGGCCATCTCGCGCTCGAGTGGTGATGGGCCGCCGACCAGGATCACCTGCATGCCGTGGCGATCGACAGCGTGGCGGGCGACCGCCGCGTAGCGCTCGGCTCGCCAGTTGCGACGCGCATGACTCGAGCAGGCGCTGATGAGCAGCGTCGGTGGCGCCCCATCCGGTATCCATTTCGCGGCATGGTCGCGCGCGTCCTGGGGCAAGGGTAGATCCCAGCGTAGTTGATGCTCCGTGACCCCAAGCGCCGTGGCAAAGCCGAGCAAACTGTCGAGTACATGCTCATCGTGGCGCGCGGCGATCTGTGAATTGGTGAACAGCCACTGCAGTTCGCGGGCTCGTGCGCGGTCAAAGCCCAGTTTGAGACGCGCCGGGATCACCGCAGCACACAGGCTTGCACGCAAGGCAAGTTGCAGGTGCAAGAGCACATCAAAGCGGCGACCCTGGCATTGCCTGCGCAGGTCACGCAGGCCACGCCAGCCGGCGCGTTTATCGACGGTGATAAACTCCACCTCCGGAATCAGGCTCATCAACCGTGCTTCAGTGCGGCCGATGACCCAGGTAAAGCGGGTCGAAGGCCAGGCGTGTTGCAGGGTGCGCAGCAGCGGCACCACGTGACAGGTGTCGCCAATGGCCGATAGGCGCAACAGGCAGACGGTTTCAGGGGGGGCGGTCAGCGGCAGCATCATGCAGGTGGGCGGTGCAACATCCGGTGAGAGTTACGAGCGCGTCGTCGACGGCGCGAGCGTGATGCTATATGACCCCCGTCTGGCGAGCAATTTGACCCAGGCGTGGTTCGATCCCGACCATTGGCAGGCGCAGGGGGCGATGCGGTCGGTTGCTCGTGGGCGGGGCAATACGTGGTTTGTCATGGCCCCCGAAGCCACCGCTGTCGCTGCGACCGACTCAAAGATTTGGGTGCTGCGCCATTATCGGCGGGGTGGCGCGATGGCGGCGTTGATGGCGGACCGCTACCTCTATCGAGGCTGGGAGCAAACCCGCCCTTGGCGCGAGTTCATGCTGTTGCAGGCGATGCAGCGCGAGGCGCTGCCGGTACCCCGTGTCATCGCGGCGCGCATGACCCGCACGGGGCTATGGTATCGGGGTGATCTCGTCACCGAAGCCATCGAAGACTCTGCCACGCTTGCAAGCCGCTTGCTGCGGGGGCTCGTCGATCGCTCACTGTGGTCGCAACTCGGTCAATTGGTAGCGCGTTTCCATGCTGCCGGTATCTGCCACGCCGATCTCAATGCGCACAACGTGCTCGTGACCGACCAGCAGTTGTGGTTGATTGATTTTGATCGCGGCACGCGACGGCGACCGGGCTTATGGTGCGATGCGGTGCTCGTGCGACTGCGCCGGTCGCTCTTGAAGATCGGTGATCTCTCGTCCGAAGTTCGCTTTGATGAGCAGGATTGGGTCACCGTACTGCAGGGTTATCGCGAGGGGCTCGAGCGGGCAGGTACGTCATGATCCAGTTTGTCTATCAGTTGCTGGTACGTCTGCTTGCGCCTTTTGTTTTCGGTCTTTTTCTTTGGCGAGGCTTGCGAGACCGTGGTTACTGGCAGGGTCTGCATGAAAGGCTGGGGTTGGGTCAAAGATTGTCGAAGCCGTCCATCTGGGTGCACGCAGTCTCGGTCGGTGAGGTACAGGCGGCCACTTCCCTGCTGAAGGCGCTGGCAGCCCGCTATCCGCAAAGTCCGTTGGTACTGACCACGGGTACGCCGACGGGTCGCGCGCGTGCACTTGCGAATCTGGGCAAGGATGTCGAGCTGCGTTATCTGCCGTATGACTCACCTGGCGCTGTCGCACGTTTTTTTGATCGTGCGAATCCAAAGATTGCCATCATCATCGAAAAGGAACTGTGGCCCAATCTCTACCGGGAATGCGGTTTGCGCAAAGTGCCTCTGGTGTTGGCGAGTGCGGCGGTCTCGTCGCGATCGGTCGGCAGGTATCGCCGCTTGGTCGTGCTCTTTCGCGAGACCTTGAGTCACGGGCTCGTGATCGCCGCGCAAAGCGCTGAGGATGCCGCACGGTTCATCGAGATCGGTGCGCCGCCTGCCCGCACCCATGTGGTGGGTAACATCAAGTTCGATGCCGTCTTGCCGTTCGACGCCGCGCAGCAGGGTAAGGCTTGGCGCACGCATTACCATGCCGAGTCGTGCTTTACGCTGGTGGCTGGCAGTACCTATGAGGCCGAGGAGCGCGCGCTGTTGCAGGCGAGTGCAGCCCTGCAGGCGGCAGGGATAGCGCATCTTTTGGTCATTGCACCGCGACATCCACCGCGTTTTGAGGCGGTGGCGCAGCGCTTGCAGGCTGTGGGCGTCGACTTTGTACGTCACTCGCTGTCAAAGAAAGAGAGGGTGCTGGCACGACCCCAGGTGCTATTGCTTGATACCTTGGGGGATTTGGCTGGGTTCTATGCCATCGCGGATGTGGCTTTTGTGGGTGGCAGTCTGCTTGAAGGGGTCGGTGGTCACAATCCGCTTGAGCCGGCCGCCTTAGCTGTGCCGGTGCTGATGGGGCCGCATGTGTTCAATACCCGCGAAATTGTTGAGACCTTGGTGGCCGAGCAGGGCCTGCAGCAGGTCGCTTCGAGCAAAGAATTGAGTCAGGTGGTGATCGAGTTGGCGCGCAACGAGACCCTGAGGCAAGCGCGAGGCCGCGCCGCGCTCGCTGTGGTGGAGCGCAACCGCGGCACGGTTGCACGCTTGATGCAGCTGCTTGAGCCGCTGATCGAGCCCACGCCGCGCGCTTGATGGAGTTCGGCGCGACGGGGTGGGCACGACGCGCCATCAATGAATCAGTTCTGCGCCTGTAGCCAACCGTTGACTTCGGTCAGGGTCGCCGGGTCGAGGGTGCCCGAGGCCAGACGCAATCGCAGCACATTGAGGATGTAGTCGTAGCGGCTGCGAGCGTAGTTGGTTTCGGCTACCGCCAAGCTGCGACGGGATTCGAGCACATCGACGGCCGTACGCGTGCCGACTTCGTAGCCAGCTTCGGTGGCCTTGAGCGCCGTGCGACTGGACTCAAGCGCCTGACGCAGTGCGTTGACCCGCGAGATTTCGCTGAGCACGCCCAAATAGGCATCGCGGGCCTGACGCTCGGTTTGGCGCGATACGCGCGAGAGGCGTTCGCGCGCCGCTTGCCATTGGTATTGAGTCTGGCGTACGCGCGATTGCGCCGCACCGCCGCTGAAGAGCGGCACATTCACTTGTAGCGTGATGCTTTCGTCTTCGGTGTTGCTGGTGCGAGTGCCGATATTGCCGCTGGCAAAATTGATGGGGCTCGTTTGATCGTTTTCGCCCTTGCTCAGTACGAGATCCACCGAGGGCAGGTGTCCGGCATAAGAAGCGCGGACATTATCGCGGGCAATTTCGGCGGCCAGACGGCTCGAGATCAGCGTCAAGTTTTGCTCCATTGAGCGCTCGACCCACTGCGTCTCATCGGCGGGTGCCGGTGACAGCAAGGGCATGGCATCGCTCGGACCCGCGAGGCGGGTGAATTTCTCGGCGGTGATTTCCCGCAGTAATTCTTCGGTGGTAGCGAGTTGACGCTTGGCGGCGATGACAGAGGCGGCGGCGCTGTCACGCGCGGCCCGCGCCTCTTGGACGTCGGTGATGGCAATCAGACCCACCTCAAAGCGCTTTTCCGCTTGCTCGAGCTGGCGCGAAATGGCCTCAAGCGCCGAGGTCTGTGCCGCGACGGTGTCTTGCGCCGCCAACACATTGAAATAGGCTTCGGACACACGCAGGATCAATTGCTGCTCGGCCGCCTGAAACTCAGCCTCTGCCTGCGCCACCTCGCGACTCGCGCGTTTGATGGCGACCCACTTGTCCCACGACAGGACGCTTTGACGCAGATCGACGCTCCAGCGTTCGCTCTCGGGTTTGGAGTCACTGGACGAGAGAAAATTGAACACGACGGTCTGCCCGTTCTGCACGATTTCCTGCGGGAACTGGCCCTCGGAAGTGCTGTCCGACTCGGTTTTACTGGCCGATGCCGAGATCTGCGGCAGGATGGCGGCCCACGCCTGCGGACGCGCCTCACGCGCCGCCAGGCGCAGGGCATCGGCTTCGCGGATCTGCGGGTCATTCGCGAGGGCGCGCTGGTAAACGGCCGTCAGATCCACAGTCGGTTCGTCAGCCAAGGCGATCGGTGCCTGGCCCGGGGCAAGCAGCACAGCCAGCGAGAGCAAGACGCGCTTCATAGCAACTCCAATGGTGTTTTACAACACTATAACAGATGTCAGGGCGGCAGAGCCACCCGGTGGCGATGGATACGTCTAGTATGGACGCAATGAAGGGTCGATGCGTTCGCCCCACGCCAGAATTCCACCGGTCAAATTACTCACTGACCGAAAACCATGGCCCGCGAACAGCGTCGCGATCTGCAGGCTGCGTCCGCCCGAGCGACACATCACGATGATCGGAGTCTCAGGGTTCAATTCATTGAGTCGGGTTGGGACCGTGGCCATGGGCATGTGACGGGCGAAATCGACTTTGGAGATATCGAGCTCCCAGCCTTCGCGCACGTCGATGATCAGCGGTGTTTCGCCCGCATCCAGGCGGGCCTTGAGTTCTTCAACCGAGATTTCATTGACCATGACAATTATCCTGGAGGGGTCAAAAATGAAACTTGGAGGGTGTGGTCACACCGTGCAAGGGTTTCAGCAGGGTTTCAAAGAGTACGGTTTCGCGCCACTCGCTCTCGCCCGTTCGCTCGAGCAAGGTAGCCGACATCACCGGCCCGTCGCCGATCACGGCAAAGAGTCGGCCGCCCAAGGCGACCTTGGCTTCAAAGCGAGACTCGCGTCGGGGTAGCGATCCGCCGACGACAACCACGTCATAAAGCAGATCACCGAGTGCGGTGTCATCGAACGCATCGGCAGTAATCACCTGGACATTACGCAGCCCGGCTGCTTGGAGGCTCGCACGCGCAGTCTCGGCTTGATCGGGCCGGGATTCGATGCTGCGCACGCTGCAGGCGAGTTTGCCGAGGGCAGCCGCGAGATAGCCGCTACCGGTGCCGATTTCGAGTACGCGATCGTGCACGCCGGGTTTGACGGCCTGCACGATGCGGCCCGCGACTTTGGGCTGCAGCATGTGCTCGCCGGCGCCGAGCGGAACGGCCAAATCCGCATGGGCGAGTGAACGATAGGCCGCGGGCACGAAGTGCTCGCGATCGATTGCGGCAAACACCTGCAGCACCTCGTCATCCAGCACGTCCCAGGTGCGCAATTGTTGCTGAATCATTTGCGCCCGCGCGGCCTGCGGGTCGACATCCATCGTCACAGCGGCTTCACTCATCTTTGTTGGCTCCGGCTTGGTTGGCTCCGGCCTCCTTCACAGCTGCCGGCGCCCCGGCATCGGCCGCCGCATTTTCCTGTGAAACCGCCGCAAAGTCACCGGCCTCCACCACACTGATCGCATCCGGTTTGATCCAGCGGACAAAGGCGGCCTGCACATCCTCGGTGGTCAGTGCGGCCACGCGCTGCTCGAAGTCCTCATCCCATTGCAGCGTGCGATCGAGGTACAGGTAGGTCGAGAGTCGGCCCACGAGTTCCCGGTCCTGCGATCGGCTCACATTGCGGCTTTGCAACCAGCCGGTCTTGGCATCGCGCAATTCGGCCTCGGTGAAACCTTCGCTCAACACTTTGTCAATTTCCTCGCGCAGGGCGGCACGCAGGCGATCGGAATTGCCGGGGTTATAGATGGCGAAGGCACCAAACGCCCCTTCCTCATCGAGCGGGCTGGCGTTGAGGAAGGATCCCACGCCGTAGCTGATGCCCTCGCGCTGCCGGATCCGTACCGCGAGTCGCGAATTGAGGAACCCGCCGCCCAGCATGTAGTTGCCGATCACGAGCGCGGGGAAATCCGCATGATCGTCGCGCAGTGGCAGATTGAGCTGCGCAATCATGAAGGCATTGGCCTTGTCAGGCGTCACTATCTTTGACTGTTCCCCGGGGATATCAAAGAAGGGAGCCGGTGCCCGGGTAAAGGCTTGCGGTGCTTGCCAATTGGCGAGTAGCGCACCGAGAGCGGCTCGGGTCACGGTCTCATCAAAATCACCGACCACGGCCGCGGTCGCACGCGTGGCGCCATAGAATTCCGCATGGAAGCGCCGCAGATCCTCGAGCTTGACCGACCTGAGTTCGGCGATCTCCTCTTCAAAGCCGAGCACTCGACGGAAATCGCGCGCGGGATAGGGCGCCAATCGTTGCGAGAGCTCACGTACCGCGATCGAGCGTGGATCGCTGCGAGATTGCTCGATGCCGGCCAGCCACTCATCGCGCAACTTGACGAACTCACCTTCCGGGAACGCCGGATTGCGCAACATGTCGGTGACGAGTTCGAGCGTCGGCAGCAGGTTATCGCGGGTGGAGAGCACACCCACGCTCACGGTCTGACCCGAGCCACCGATGCTGACCGAGGATTTCAGTCGATCGAGCTCGTCGTTGAGTTGCTGCAGGCTGCGCGTACTTGTGCCGCGTCGCAACATCGCTGCGGTAAAGGAGGCGACGCTCGCTTTGCCCGACAGCGACTCAAGGCTCCCGAGCCGCAAGGTGAGGGTGACGTTGACCTCGTTACCGCGCGTGGCCTTGGGCAGGAAGCTGAACTCGGCGCCTCCGGGCAAGGTTTCGCTGCGGCTGCGCGCGAGGATATTGCGCGGTGAGGGGTCGAACTCCTCACCCGCCGCGAGTGCCTCTTTGCCGGTGTAACCCGCTAGTAATTCTTTGGGATCGGGCGCCTGCGGGATTTCCGCGCGATCGGGGTTGGAATCGGGCAGGAATACTCCGGTCGTGCGATTCGCCTGCTTGAGGTAGGCGAGCGCCACACGATTGACGTCTGCCGCAGAAACCTTTTCCAGTTGATCGCGGTAGTGGAACCAAAGACGCCAGTCGCCTTTGGCGATGTACTCGGAGAGTCCGCGACCCACGCGATCACTGTTATTGTACGTTTGCTCAAAGAATTTCAGAAAGCGGTTGCGCGCGCGTGCCACTTCTTCGTCCGTCACCGGCGAGGCGGCAAAGCCATCGAGCACCGCGAGCATGCTGGAGGTCGCCGCATCCAGTGGCTTGTCCTTCAGCACTTCCGCCGCGAAATAAAGATACCCGGGGTCCTTGAGGCTGAAGGCAAAGCCGCCCACGCTGCTGGCTTTACCGGTCTCAACCAGGGCTTTGTAGAGCCGACCGGAGGGCTCGTTGGTGAGCACGTCGGCCAGCACCTGCACGGCGGCGAAATCGGGATGACCGCCGGGCGGGATGTGAAAGCCCGCGGCGGTGATCTGTACATCCCCCACCCGTCGCAGGGTCACGTGGCGCTCGCCGTCCTGCACGGGTTCGACCGTATAGGTTTGGGGCAATATCCGCTCGGGGCGTGGTAGTTTGCCAAAGAATTCTTGTACCCAGCTCAGGGTCTTCGCCGGATCGAAACGCCCGGCAATGGTCAGCACCGCATTATCCGGCTGGTAGTATTTTTGGTAGAAGGCGCGCAGGTTCTCGATCGGCACGCGCTCGATGTCGGCGCGTGAGCCGATGGTCGATTTGCCATAGTTATGCCAGAGATAGGCCGTCGACATCACCCGTTCGAGCAGCACGCCGCCAGGCTCATTTTCACCCGACTCGAATTCATTGCGCACCACCGAGAACTCGCTTTGGAGATCCGCGGCGGAGATGAAGGAATTGACCATGCGATCGCTCTCGAGATCGAGCGCCCAGCGCAGGTTGTCGTCCGTCGCCGTGAAGGTGGCAAAGTAATTGGTTCGATCGTACCAAGTGGTACCGTTTGGTCGCGCGCCGCGCGCGGTAAGCTCCTGCGGGATATTGGGGAAGCGGGGTGTGCCCTTGAAGACAAGATGCTCCAAGAGGTGCGCCATGCCGCTTTCGCCATAGCCCTCATGGCGTGAACCGACAAGATAGGTGATGTTGACCGTGACGGTCGACTTCGATGGATCCGGGAACAGCAGAACTTTGAGGCCGTTGTCGAGTTCGTATTCGGTGATACCCTCGACCGAGGTGATGTTTTTGACACCGGTGGGTATGGCATGCTCGTTGGTGGCATGGGCAAGGCCCGCCGTGAGGACAGGGGTCAGCACCAACATGCACAGCAAAAAGACGATGAGCGGCAGTCGGCAACGAAGGGCGTGGAAGATCTGGCTCACGTGCTTGGCTCCATGGATCCTAGGGGCTGCCAATGTATCGGCCTTCGCGGAGGATGCAAGCACTACGAGCGGATCGAGCGCCGTGGGTGCCAAAAATGCGACGAGTACGCCGCGCCTCGATCTGCGCAAGGGAGATTTGCGGCGGTTTATTCCGCCCGAGCAGCTCTATGAACCTTGGACCGCGGAGCTCGATGAGATCGTGGTTCAGTCGCGCCGGCGTGCGCCGCCGGATATTCCCGAGAATCGGGCCGTCCCGAGTGGGCTAGGCGGTCTTTTTTGGGCTGCGCAGCAGCCAACGGAAGCGTGGCGTTTGTTGGTGCCGGACCCGAATGCGCCTGAGGCTGGGCCTCCGAATGACCCCGATGCGCCGCGTGAACCGCCCGGCGCCTACCGCAGCCGGATCGGCGAACCAGGCCGGATCTACTAAATTAATGGTAGATCGAGAGACCTGGTCCGCCGGCTGCCTGCCGTCAGTCCGCCATCAGAGCAGCGGGACGAGCAGCAGGGCGACGATGTTGATGATCTTGATCAAGGGATTGATCGCAGGGCCCGCGGTGTCCTTGTACGGGTCACCCACGGTATCACCCGTGACGGCGGCTTTGTGCGCTTCGGAGCCCTTGCCGCCGAAGTGACCTTCCTCGATGTATTTTTTGGCGTTGTCCCAGGCACCGCCACCGGTGCACATTGAGATCGCCACAAAGAGGCCGGTCACGATCGTGCCGATCAAAAGTCCACCGAGTGCGCGAATGCCGGCACCCGGACCCATGAGCGCGTTCATGCCGAAGGCGATGACGATCGGCACCAGGATCGGCAGTAACGACGGCACCACCATTTCTTTGATGGCAGAGCGTGTCAGCAGATCAACGGCCTTGGAGTAATCCGGCTTTGCGGTGCCTTCCATGATGCCCGGGATTTCGCGGAACTGACGTCGCACTTCAGTCACCACTGAACCTGCCGCGCGTCCCACCGCCTCCATCGCCATGGCGCCGAAGAGGTAAGGCACGAGACCGCCAATGAAGAGACCGATGATCACCGCCGGATCCGACAGCGAGAAGTCTTCCAGCTTGCCGGCATCTTCGAGCTTGTAGGTGTAGTCGGCAAAGAGCACGAGGGCCGCAAGGCCCGCAGAACCAATGGCATAGCCCTTGGTCACGGCCTTGGTGGTGTTGCCCACGGCATCGAGCGGATCGGTGACGTCACGCACCTTGCTGTCGAGGCCCGACATCTCGGCGATGCCGCCGGCGTTGTCGGTGATCGGGCCGTAGGCATCGAGTGCGACGATCATGCCGGTCATGGACAGCATGGCGGTCGCCGCCACCGCGAGACCATAGAGGCCGCCCAGCGCGTAGGCGCCCCAGATGGCCAAGCACACGGCAATCACCGGCAGGGCGGTGGATTTCATGGATACACCGAGGCCGGCGATGATGTTGGTCGCATGCCCCGTTTGCGAGGCCTCGGCCACCTTGCGTACCGGGCTGTACTCGGTCGCCGTGTAGTACTCGGTGATCACGATCATGGCCGCTGTCAGCAAGAGGCCGATGATGGCGCAGCCGAAGAGAGCGACTGCATCATTGGGCATCAAAGAATCGGTAATGAACCAGAAGGCCACCGCCGAGATGAGACCCGAGACGATCACGCCCTTGTAGAGCGCGTTCATGATTTTGCCGCCATCTTCGGTCTTGACGAAGAAGGTGCCGATGATCGAGGCGACAATCGAAGCCGCCCCGAGCGCTAGCGGATAAATGACCGCAGCTGAGCCCTGATCTTTGAGCATCAGACCGCCGAGCAGCATGGTGGCGACAATGGTTACGGCATAGGTCTCAAAGAGATCCGCCGCCATACCGGCGCAGTCACCGACGTTGTCACCGACGTTATCGGCGATCACCGCGGGGTTACGCGGGTCATCCTCGGGGATGCCCGCTTCCACCTTGCCGACCAGATCTGCGCCCACGTCCGCACCTTTGGTGAAGATGCCGCCGCCCAAGCGCGCAAAGATTGAAATCAACGAGCCGCCGAAGGCGAGGCCGACGAGCGAGCGCAGCGCGTGCTCTTCACCCACGAGCGGCAGCATCGCCATGTACCAACCGGTGACCCCGAGCAGTCCGAGGCCGACCACCAGCATGCCGGTGATGGCGCCGCCCTTGAAGGCAACCTGCAGCGCGGCATTGAGGCCGTGGTTGGCCGCTTCCGCCGTGCGCACGTTGGCACGCACCGACACGTTCATGCCGATGAACCCTGCCACACCGGAGAGGATCGCACCGACGGCAAAACCGCCCGCGGACGCCCAATCAAGAGCGAAGCCCATGAGCACAAACAGCACCACACCGACCACCGCAATGGTCGAGTACTGTCGATTGAGATAAGCCTTGGCGCCTGCTTGGATCGCCGCAGCGATCTCCTGCATGCGCGCATTGCCAGCGGGCAGGTTATTGATCGCGTTCGCCGAAATTGCGCCATACAGCACCGCGAGCGCGCCCGCGGCAATGGCCGTCCACAGCCAGAGATTGGCATCCATCAGTGTTGTCCCCCTGAAATTGATAGAGCGCCATCATGGCGCGCGTTAGCCGACCAGAAGGGTCGCTAGCACCCATCTGAAACGGCGCAGAAATATACCACAGGCCCCGGCCTGTACCCGCTCAGGGCTGCGCGAGTGCAGGGCTACGCGGGATTAGGGCTTGAATGGCGGTAGCTTCTTCTTGACGGTCGTGCCCTTGATGCGCACGTAGACCGGCAATCCGTTCTTGTAGGGCGGTGGGTCTTCGCCTGCGATCAGGGGCTGCAGGTAGCGGCGGCACTTTTCGGTGATGCCAAAGCCATCCGCGGTGATGAAATCACGCGGGACTTTCTTTTCGACATTGGCGACCTTGGCGAGTGCAACCTCGCCCACGGTCCAGCGGTAGGGCTTGTCCGATTTGCGCACCACGGTCGGCATGACGGCATTGCGTCCTTTGATCGCGAGCTCCACTGCCGCTTTGCCCATGGCATAGGCTTGCTCGACATCGACCTTGGATGCCACATGGCGCGCGGCTCGTTGCAGGTAGTCGGCCACGGCCCAATGAAATTTGTAACCGTGGGCTTCGCGCACCATGTTGGCGACCACCGGCGCCACGCCACCGAGTTGAGTATGACCAAAGGCATCTTTGGTGCCGGCGTCGGCCAGAAAGCGTCCCTCGGCATCGTGTGTGCCCTCCGAGACCACCACCACGCAATATCCGCAACGTTCGACGCTTTCTTTGACCCGCGCGAGAAAGGCGGCGCGATCAAAGGCGATTTCCGGGAACAGGATCACATGCGGTGGCTCGTCACGACCGCGACCGGCAAGCCCCGCTGCCGCGGCGATCCAGCCCGCATGTCGACCCATGACCTCCATCACGAATACTTTGGTCGAGGTCTTGGCCATCGAGGCTACATCGAGCGACGCTTCAAGAGTTGAGACCGCGACATACTTTGCGACCGAACCGAAACCCGGGCAGCAATCGGTGTAGGGCAGATCGTTGTCCACGGTCTTCGGTACACCGATACAGGTGATGGGGTAGCCCAAGGCCTCACCCATTTGGGCGACCTTGTGGGCGGTGTCCATGGAATCGTTGCCACCGTTATAAAAGAAATAGCCGATGTTGTGGGCCTGGAAGACTTCGATCAGCCGTTCGTACTCGGCACGATTTTGCTCAAGTCCCTTGAGCTTGAAGCGCGCCGAGCCGAACGCGCCCGCGGGTGTATGCCTCAGGCCGGCGATCGTCGCCTTGCTTTCCTTGAACACGTCGATCAGGTCTTCGTTCAAGGCGCCGACGATCCCGTGACGTCCGGCGTACACCTTGCCGATCAGCCGCGGGTGACGGGCCGCCGTCTCGATGACTCCGGCCGCGGACGCATTGATCACGGCCGTGACGCCGCCCGACTGGGCGTAGAAGGCGTTGCGAGGGGGCGTTTTTCGAGTTCGGGCAGGATTCTTGGCTGTCATGGACGCGGAGAATACCCGACGGTTTGACCTGCTGAAACCGGAACGGTAACGTGGCGCACACATTATTGGTCATGACAGGCGGAAGCGGGTCGCAGGACCCATCCAATCCACGCAATGAGAATCGTCTTCCTCGGTGCGCCCGGCTCGGGCAAAGGCACCCAATCACAGCGACTCGTCGAGTTGCATGCCATTCCGCAGATCTCGACCGGGGATTTGTTGCGCGCCCACGTGCGCGAGGGCACCGAGCTTGGGCAACGCGCCAAGGCGGTGATGGATGCGGGTCAACTGGTGGACGATGCCACCATCCTTGGCATGGTGCAGGCGCGCTTGGCGCAGCCCGACGCAGCCAAGGGATTCATCCTCGACGGTTTTCCGCGCACCATCGCTCAGGCCGAAGGCCTTGAGACCATGCTGCAAGCCATCGGCCAGCCGCTCGATGCGGTCATTCTGTTCAATGTCGACAAAGAATTACTAATCAAGCGCATTTCAGGTCGGCGCAGTTGTCAGGATTGCGGCCGCATTTTCAACGTGCACACGGCGCCGCCACCCGTGCCACCACCTTGCGACGGGCGTTGCACCACCCCCGTGCTCGTACAGCGGCCGGACGATAACGAAGAAACCGTGACCAAGCGCATCGAAGTGTACGAAGCGCAAACGGCACCGCTGATTGATTTTTATGCCCGCAAGCAGCTGCTGCGCAGCATTGATGCGGATGCCTCACTCGAGCAGGTCACCGCTCGGGTCGAGCAAGTCCTGTCAGCTTGAGAGCGCCTCGTTCAATAATTCTTTGCGCCAGCCGCTGAGCACCTGATCGACTCGGCGCCCAGCCGCAATCGCTTCGAGATCCTTGCGCGTCGCGAGCACTTCGCTCGCCACATTGAGTTCGGTCGCAACTTTCTTCAACTGCTCAGCCAGGCGTTTGACTTCTTGCAGTACCGCAGGGTCGGGTCGAGCCCGCTTTGGTAGCGGCGGCGGTGGTTGTTCGATCTCGGCGGCTTCGACTAGAGCGCACAATTCTTCGCCACTGTGTTTGATCACGCCCTCGGGCAAACCCGGAATGCGAGAGAGCGCCGCCAGATCCCTCGGCACCGTTTCAGTAATTTCTTTGATGAGCGCATCTTCCAGGATCCAACCGCGCGGTCGGTTCTTGGCGATGGCGCGTCGTTCGCGCCATTCGGCGAGCAACGCGATCAGGCGTTGCCGGCCCGCATCCAGTTGGGTGACACCCTTGAAGCGTTGCCAGGCGCGGGCGGGATCGGGCTGTAGTCCCACGGGATCGGTGAGTTTCAGCAGATCCTCCTCCAACCAGGCCAAGCGGCCGAGGCGCTCAAGCTGCTCGCTGAGGTGATCGCGCAGGGGTCTCAAGTGACGCACATCATCGAGTGCATAGACCACCTGTTCGGGGCTGAGCGGCCTGCGTGACCAATCCGTGCGGGTCTGACCCTTCGGGACATCGATGTCGAATATCTGTCGGACCAAGTCCGCATAGCCCACCTGCGCGGCAAAGCCTGCGAGCGCTGCGGCGATTTGGGTATCGAACACCGGCATCACGCGCCCGACGACGGGCCACAGGACTTCGAGATCCTGTCGGCCCGAATGCAAGATCTTGGGCGGGCTACTCGCCTCGGTGATGACTTTAAGCGCCGAAAGATCAGTGAGCGCGATAGGATCGATGCAGACGGGGCCAGCGGGGCTCGTGACCTGCAACAGGCACAGTTCGGCCCGATACGTACGCTCCCGTAAAAACTCGGTATCCATACCGATGGCGGTATCGCCTGCAAGCTGGGCAACCAGATCCTCCAGCGCAGCCGGCGTGTCGATCAGCGGGGAGGACGACGTCATCGGGGGACTATGCAAGAATTCCGACCAGGAAGGAACGAAATTCATGATGTACACGACGATCAAGACCCTTATCGACATCCTGCGCCTCCAGGGCGGACCTCAGGACCTGCCGGCTTCCAGTCGCCTGCTGGCTACCTGCGTGCTGCTGCTGATTGGGCTGCAGGGTCTGCTCGGTCAGATGCTGATACCGGACGATCCCACGTTATTCCCGCAGGCGATGCTGTCGGGTCTCGTGACCTTGGGCTGGCTTTATCTACTGTTGCGACTTTTCGATAAAGCATCGCGGTTCGTACAAACCGCGACCGCGATCTTTGGTATCGCAGCCTTGTTGACGCCCATTAGCATTCCGTTGGTGGCAGCGGTTCGACCTGAAGCCGACGGAACGCTGGCGCTCTCGCCTTTGTCGCTGGTGGCGTTTGCGCTCAGCCTGTACCTCATCTACATCAATGCTCGCATCTTGCGCGCAGCGATCGAGCGGCCGATGTTTCAGTGCGTGCTCTTGTTTTTGGCCGGTGAAATTTTGATCTTTTCATTGGTGCTCGCGACCGGTATCGGGCTGCCTCAGAGCTGATCGCGGTTCTCTCCCACATGCACGTTCACATCCTCGGTATTTGCGGCACCTTCATGGCGGGGGTCGCGATGATTGCGCGCGAGGCGGGGCATCGGGTGACCGGCTCCGACCGCAACGTCTATCCCCCGATGAGCACGCAGTTGGCGGCCGCCGGTATCGATATTCAGCTCATCGAGACCGATCAGCTCGATCCAGCACCCGATGTGGTGGTGGTGGGCAATGTCATGAGCCGTGGCCAGCCTGTGATCGAGGCTCTGCTCGAGCGGCGCATCCCTTACGTGTCGGGCCCCGAGTGGCTCGCCAGAGAGGTGTTACGCGAGCGCTGGGTGCTCGCGGTCGCAGGCACCCATGGCAAAACCACGACCAGCAGCATGCTGGCCTGGATACTGGAATTTGCCGGGCTCGCACCCGGATTTTTGATCGGTGGTGTACCGCAAAATTTTGGTCTCAGTGCGCGTTTCGGCAAAGCGCCTTTTTTTGTTATTGAGGCCGATGAATACGACACGGCTTTCTTTGACAAACGAGCGAAGTTCGTGCACTACGGTCCTCGTACCTTGGTACTGAATAACCTCGAGTTTGATCATGCGGACATTTATCCGGATGTCGCGACCATCGAGCGTCAGTTCCATCATTTGGTGCGCACGGTGCCGGGCAGTGGACTGATCGTGCACCATGCGCGTGACCAAGGTATCGCTAATTCTTTGGCAATGGGTTGCTGGAGCGCGCGTGAGGGTTTTGCCTGCGAGGCCGGGAAGCCGGCCGACGAATCGGGTGGAGTTCTTTGGAGTGCACGGCTTGCCGGTGCCGCGCATGGCGGTGGCGGAGGTGATGGCAGTCGCTTTGAGGTGTTGCTGGCTGGCGCACCGGTCGGCCATGTGAGCTGGGACCTCGTGGGGGTTCACAACGTGGAGAATGCCTTGGCCGCGATCGCCGCGGCGCGACATGCCGGCGTGCCCGTCGATATTGCCTGCAGCGCGCTCTGCTCGTTTGCCGGCATCAAACGTAGGCTCGAGTTGCGCGGTGAGGTCGCCGGTATTCGCGTTTACGATGATTTCGCGCACCACCCCACAGCGATTGCGACGACGCTCGATGGCTTGCGGCGCAAGGTGGGTACGGAGCGGATCGTGGCCGTCCTTGAGCCGCGCTCGAATACCATGCGCCTTGGCGTGCATCGGGAGAGTCTCGCTGCCGCGCTCAGCGCGGCGGATGAAATCTGGGTGTACGCCCCGAGCGACCTAGGCTGGGATGCGGCGGCGGCGCTTGCGCCGCTCGGTTCGCGCGTACACGTCGTCACCGATTTGGACGCGCTCACAAATCAGCTCGCTCTCGGCTTGCAGCCGCGGGACCATGCGCTGATTATGTCGAACGGGGCCTTTGGCGGATTGCATGGGCGTTTGCTGGCCGCGCTCGATGCGCGTACGAGGGGAGGGGCTTGAGATGGCACACCGAGATAAAACCGTGACCGTCGGCTTCACCGGTGCATCCGGCACGCAGTACGGGTTACGTCTGGTCGAGTGTCTGATTCGGGCGGATTACACCGTTTTTTTGATGTTCACCAAGGCAGCACAGGTCGTGGTGGGCTCCGAGACCGATTGCAAGCTACCGGGTCGCACGCTCGATCAGACACGGTATTTACGCGAATTATTCTCGGCGCGCGAGGATCAACTGCGCGTGTTTGGCGATGAGGAATGGACCTCGCCGGTGGCGAGCGGCTCCGGCGCACCGCGCAAGATGGTGGTGTGTCCGGCCAGCATGGCGACGGTGTCGGCTATTGCCACCGGGGCCAGCGAAAACCTGCTCGAGCGTGCGGCTGATGTCGTCATCAAAGAGCGTGGCAATCTCGTGATCGTGCCGCGCGAGACGCCGTTCTCGGCCATCCATCTTGAGAACATGCTCAAACTGTCGCGGCTCGGTGTCACGATCCTGCCCGCCAACCCCGGTTTCTACAATCGTCCCACGCAGGTTGATGAGCTGGTCGATTTCATTGTCGCGCGCATTCTGGATCAGCTCGACATCGATCACGATCTCATGGCTCGTTGGGGGCGTGGCGTCATGGGCGCCGACTGACGGGGCAAAGGCATGCCTGACACCAGTGTCCTGCCACTTTTTCCGCTCAATACCGTGCTGTTTCCGCGCGGTCCCTTGCCGCTCAGAATCTTTGAAACTCGCTACACGGATATGGTCAAACGCTGCATGCGCGAGAGCAGCTGTTTCGGTGTGGTGCTGCTGCGCGAGGGTCGCGAGGCGGGTGCCGCAGCGAGTTTTGCCGAGATCGGCACCAGCGCTCGCATCATCGACTTCAACCTGTTGCCCGATGGCTTGCTGGGCATCAGTTGTCGTGGTGAGCGGCGGTTTCGTGTCTTGCGTACCTGGCGTGAGGCCGATGGGCTCAACATGGGCGAGGTCGAATGGTGCGATACAGCGCCCGGTCTGCCGATCGGAGAGACCTCGGCGGTTGGTATCCCCGAGACGTATCGTCATCTCGCTGACCTCTTGCGCAAGGTGCTGCCGGAGCTCGGCGACATCTATGCGGCGCTGGAGCCCGGCTTTGAGGATGCCGAGTGGGTGAGTGCGCGCTTGACCGAGATCCTGCCCATCAGTCTCGGCGACAAGCAGTATTGTCTCGAGCTCGATGATCCGTTGCAGCGCCTCGAATTGATCTCGCCGCTCATTCGGCGGGCGGACGACCCGACGGATACGTGATCGGGCCTCGGCGGCGTTGCCAGACAAAGAAAACGCCGGCTAGCAACAAGGTCCAGCCAAAGACCAACCAACCGACCACGCCATCGAAATTCGAAATCAAAAACCCGTACTCGTGGTCGGTTTGGGGTGTGGTGCCCTCGCGCAGGAAAGCGATGATCCAGACCCAGCCTGCGTGCAAACCAAGGCAAGCGGCGATGTTGCCGGTGTAGGCACGGACCAGGCCGAGCAGCACGCCCACGGCGAACAGGGCCAGGAAGGCATCCATGATCCGCTGAGGGGCCGCGAAATTCGCGAGTGTGCCGGTGATATGCCGCAGCCCGCTGTCGGGTCCGAGCTCTTCCACCGGGATGCGGTAGCTGCCCATGAAATGCACGGCTGAATAGAGCAGGGCCGTGAGCAGGATCGCGACCGCCGTGCCTGACTCGCGCGCGATGCCGCTGTGCATGGCGCCACGAAAGAACGTTTCTTCGATCAGTGCCACGGCGATGCCGCTCAAAAGTCCGCTGAAGGCGACGTCCAGCAGGAGTGCGCCATCGATCGCGAGTCCCGGCTTGAGTTCGCGTAGCTCGAGCAGCCAGATCACGGCAGCCACCGGCAGCAGGCTCACGACGCCGATCGCGAGTCCCGCGCCCGCCGTGCGCCAGAACTGCGCCCGCGGCAGGCCATAACCCAGGCTCTGTCGGTCTGCCACACCGAGTCGCTTGGCGAGCAAAAGAAATCCGATCAGCAGTGCGAGCATGCCGATCCGATTGGCGACTCGATGGAATTTGACATCAAACGTCGGCGTCAGGGCGTCGTAGACGGGCCAGGCGAGCACCGCCATGACCGCAAAGCCCACGATGAAGAGCGCGATGAAAGCCGAAAAGCTACGCATGACAGTATCGGGCGGGGGTTACGCGACGGGCAGATGATGGACCTGGCTGTCGATGCGCCCGTCATCGTGCAGAGTGAGCTCTCGCCACGCGGGTGGCAGCGTATCGAGTGCAAAGTCGGCGGACTTCGCTCGAAATTGCACGCAGGTCGAGGGCGTACCGAGTAGCGCGACTGAGCCTCGCTGCGCTTGTTGGCTTTGATGGACATGACCCCACAGCACCGCGCGCACCTGCGGGTGGGTGTCGAGCACACCAAAGAATTCGTCGGCATTGGCGACGCCAATCGGCTCGAGCCAGTGGCTGCCGGTATGGATCGGGTGATGATGCAAGGCAATGAGCGCGTGTTTGTCGGGATGCGCTGCGAGGGCGGCATCCAGCCGGGCAAGTTCACTGGCTGCAAGTCTGCCACCGGCTTCGCCCGGGACCACCGAATCCAGCAGGATCAGCTGCCAGCGACCAAAGAATCGTACCGGACAATAATCGAAGGGCGGCTCGCAGAGTGCGCGCTGCATCAAAAGCGGCTCATCGTGATTGCCGGGCAGGGCGAGCACGGGTTTGCCGAGCCCACCCAGAAGCTCAATGATGGCTGGGTAGCCGTCGGCATCGTCATGCACCAGATCGCCCGTGAGGAGTATGGCTTCACTCGCCGCGAGGGCGGGGCCTGCTGCCGTGAGCACCCGACGCAGCGAGTCACGCGTCACTACGCCCCGCATGGCACCTGCTGGATCTCCCACCAGATGCGTGTCGGTCAGCTGCACAAAAGAAACGGCCATGGCGCCGATAGTAGCGCCATGGCCGCATCTTGTCTTTGATCAAGCGCAGCGCTTTGATCAAGCTCCGGGCTGATCAGTAACGATAAGCCTCAGGCTTGTACGGGCCCTGCTTGTCGACGCCGATGTAGCGGGCCTGCTGATCGCTGAGCTCGGTGAGCTCGGCGCCGAGCTTCTTGAGCTGCAGGCGGGCGACTTTTTCGTCGAGGTGCTTCGGCAGCACATAGACGCCCACGGGATACTTGTCATGGTTTGCCCACAGCTCGATTTGCGCAATCGTCTGGTTGGCAAACGATGAAGACATCACATAGCTCGGATGGCCTGTGCCACAGCCGAGGTTGACGAGACGACCTTCCGCCAGCAGCGTGATGCGCTTGCCATCGGGGAAGATGATCTGATCGACCTGCGGCTTGATGTTGTCCCAGGTGTACTGCTTGAGCGACGCACAATCGATTTCATTGTCGAAGTGACCGATGTTGCAGACGATGGCCTGATCTTTCATCGCGCGCATGTGATCATGAGTGATCACGTGATAGTTGCCAGTGGCCGTGACAAAGATATCGGCCTTGTCGGCGGCATATTCCATGGTGACGACGCGATAGCCTTCCATCGCCGCCTGCAGCGCGCAGATCGGATCGACCTCCGTAATCCACACCTGGGCCGACAGCGCGCGCAGCGCCTGCGCCGAACCCTTGCCGACATCACCGTAGCCGCAGACCACGGCCACTTTGCCGGCGATCATGACATCGGTTGCACGCTTGATGGCATCAACCAGCGATTCACGGCAACCGTAAAGGTTGTCGAACTTGCTCTTGGTGACCGCGTCATTGACGTTGATCGCCGGGAAGGCGAGCGCGCCATCCTTCGCCATCTGGTAGAGGCGCTTGACGCCCGTGGTCGTCTCTTCGGTGACGCCGCGGATGTGCTTGATGCGGGTGGAGTACCAGGTCGGATCGGTCTTGAGCTTTTCTTTGATGGTGGCAAAAAGATGCTCTTCTTCCTCGCTGCCCGGATGCGAGAGCACCGACAGATCTTTCTCGGCCTGGGTGCCCAGATGCAAGAGCAGCGTGGCGTCGCCACCGTCATCGAGGATCATGTTCGAATAGCCACCATCGGCCCATTCAAAGATGCGATGAGTGAATTCCCAATACTCGCGCAGGGATTCACCCTTGTAGGCGAACACCGGAGTGCCGCTTGCGGCAATGGCCGCCGCAGCGTGATCTTGCGTCGAGAAGATATTGCACGAGGCCCAGCGCACTTCGGCACCGAGCGCCTGCAGGGTCTCGATCAGCACCGCCGTCTGAATGGTCATGTGCAGTGAGCCGGTGATGCGTGCGCCGCGCAGCGGCTGGGTCGGGGCGTATTCCTCGCGAATGGCCATGAGACCCGGCATCTCCGTTTCGGCGATGCGGATCTCCTTGCGACCGAATTCGGCCTGCGAGAGGTCAGCGACGTGGAAGTCGCGGTTTTTGAGGGTCAGGTTGATAGCGTCCTTGGCAACAGCGTTCATGAATGACTCCGTTAATCTTGATGAGAGATTGACGGGCGCCGTTGCAAAAACCACCCCCGGCGAGCCTGGCATCCCGATGGATGCTGCAGCGCCCCTCGCCGGTGTGGATCAAAGTTTAACGCTTTTTGCGCACCCGTTTAGCGCTTTTTGCGCACGCGCGTGGCTCGACGGGTGGCGGTGAGGCCGGCATCGGCCGCGAGTGCGGCGGCTTTATCCGTGCGCTCCCAAGTGAAATCCTTGTCCTCGCGCCCAAAGTGGCCGTAAGCCGCCGTTTTCTGATAGATCGGCCGGGCAAGCTTGAGCATTTCGCGCAAGCCATACGGCGTCAGGTCAAAGTGACGTCGCACCAGTGCCGTGAGCTTCTCGCGGGACACTTTGCCCGTGCCGAAGGTCTCAACCATGATCGAGGTGGGCTCAGCCACGCCGATGGCGTAGGACACCTGTACTTCGCAGCGATCGGCCAGACCCGCAGCGACGATATTTTTGGCCACGTAACGCGCGGCATAAGCGGCTGAGCGATCGACCTTGGAGGGGTCCTTGCCCGAAAAGGCGCCGCCACCGTGACGGGCAAAGCCGCCGTAGGTATCGACAATGATTTTGCGGCCCGTGAGTCCGCAGTCACCCACGGGGCCACCGATCACAAAACGGCCCGTCGGATTGATATGGAATTTGGTACCGCGATGCAGCCATTTCTTTGGTAGCACCGGCAGCACGATTTCCTCCATGACCGCTTCTTGCAGCTTGCGCATCGAGATATCCTCGGCGTGCTGCGTCGAAAGTACGACGGCCTCGATGGCCACCGGCTTGTCGTCCTCGTAGCGCAAGGTGACTTGACTCTTGGCATCCGGGCGCAGCCACGGCAACTTGCCTTGCTTGCGCACTTTGGCCTGCCGCTCGACGAGTCGATGCGACAGCGTGATCGCGGCTGGCATCAGCACGGGCGTCTCATTGGTGGCAAAGCCGAACATGAGACCCTGATCGCCGGCGCCTTGCTTGCGCGGATCCTTGCGATCGACGCCTTGGGCGATGTCCGCCGATTGCTTGCCGATGATGTTGATCACGCCGCAGGAGGCGCCATCAAAACCCATCTCCGAGGAGTTGTATCCGACCTCAAGCACGGTCTTGCGCACGACGGATTCGATATCCACCCAAGTGTCGGTGGTGACTTCGCCGGCGACGATGGCGACGCCCGTCTTGACCAGCGTTTCGACGGCCACGCGACAACGCTTGTCATCGGCGAGGATGGCATCGAGGATGGCATCGGAAATCTGGTCGGCGAGTTTGTCCGGGTGACCTTCCGAGACCGATTCAGAGGTGAAGAGATAGTTGTTGGCCATGAGTGCGGTGGACTCCCTAAAAAATCAAGCGCGGAATTATAGCGACAGGCTTTGCGCCGCATGCAGCGCCGCGCGCTGTTTTCACATTGAAAAAGCGGGTGCCGCTGAGGGAGAATTGCAGTTTCCCGCAATCAACACCGGACTTTACCCATGAGCTCACGTCGTCGTCTCGCGAATGCCATTCGCGCGCTTTCCATGGACGCCGTGCAGCAAGCGGCCTCCGGTCACCCCGGTGCCCCGATGGGCATGGCCGATATCGCCGAGGTGCTGTGGCGGGACATCCTGAAACATAACCCGGGCAATCCAGAGTGGTGGGACCGAGATCGGTTCGTGCTCTCGAATGGCCATGCGTCCATGCTGCTGTATTCGGTGCTGCATCTGTCGGGATATCCGCTCAGCCTCGAGCAGATCCGCCAGTTCAGGCAGCTCGGTTCGGTCACTGCAGGGCACCCCGAGCACGATCCCAAAATCGGCATCGAAACCACAACGGGCCCACTCGGTCAGGGGCTCGCGACGGCGGTGGGCATGGCGCTCGGCGAGCGACTGCTTGCTGCGCAATTCAATCGTGACGAGCAGGTCATCGTCGATCATCACACCTATGTGTTCCTGGGCGACGGCTGCATGATGGAGGGCATCTCGCACGAGGCCGCCTCGCTCGCTGGCACGCTGGGGCTCGGCAAGCTGATCTGTATCTACGACGACAACGGCATTTCGATCGACGGTGATGTGCGTGGCTGGATGGCCGATGACACGCCCAAGCGTTTTGCCGCCTACGGCTGGCAGGTTATCAAAGATATCGATGGACATGATGCCGAAGCGGTACTGCGCGCCCTCAAGCGCGCCCGCGCCGAGCGGGCCAAACCCACGCTCATCTGTGCGCGTACCGTCATCGGTTTTGGCGCGCCCAACAAGCAGGGCAGCAAATCCACTCATGGCGAGCCTTTGGGTGCCGAAGAAATCGCGGCCACTCGTGCGGCGATGGATTGGCCGTATGCCGCATTCGAGATTCCGGAGGATGTGCGCGCTGAGTGGGATCAGCGCGAACGGGGCGCACGGGCGGAGCGTGCCTGGCGCCGACGCTGGGCGAAGTATCGGCGCAGCTACCCTGAACTTGCGCGCGAATTCGAGCGTCGCATGCAGGGTGAGCTGCCATCGGACTGGCCGGCGCTGCGACAGGCGGCGTTCGCGGCCGCGAGTGAGGTCACGGCGGCACAGGCAACGCGGGCCTCTTCGCAGGGGGTGCTGAACGCCATCGGGCCGGGCTTGGCCGAATTGTTGGGCGGATCTGCGGACCTCACGGGTTCCGTCAACACGTTCCGCAAGGATTCGAAGGCCATCACTCACGCGGATGCGAGCGGCAACTTCGTTCATTATGGCGTGCGCGAATTCGCGATGACGGCGATGATGAACGGCCTCGCTCTGCACGGCGGATTCGTGCCGTACTCCGGCACCTTTTTGGTATTTAGTGATTACGCTCGCAATGCGCTGCGCTTGGCGGCACTCATGCATCAGCGGGTCGTGCAGGTCTATACCCATGATTCGATCGGACTCGGCGAGGATGGGCCCACGCACCAGCCGATCGAGCATCTGGCGAGCTTGCGGGCCATGCCCAATCTCATCGTCTGGCGGCCTTGCGATGCGACGGAGACCGCGGTCGCCTGGTTGGCCTCCATCGAGCATCGCAAAGGGCCAAGCTCATTGGTGCTCACCCGCCAAGCGCTGCCGCAGCAGCCGCGGGATGAGGCGCAGCGTGCGGCCATCGCCCAAGGCGGCTACATCCTGATCGAGGCACCCGGCGTCGGCTCGGGTACCGGCCGCTTGCCGGAGGCCATCGTCATCGCGACCGGCTCGGAAGTGGCGATCGCGGCCGAGGCCGTGCGAGCGCTCAATGGCGCGGGCCGACGGATTCGCCTCGTCTCGATGCCGAGCACCGAGGTCTTTGATGCTCAGGATGCGCGTTGGCGCGACGCGGTGCTGCCGCGGGCGGTACGATGTCGGCTGGCGATCGAGGCGGGTGCGACGCTCGGTTGGTGGAAATACGTCGGTCAGGAGGGCCGGGTGCTCGGCATCGATCAGTTCGGTGCCTCGGGCAAGGCGGCTGATCTTTTCCGCCATTATGGGTTGACGGCAGAGCATGTGCGCCGTGCGCTGGAGGACCTACTCAGCGGGCAGGCAGTGCAATAATCCGCGGTTTCATATCAAGCTTTGACACGAGGACACAACGACATGGCTATCAAGGTGGGCATCAATGGCTACGGACGCATTGGACGCAACGTGCTGCGCGCGCTCTATGAGGCAGGACGCACTCAAGAAATCCAAATCGTGGCCATCAATGATTTGGGTGACGCCGAGACCAATGCCCACCTGACACGCTATGACACCGCGCATGGTCGCTTCCCGGGCGAAGTCCGAGTCGATGGCGATTCGATGGTGGTGAATGGTGATCGTATTCGGGTGCTCGCGCAGCGCGATCCGGCTCAGCTCCCTTGGGGCGAGCTTGGCGTCGAGGTGGTGCTCGAGTGCACGGGCCTTTTCACGAGCAAAGCCAAGGCGGGCGCGCATCTTGCGGGGGGCGCCAAAAAGGTCGTCATCTCCGCACCGGGTGGCAATGATGTGGATGCGACCGTGGTTTATGGCGTGAATCACGATGTGCTGCGCGCCTCGCATACGGTCGTCTCCAACGCTTCCTGCACCACCAATTGTTTGGCGCCGGTGGCCAAGGTGCTGCACGAGAACATCGGCATCGAAGCGGGTCTCATGACCACCATTCATGCCTACACCAACGATCAGGTGCTGACCGACGTGTATCACTCCGATTTGCGGCGTGCGCGCTCGGCCACCATGTCGATGATTCCGACCAAGACGGGTGCCGCCGCGGCGGTGGGCTTGGTGCTGCCTGCGCTCAAGGGCAAATTTGATGGCTTCGCGGTGCGTGTGCCCACCATCAACGTGTCGATGGTGGATCTGACCTTTACCGCGACTCGCGCGACCTCCGTCGAAGAAATCAATTCGTTGATGAAGGCGGCAGCCGAGGGTCCGCTCAAGGGGGTGCTGGCCTACACGGAGGCGCCGCTCGTCTCCATCGACTACAACCACGACGCGCATTCCTCGACCTATGACGCCACCATGACCAAGGTCTTGGGTGGCACTCTCGTCAAGGTTTGTGCCTGGTACGACAACGAATGGGGTTTCTCAAACCGCATGCTCGACACCACGCTCGCGTGGGCCAAGGCTTCCTGAGGACGCTGCGATGAACATGCTGCGGATGACCGATCTCTCGCTCGCGGGCAAACGCGTGATGATCCGCGAGGATCTCAACGTGCCGCTCGAGGGGGGTGTCATCAGCAGTGATGCGCGCATTCGAGCCGCTGTGCCGACCTTGATTGCAGCCCGCGATGCCGGCGCTCGCGTGATTGTGTTGTCGCATCTCGGCCGACCGAAGGAAGGCGTGTTCGCCGAAGAGTTTTCTTTGGCTCCGGTCGCCGCGCGTTTGTCTGAGCTACTCGGCAGCCCCGTGCGCTTGCAGCGCGATTGGCTTGGGGGCGTCGAGTGTGCCCCGGGTGAGGTCGTACTCTGCGAAAACGTGCGCTTCAATCCGGGCGAAAAAAAGGACGACGCTGCGCTCGCGGGCAAAATGGCTGCACTGTGCGACATTTTCGTGATGGATGCGTTTGGTACGGCGCATCGCGCCGAGGCGAGCACGCACGGTATCGCACGACAGGCCCCCATCGCCTGCGCTGGCCCCCTGCTCGTGGCCGAGCTTGAAGCGCTGGAGCGTGCGCTTGCCCAACCCGCACGGCCTTTGGTGGCCATCGTAGCGGGCTCCAAAGTGTCGACCAAGCTCGAGGTGCTTGAGGCCTTGATCGACAAGGTCGACCAGCTGATTGTGGGTGGTGGTATCGCCAACACCTTTCTCGCAGCAGCAGGCCAAAGAATCGGCAAGTCATTGCACGAGGCCGAGATGCTCGAAACCGCACGTCGCCTGCTGGCGCGCGCCGAGTCTCGCGGTGCGGCGATTCCTTTGCCAGTGGACGTGGTGGTGGCGCGGGAGTTTTCCTCCACGGCGCCTGCCACCACTAAGCCGGTCGGCGAGGTTCAGGATGACGAGATGATCCTCGACATCGGCCCGAAGACGGCGACCGAGTTCGCTGCCGTGTTGCAGCAGGCGGGCACGATTCTTTGGAATGGTCCGGTGGGCGTCTTTGAATTCGAGGCCTTCGAAGGCGGCACCCGTACGCTTGCGCAGGCCATCGCCGCGAGTCCTGCGTTTTCCTTGGCGGGTGGTGGCGACACGCTGTCTGCCATCGATAAGTACGGGGTCGGTCAGGATATTTCCTACATTTCGACGGGCGGCGGTGCGTTTCTCGAGTTCGTCGAGGGCAAGACCCTGCCTGCGGTCGCTGCGCTCGAGGCCCGGGCCGCCAAGTAACCAGGCGCCTGCTAACGAGGCGCCAAACATGAATTCGCGGGCCTCGGCCCAAGCACACAGGTCAAACATCCAACATGCAGCGCAGAAGCAAGATTGTCGCCACCCTCGGGCCGGCGACCGACGATGTCGATATCCTGACGCAGATGTGTCAAGCGGGGCTCGATGTGGCCCGCGTCAATTTTTCACACGGTAGCCAAGCCGATCATTTGCGACGAATCCAGTTGCTGCGCGAGGCCTCGCGCCGCGCGCGTCGTTATGTCGCGATCCTCGGGGATCTCGCCGGTCCCAAAATCCGGATTGAAAGTTTCCGTGATGGCAAGGTACAGCTCGTCGAGGGCGCCCACTTCGTGCTTGATACCGAGATGGATCCCGCTGCGGGCACGGTCGAAGCGGTGGGTGTGGCCTACAAGAATCTGATCGCCGACGTGACGGCTGGTGACGTGCTGTTACTCAATGACGGTCTCATCGTGCTGGAGATCACGGCCATCGAGGGTTCCAAAATCATCACCCGCGTATTGGTGGGCGGCGAGCTCTCCAATCGCAAGGGTCTCAATCGCAAGGGTGGCGGCATCTCGGCGCCCGCGCTGACCGAGAAGGACTTTGACGACATGCGTTTCGCTGCCGCCGAGGGTCTGGATTACTTGGCCTTGTCGTTTGTGCGGGATGCCGATGATCTGCATCGTGCACGTGAATTCCTTGATGCACAAGGCGGTCAGGGTGTTCGACTGGTTGCCAAGATCGAGCGGCATGAGGCGGTCGCGCAGCTCTCCAATATTATTGATGCTTCAGATGTGATCATGGTGGCGCGCGGCGATCTCGGCGTCGAAATGGGACATGCGGCGCTCACGGGCCTGCAGAAAACCATTATCCATCGTACCCGGCAAAGAAATCGGGTGGTGATCACCGCGACCCAGATGATGGAGTCCATGATCCAGAGCCCAGTCCCCACCCGGGCCGAGGTCAGTGACGTTGCCAATGCGGTGCTCGATGGCACAGACGCCGTGATGCTGTCGGCAGAAACCGCAGCGGGGCGCTACCCCGTCAAGGCGGTGGCAGCCATGGCGGAAGTCATCGAGGGCGCCGAGCGCTACAGCCTGTCGCAAAGTCGGCCGCGTGAACGCGCCAATGTCACCTTCAAGGAAACCGAGGAGGCGATCGCGCATGCGGTTATGTACACCGCGAACCACATGCCGGTGCGTGCCATCATTGCGCTCACCGAGAGCGGCTCGACGGCCCAATGGATGTCGCGCTTGCGTACCGATATTCCGATCTATGCGTTCACTCGGCACGAGCCGACACGGCGACGCGTTACGCTCTACCGCGGAGTGTATCCCGTGTCTTTTGATGTGTTGCCCAATGACTCCGAGCCGCTCTTTCAGCGCGTGTTCGATATGCTGCTTGAGCTTGATCTTGTCACCGAGGGTGAGCTCATTATATTGACCAAGGGCGAGTTGTCGGGTGTGCAAGGCGGTACCAATTCGATGCAAATTCTGCAGGTGATGTCGAGTCAAACCTGAGGGGGGTCGGGATGGGCAAGCGTTGGCTGGCAGCACTTGGGGGTGTGTTACTCGTCAGCGTGGCGGTGCTGTCTGCGCTCTGGTGGGTATTACGGGCGTCCTTGCCGCTCCTGGATGGCGTGAGGGTCGTTGCCGCGACCACAGGCGAGACGGGCGTTTCTTTGCAAGCCGAGGTCAGGCTGTTGCGCGATGCACGCGGTCACCCCACCGTGCAAGCCGAAACAGGGACCGATCTTGCCTTCGGACTCGGTTTCCTGCACGCGCAGGATCGATTTTTTCAAATGGATTTGTCGCGTCGGCTTGCGGCGGGTGAGCTCGCGGCACTGGTGGGCGAACAAGCGCTGCCGCAGGATCAGCAAACTCGCCGGTTTCGCTTGCGCACGGTGGCGCGCGAGGTGATCGCGGATGCGACCCCGGAGGAGCGAGCTTGGGTTGACGCCTATACCCGCGGCGTGAACGAGGGTCTTGCGGCGCTCGGTTCAAAACCTTGGGAGTATCACCTGCTGCGCGAGGAGCCGAGGCCCTGGCTGGCCGAGGATTCGATCCTCGTGATTCATGCCATGTGGTGGCAGCTGCAGTCGGAGGGGCTCAAAGATGAGCGACCCCGACGCAGCCTGGAGGCACGCCTGCGCGAACTGCAGCAGGTGCCTAACGGCATCGATGCCACCACGGCAACCTCGTTGATGGCATTGCTCTATCCGCGAGGCAATGATTGGGACACGCCCAACTTTCAGACCATGGCCGAAGCGCAGGTGACGCCGCCGCAGTCGACGAGCGAGCAGATAGTTCTGCCTGCGGCCAGTGCGATAGATTTGCGGCAACGTGCGCGGATCGGAAAATCATTGGAGCAGACCGCGCAGCGCGCTTCACTGGGTAGTCTCACCGGCTATCTCGAAGCCGACGAGACGGCAAAGCCGGGTAGTAATGCCTGGGCGGTGGCGGGGGCGTATGCGGCCGCGGGTGGCGCTGCGCTGGTGGCCGGGGACATGCACCTCGGCTTGCGTGTCCCAACTGTGTGGTACCAGGCGCGGTTACAGCAAGGCAGCGGTGACTCAGGGCTTGAGTTGAATGGGGTCACCTTGCCAGGATTGCCTGCCGTGGCGGCAGGCAGCAATGGTCACGTGGCGTGGTCATTCACCAATAGCTATGGCGATTGGTTGGACGTACGTGGGTACGTGTGTGATGCGACGGGGTATGAGGGCGCGCAGGGTCGACGCGACTTCGAGCTCATCAATGAAACCATCGAGGTGGCTCGTGGCGAGCCCGTCTCGGCGCAGGTTCGGTACTCGACCGACGGCGTGGTGATTGCCGAGGAGAAGCAAGCGGATGGCTCCGATCTTTGTTGGCTCGCGCGCTGGCTCATTACCGAACGCGGTGCCACCAACCTGCGTAGTCTTGCGCTGCAGCAGGTGACATCTCTCGATGACGCCATCGCGCTTGCGCCCGAAGTGGGCATTCCTCATCAAAATTTCATTGTGGGTGATCGAGCAGGGCGTATTGCCTGGGGCATCATTGGGCGAATCCCACAGGACCCGCGCGGTCCCGAGGCACCGAGTCCAATTCTTTGGCGCGACGCGTCGACGGCGCCGCGCATCGTCGACCCCGAGGCAGGTCGGCTGTGGAGCGCGAACTCGCGTCACGTGCAGGGTGAGCTCGAGCGTGTGTTGGGTAACGACGAAGCCGACGGCGGCATGTTCTACGACACTGGCGTTCGTGCGCGTCAAATCCGCGATCGACTGCTCGCACTCGAGTCGCTCGCGACCACCGATGACATGTTGTCGATCCAGCTTGAAGATCGTGCCTTGCTGCTCGAGCGCTGGCAGGGACTGTTGCTGGCTCTGCTCGATGAGGAGGCGGTCGCGGCCAAGCCGCGGCGAGCGGACTATCGCGCCGAGATCGAAAATTGGAGTGGCCGGGCTGCGGCGGATTCGGTCGGTTACCGAATCGTTCGCGCCTTCAGACTGGAAACGCGGCGCGCTACCTGGGACATGCTGCTGAATTCTTTGGGCGTCGAGCCCGGCGATCCACCTGCTTTGTTTGAAGGCTCGTTGTGGCGGCTATTGAGCGAGCAACCGCCGCATTTGCTGGCGGATGGGAACAGCGAAACCTGGCGTGATTTTTTGTTGCAGCGTGTGGATACCGTTATCAGCGTGCTGGATGAGCAATGCCAGACGCTCGCTGACTGCCGTTGGGGCGCGTACAACACCACCCGCATTCGCCACCCCTTGTCCGCGGCGCTTGGGCCGTTATCGAGCTGGCTCGACTATCCGGCGCGCCCCCAGCACGGCGATATCAACGTACCGCGGGTCACCGGTCCGACGTTCGGTGCGTCCGAGCGATTTGCGGTGGCGCCGGGGCGCGAAGCCGAGGGGTTCCTGCACTTGCCGGGTGGTCCGAGTGGGCATCCACTCTCGCCTTTTTATCGCGGCGGATTTGATTATTGGGTCACGGGTGAGAGACTGCCGCTCTTGCCCGGTGACACGCAGCATGCCTTGCGCTTGCTACCTCACACCGCGCGTACGAACTGACCGCGCGCAACATTGAAGGACGATTCCATGCCGCGATTCACCGGTACTTCCCACTACATCGCAACGCGCGATCTCGAGATGGCGGTCAATGCCGCCGTGACGCTGGGTCGTCCCTTACTGATCAAGGGCGAGCCGGGTACCGGCAAGACTCAACTTGCGCTTGAGGTGGCCAAAGCCCTCGAGCGGCCAATCTTTGAGTGGCATGTCAAGTCGACGAGCAAGGCTCAGCAAGGTCTCTATGAGTACGATGCCGTCTCGCGTTTGCGCGATTCGCAATTGGGTGATCCGCGCGTGGCGGATATCCGTCACTACATCGTACGCGGAAAACTTTGGGAGGCGTTTGAGTCCGCCGAGCAACCGGTGTTGCTGATCGACGAGATCGACAAGGCGGATATCGAGTTTCCGAATGATCTTCTGCGCGAACTCGATCAAATGGAATTTTATGTGTATGAAACCCGCGAGCTGATCCGGGCGCGGCACCGTCCGATCATCATCATCACGAGCAACAATGAGAAGGAGCTACCGGATGCGTTCCTTCGTCGTTGTTTCTTTCACTACATCCGGTTTCCGGATGCCGAGACCATGCAACAGATCATCGAAGTGCACTATCCAAATCTCAAGAAGGATCTGCTGGCGGAAGCTTTGCGGGCGTTCTATGAAGTACGTGAAACCCCGGGGCTCAAGAAAAAACCCTCGACTTCGGAGTTGCTGGATTGGATCAAGTTGCTGGTAGCGGAGGATCTACCGCCAGAGGCCTTGCGCAACGACGATCCCAAAAAGGCCATCCCGCCCTTGTACGGTGCGTTGCTCAAAAACGAGCAGGATGTGCATCTGTTTGAACAACTGCTCTTCCTGAGTCGCCGTTCGCGCTGAGTCGATGCTGATACGGTTTTTTCATGATTTGCGCGCAGCGGGTGTACCGGTTTCATTGACCGAGTTTCTGGCGTTACTCGGCGCGTTGCAGCAGCAGGTGGTCGGTCACAGTGCTGAGCAGTTCTACTGGCTCGCGCGCCTGACGCTGATCAAGGACGAACGATTTTTTGATCGCTTTGATCGAGTCTTTGCTGAGCATTTTGCGGGCGCCGAACAAGCCTTCGGCAAGCTGTTGGCAGAGGTACCGCCCGAGTGGCTGCAGTCGTTGCTGCAGCGCCATTTCAGCGACGAGGAGCGACGCCAGGTCGAGGCCTTGGGTGGCTGGGACAAACTGCTTGAGACACTGCGGCAAAGGCTGGCCGAGCAAAAAGAGCGACACCAGGGTGGCAACAAGTGGATCGGGACGGGCGGCACCTCGCCTTTCGGTAGCGGTGGCTATAACCCCGAGGGGGTGAGGATCGGCGACGCCGGTGCAAGACAGCGTCGGGCGGTCAAGGTGTGGGAGGCGCGCGAGTATCGCAATTTTGACGACCAGCGCGAGTTCGGAACCCGTCAGTTCAAGATGGCGCTGCGCGGCTTGCGCAAGTTTGCTCGCGAGGGTGCAGCCGATGAGCTCGATCTATCCGGCACCATCGAGGCGACCGCGCGTAATGCCGGTTGGCTTGATCTCAAGCTGCGGCCCGAACGGCGTAATGCCGTCAAAGTATTATTGCTGCTCGATGTGGGCGGCTCGATGGATGAACATGTACGAGGCGTCGAGGCGTTGTTCTCTGCGGCACGCAGCGAGTTTCGGCAGCTGGAGTATTTCTATTTCCACAATTTCATTTACGAGTATCTGTGGAAGGATAATCGTCGGCGCCAGAGCGAGCGCACTTCCACCGCGGGCTTGCTGCGCAAGTTCAATTCCGACTATCGCGTGATCCTGGTGGGCGATGCCAGTATGAGCCCCTATGAAATCCTGCAGCCGGGCGGCAGCGTGGAGCATTGGAACGAAGAATCGGGCGAGGTCTGGTTACGACGCGTCACGGCGCATTTTCCGCGACTCGTCTGGCTCAATCCCGAGCCCGAGGCGCGCTGGGGTTGGACACCGTCGATCGGCATGACGCGCTCACTGGTTCAGCAGCGGATGTTCCCTTTGAGCCTGCAGGGACTGGAGCGAGCCATGCAGACGCTGCGGCGGCCGATGCTCGCCGAGCCTACGCCCGCCGAGCCTACGCCCGCATAAACTGTTCGAGTGCTGCGCGCTGGGCGAGCGTGTCGGCGTAGCCGAGCGCGATCAGGTCGCGCGTATAGGCCCCCTCAAAGAGCAGATAGCTTGCGAGCAGCGCGCTGCCGCCATTGCCGCTGCCCATCAAGCCAAGCAAGCTGCGCAGCGCCCGCGGCAGGCTGGCAAGATGCCGCGCGGCGATCTCACAGGGGTCCGCGCTCGGCAGCAGCCGCAGCGCAGTGACTTGCCGCAGGCCGAGTTGCGGCTGCCCGGCGATCAGCCGATTGGTCCGTTCGAGCTGGTCGAGATCGGCTTCCAGCTGGTCACTGAACAGGGTATCCAGCATGAAGCCAAAGATTTCGCCAGAGGAGGGGGCGGTGGCGTTCGCGGCTCTCGGTGTGGCGAGGCCCGCCATGCCGCCGCCGCGCACACCCACCACAAGCAGGCGGTCGGCGCCGAGGTGAATGGCGGGTGAGAGCGGCGCCAGCTGTCGCATCGCGCCATCACCGTAATACCGCTGGCCGAGTTTGACCGACGGAAAGAGAAAGGGAATGGCGACGCTCGCCATCAGGTGATCAAGATCGAGTGGGCTACGACGGCCTGCGCGGCGAACGCCGCTCCATTCCTGCAAGTCGCGATGACCCTCAAAGAATATGCGATGCAAGCCACCCGCGTAGCTCGTGGCCGTCAGCGCGAGCGCCTGCAGCGCCCCACTCTCGACGTGGTGGCGAACGCGCGGCCAGTCCACCTCTCGCGAGAGCAGCCGGCGCAGCGGACTATTGTCGAACAAGGCGGCCGGCGCACGACAAAGCCTGCCGCCGCTCATCGCCGACAGCAGCCAGCGCCCGCCTGCAGAGAGCATGGCCTTGAGATCGGCGCGGTACACCTGCTCAATGCTGAAGTGGCTCCAAACCGACTCAAGCCGCCGCACGCCTTCACGCCAATCCTCGGCGTGGGTAGCGAGGACGGAGGCGCACACGGCGCCCGCCGAGGTGCCCACCAGAATGCGATAGGGCGGGGTTTCATCGAGCATGGCCGCAAGCGCCTTGAGTACGCCCACCTGATAGGCTGCTCGAGCGCCGCCCCCGGACAGTACAAGAGCGGTCTGATTGGCGTTGCCGCGGGTCATGGGTATCGAATCCTCATCATGCAGTGCAAGATACTGCCATCATTTGCTGGCATCATTATCACACTCGAGCGAAGCATCGCATCCCACCCAAACTTAGAGAGGTTCGCCGCATGAATCGCATACGCACTCAAGTGACCGCCTGGCTCATCGCTGTCATGACGCTCGTGGGTCTGTCCCTCTCGGCGCAGGCGGCACCGGCTGCGGGCGCGCCCGCCCCCGACTTTCGCCTGCAGGACCAGAATGGCGATTGGGTCTCGCTCAAGGATTTCCGCGGCAAGTGGGTGGTGCTGTACTTTTATCCGAAGGACAACACACCCGGCTGCACCACCCAGGCATGTGAATTCCGGGATGACATCTTTGCCTTTCGCCGAGCGGACGCAGTGATTCTTGGGATCAGTGTGGACGATGTCGCCTCGAAAAAAGATTTTGCCGCCGAGCACAGCTTGCCGTTTTCCGTGCTGGCCGATCCCGACAAGGCGACCACCCGTCGCTACGGCGTATTGACCAAGATGATGGGTCTCTTCGAATTTGCTCGCCGTGACACTTTCATCATTGACCCTCAAGGCCGTATCGCCAAGCATTTCCCCAAGGTCGATCCGGATGGCCATTCCGCCATGGTGCTGGCCGAGCTCAAGACGCTGCGAGGTGGCTGAGCTTCCGTCGGGTCAGTACAAAAATGGACACGCTGGCGAGCGATGCCTGCCGAGATCGGCGCCACGAGGCATGATTCGCTTTGGTTCATACGGGGGTAGCGGATCATGACGAAGAAAGAAGCTTTATTGCAGCCACAGCGACGCGAGTTCTTGACCACGGCGTCGGGCTTGGGCGGGGCCTTGGCCATCGGTGCAGCGGGTTTGGCCACCACCTCGTTGGTGGGTGGCGCGGCCATGGCGGGTCCTGCGGCCAGTCTTGCCTCGCTGCACGGCAAGGGTCCGGGGCTCAAGGGGCCTTATCTGGATCTCGACACGGGGCGTGGCAATCAACTCGCTTACGCCCGTATTCAGGGCGATCTCGACTTTGGTCAGCAAAAGTACTTTTGGTTCAAAGGCTATGTGATGGCGATCGAACCGCAGAAAAAAGTACAGGATCTCATGGGTGCCTCGGGGTTCGGGGTGATCCGCTTGCTCGAGGGTCCGAACGGTGCGATCCGGCGTCTCTGCCGCGAAATCATCGTCTACACCGATCTGCGCACGGGCGAGGTGCTGGATGAATGGAAAAACCCACTGACCAATGAAACCGTCAAGGCGGTGCATGTGGCCAATGATCCTTTCAATTACTTGATCGAAGATCATTTCCCGGCCATGTCCGATTTCGGTGGTCTCAACAAGGAGCAGCCGCCACGGGTGCCGTTCATCCTGCCGTGGTACCAGCATGGCGATATGACAGCGATGGAAATCCACGTGCATCTCGCTTATCCCAGTGCCTTGCAGCCTGAGAAATGGCCCAGAGAGTCCGCCGGTCGAATGGCGCAGGTGTCAGAATTCTTTGCCCACCATATCAAGGTTGAGGATCTGCAGAATCCCGACTTGACCAGCCTGGATTACACCGGAACCTGGAATCGGATCACTCCCTGGTTGCCGTGGATGCTCATGGGTCAGCGCACGGGGCTTTGCCAGTATGCGTGCTTCATGGGGACCACCAAAAACCTCGAGTCGGTGCTGTCAAAGCCAGTGCTGGATTATGCAGAGAAACACTACGCCAAATATTTTGATGCGCCCACGGAATGGACCGAGGGCCGCAATCTCTCGAGTCTGGAGCACTATGCGGAGAGCCAGACGCCTGCGCCGGTCATTTAGCGGCGTACTTATCGCGGCCTTCATGTGGGGGTCGCTTGCTTTGGTAGCGGATGCGGAAGCGGCGCAAAGGCGCGCTGCTTCCGCGCCCGTGCAGCCGCGCATCGTCACCGAACCGGTCAAGCACGATACCGATGATCCCGCCATTTGGATCAACCGCGCCAATCCCGCTGAAAGTCTGATTCTCGGCACCGACAAGGACGCGGATGGTGCGCTGTATGTCTTTGGGCTTGATGGGCGTGTGCGTCACGACAAAGTCGTCCGGGGCCTCGCGCGGCCGAACAATGTCGATGTGGCCTATGACGTGCTGATCGGGGGTGAGCGTCGCGACGTGGTGGTCGTGGCAGAGCGATTCGCGCATCGTTTGCGTATCTACACCCTGCCCGATATGCGTGCTGCGGATGGCGGCGGTATGGCGGTCTTTGAGGGTGAACGTGCGCGCGATGTGATGGGTGTCGCGACCTATACGCGAGCGATCGATGGCGCAGTGTTTGCCATCGTCAGCCGCTCCGATCGCTTTGCTCCGCGTGAGGGGTACTTGCACCAATACCGGATCGTGGATGACGGCACGGGTGTCTTGCGTGGGATCAAGACACGAGCGTTCGGGACATGGAGCGGGCGCAAAGAAATCGAAGCACTGTCCGTTGATGCCGAGGGCGGGCATATTTTTGCGAGTGATGAGACATTTGGTCTGCGCAAGTATTTGGCGGACCCGAGCGCCGAAGATGCGGATGACGAGCTTGCGAGCTTTGGTACCGAGGGCTTTGCGCGCGATCACGAGGGGAGTGCCGTCATGCGGCATGCCGATGGACGGCGCTGGCTGTTTGTCTCGGATCAGCAGGCGGGGGCTTTGCGGGTTTTTGATCTCGCGGGCTCGGTCGAGTCGCCCGCCACGCCCGTCTTCATTGGGCATATTAATTATGCCGCGCAGGAAACCGATGGCATTGAGCTCACCACGGAATCGCTGCCGGGTTTTCCGTCCGGGTTACTGGTGGCGATGTCCGACGATCGAACCTTTCATTACTACGATCTGGCCGACTTGATCGCGGCCATGCAACGC
>CAZHLL010000003.1:60193-69053 GCA_964533305.1 uncultured Acidibacter sp.
ACGCGACTAGTGCCACGCGACTAGTGCAACTTGACACGCGGTACGGTCTGCGCCGCAATCAGACGCCCCAGCGTCGCAAGCGAGGTCTTCCAATAACCGTGCAGCGCGATTTCATGCATCTTGTAGAGCGACATGTACATCCAGCGCGCGAACAGGCCTTCCAGCCAGATGTTGCCACCGACGAAATTGCCCATGAGATTGCCGACCGTGGTGTAATCGCCGAGCGACACCAGTGAGCCAAAGTCGCGATAGCGCCAGGGCTTCAAAGATTTCCCGGCGAGTGCACGCGGAATGGCTTTGATCAGATAGGAAGCTTGCTGGTGAGCTGCCTGCGCGCGGGGCGGCACGTTTCGGCCCGACTGCCCGTACCAAGCGGCGGCAGCACAATCGCCCAAGGCGAAAATCCTAGGATCCTCCAGCGAGCGCAGCGATTCATCGACCACGATCTGATTCAGATGATTGACGCTGAGGCCGAGCTCGCGCAGGAAGGGCGGCGCTTTGACGCCCGCCGCCCAGACAACCATCTCGGAGGCGATGACCGTACCATCGGCGAGTCTCACGGCCTTCGGCAAGACTTCGGCAACACGCGCATTGACGTGCACTTCGACGTCGAGTTTTTCGAGCATGCGATGTGCCGCTCTCGAGATTCGCTCGGGTAAGGCGGGCAGGATGCGCGGGGAGGCTTCAATGAGGTGTAGCCGGATGTGCTTGTCCGGATCAATGTTATCGAGACTGAAGGACACCAGCTCGCGGGTGGCATTGTGCAATTCGGCAGCGAGCTCTACGCCCGTCGCGCCAGCGCCGACAATCGCGACATTCAACTGCTCCGGGCGCAAAGGCTGAGTTTGCGCGTGGGCGCGAAGAAATGCATTGACCAGCCGACGATGAAAGCGGTCCGCTTCTTGTGTGCTGTCGAGCGCAATGGCGTGCTGCACCACACCCGGGGTGCCGAAATCATTGATCCGGCTGCCCACCGCTAGCACGAGAATGTCATAGTCAATTCGACGAGCATGCACGATCTCTTCGCCATGCTCATCAAACACGGGGCCGACCAGCACTTGCTTGGCGTCGCGATCAAGACCAATCATCTCGCCATAGCGATACTGAAAACCGTGCCAGTGTGATTGGGCGAGATAATCGAGCTCATGCACATCGAGGTCGACTGTGCCTGCGGCCAACTCGTGCAGGTGCGGTTTCCAGAAGTGGGTTCGTCCGCGCTCGATCAGGGTGATGTCGGCCCGGCCCTTGCGGCCGAGCTTGTCGCCGAGGCGAGTCACGAGTTCAAGCCCGCCGGCGCCGCCGCCGACCACGACAATGCGCGGTTTGTGAGAATCGGTCATCCTGACCTCAAGTTATTGTGCGACCGTCATGGTCATATTTCGCGACTATAGTACGCTCTTCGTACGGGTTTTTCCCGGGATCGTGGCGTGACGTAATGTTTTTGCAAAGCTTTGACGAGGATCATCACTGATGGTGCAGCCAGCTTCTCGCTCCGTGATGACTGTGATTCCGGCCATGCAGACCCGCGATGGTGCGGGTGTCGTCTTGTATCGCAGTCTTGGTCAGGCGCCAGGTGTGCGTCTCGATCCCTTTCTCATGCTGGATGAATTTGGCAGCGAACGTCCGGATGAGTACATCGCCGGTTTTCCCCCGCATCCGCATCGCGGCTTCCAGACGGTGACCTACATGCTGGAAGGACACATGCTGCACGAGGATCATCTCGGCAACCGCGGCCATCTGCGCAGCGGCGGTGTGCAATGGATGAACGCGGGCCGCGGCATCATCCACTCGGAGATGCCACAACAGGAACACGGGCGTATGCGTGGCTTCCAGTTATGGATCAACTTGCCAGCCAAAGAAAAAATGAGCGAGCCTTTTTATCTGGATCTCGCCGCCGAGTCCGTGCCCGTCTATACCGAGCCGTCAGGCTTGAGTATCAAGGTGATTGCAGGGCAATTGCCGCGCGCAGGCGGGGTGGTCGGGCCGGTGTCCGGCATGAGCACCGAGCCGATTTTCTGGGACCTCGCGCTGCAGGCGGGCGAGAGTTTTCGCGAGACGCTGCCCGCATCGCATCATGTCTATGTCTACGTCTACGAGGGTGGCGTGCTGCTGCCGGGCAAAGCGGGCGGGCCGACGATTGAGTTGGCGTCACGTCATGGGGCGGTACTCGGGATCGGCGAAATCTTTGAGTGTACCGCCACCCCATCCGGGGCCCGGCTGCTGGTGCTTGCGGGTCGTCCGCTCGGTGAGCCTGTGGTGCAGCACGGGCCATTCGTGATGAACAGCGAGGACGAAATTCGCGAGGCAATCCGCGATTACCGCGACGGGCGCCTCGCGTTGACGGCGGCTGCGGCTCGTCAATCAACGGTGTAGGCGGGTACGGGCTCGGGCACGCCCTTCAACTGCAAGCGGCCGACTTCGCGCAAGCGAGTGCGGTCGCGGGCCCGCTCACGGGTCGCCTCACTCACCAGAATACTGGTGTCAAATTCTTTGTTAGCCGCTTCCAGACGGGCAGCAATGACGACGGTTTGTCCGTAAGCGGTGTAGTTGAAACGTTTTTCACCGCCGAAGTTACCGACCAGTGCTTCGCCGGTATGGATGCCCACCCGAGTTCGACCCATGCGAATACCAAAATCTTTGAATACCTTTTCGCGATAGGCTTCTGCGTAATCTCGCATGTCGCGCGCGCAGGCAATGGCGCGATCCGCGTGATCATCCGATTCGATCGGTGCGCCGAAGAGCACAATCACGCCATCCCCCGTCAGTTTGTCGAGCATGGCCTCGTGCTTCCACAGGACTTCGTAGAGACCATCAAAATAACCGTTGATGACGGCCGCAAATTGCTCGACGGGTGTCTCGGCAACGAGAGTCGAGAAGTTCTGGATATCGCTTACCATCGCGGTGATTTCGCGTGAGCTCGCGCCAATCTGCACGGGTTCCGAGCCATCCTCAATGCGACGGATGACCTGCGGCGCCAGATAGCGTTCGAGCGCCGTGGCGTAGAGCTTGCGTTCATCCATTAACTGAGTCGTTGTCACGCGACTGATGACAAAGAAACCGAGGCCAAAGGCCGTGAAAGGCGCCACCATGCCGATCATCACGCCTTGGGCTGCAAACAGACCCCAGCTGACGACCGAAAAGACCACCAAACTCAGTAGCAACCAACGCACCGCCTGCGCCCAGTTGAAAGATGATCGACCGAATGCCGCACCGCCCATGGCAGCGAGCAGAGCGATGAGGGCCGAGACCCCTATTCCGGGAACAATGACCCGATCGCCCGCGGCCAGTTGCATGAGCGCATGGGCGTGGACTTCGACACCGGGTGTGCCGTCGTAGTGACCCGCCAGATAATGCAGCGGCGTCATATGCAGATCCTCTCCCAAGGTTTCGGCATCCGTGCCTACTGAGCGCGAGACGCGGCCAATCAGTACCCATTTGTCTGCAAAGAATTCGGCCGGCAGGAATGCCACATCCGCTGCCGAGAAAGACGGTGCCAGTGCGCCCGTGTTTTCGGCTTGCGCGCCCGAGTGAGGCGCTCTAAACCGAAGCCGAAACATACCCTCAGTGGTCACCGGGACATCGGCTGCCGAAAGCAGAGCCTTGGCGAAGCTCGGCATGCGACCGGGCTCGGCATCGTAGCGACGTACGATGTCATCGTAGTCGTCCTTCACGAGAGCTCTTGCATCCGCGTAGCGCAAGGCCTCCAGTGTGGGATAGTCGACTCCCGGTTCGAGTGAGGGGTCGGCCACGACCACCACCGGGCTCGAGAGCCCATTCAACAAGGCGGCAGTTTGTTGCAGTTCCGTGTCGGAGCGCCAAGTGTCAAATAAATAATCGACGCCAATGGCGCGGGCACCATGAGCGGACAAGGTGGCGATGATGTCGGCCAGCCATAGTTTGTCGATCGGCGAAATACAACCGCAGGCCGATTGCGCGCGCATCTCCTCGATCGCGCGATCATCGATTTTCACGATCACGACATCATCACGCGGGAGCGGCGCGGCGATCGCCATGCGCAGATCGTAGGTCAAACTGTCGATGAATCGCGCCGGTGTGGTGCGCTCAAAGGCGAGTGCAGCCAAGGTGACAGTCACAATGACGAGGGTAATGAGCAGGCGACGACTCAGTAAATTGGCCGGCGTTTTTGCTGCGTTATCAGGAATGCTCATGCAAACTTTTTCCCAAGGTGATTGCGTCGTTATCCCATCGGCATCACTATATTAGCGTCGCATGGGTATGTGGGGCTTGGGCCCGATCGGCTCGCACTATAACTCGGCAAGTCCACATCAATGCTGGATCAATAAGCGCGGATCCAAAAGTCCGCATGGGGAGGGGCCGCATGACGATGCGGATGGCGATTGGGTTGGCTTGCGCCAGCGCTGTGCTTTTTGTTTCGACCGCCGTCGCGCAAGTGGGTGCGACACGTGACGAGGTCTTACGGTTGCCTGCGCCCTTGCGCGCCTCCGCGTCCGATTTCGGCGCGACCGAGTGCGCAGCCGACCCGGTCATCGGTCTCTTGCCGGGTGAGGCTTCACTCGGCGACATGACTGCGCTTGAGATCGAGGGTGTGACGGCCTTCGAGCCTGCGGTGATCGAGCGCTTGTCCGCCTCGCTGCTGGGCGCACCCGTCAGTCAGGCAGGGCTTGCGCGCTTGATCGCTGCAGTGGAATGCAGTTATCGCGCTCGGGGCTATGTGTTCGCGCGTGCGACGGTGGATGTGCCGGCTGGGGTTGGGCCTGGGGTTTTCCGTCTTCTCGTGCGCGAAGGGGTGGTGAGTCGCGTTGAGGCCATGGCCGAGGACGAGGCGCTCGCCCGACTTGCGCTGCGTGCGTTTGGTCCCGTGCGCGAGGGTCGTCCCTTGCAGGCGGGTGACGTGCGGCGCGGCCTCGCTCAGGCAGCGGCGGTGGGCCTAACCGATGTGCGGCCCACCATTCGTCGCTCGCGTCTTGATCCAGCGCAGCTTGATCTCGTCTTGATCGTGACGGCCTCGCCGTCGCAATTTTTCAGTCAGGCCGCTAACGCCAATTCGGAATCCCTCGGCCGCTGGGGTGTCTTGGGTGGCGGACGCTGGTCGGGGCTGACGGATCTTGAGGAAGTAACCACCTTGGGTGCCTATGCGAGCGGTGATTTTCGCGAACAAGCGTCGCTGCAGTTCGACACCCAGGCCTTGATCTCTGAGCGTGGCTTGGTCGCGAGGGTGGGCGGCGCCTTTGCTCGTGCACGGCCAGGCGGCGTGTTGGAGCCGCTCGAGATCGAGAGTCGAACATTCTTTGGTGTCGCTGAGCTTTCAATGCCCATTACTGTGAGCCGTGGCCGCGTGAGCTATGGTCGAATGGGGCTGGAATACCTTGACCAGGAGACTGATTTCTTTGGTGATTTGCCCTTGTCGGAGGATCGCTTGCGGGTGCTGTATCTGGGTCTGCGTACAGACGGGCTTGCCCGCTCGGGGGTGTGGAGTCTTGATGTGCAGTGGCGACGAGGCTTGCCCGTCATGGGTGCGAGCCGGGCAGGCGATTTCGCGCTCTCGCGTTTCAATGCAAATCCGCAGGCTTCGTTGCTGCGCTTTGCCGGTGAGTATGCCTGGCAGCTGCCGAAGTCCTTTAGTGCTCGCGCAACGCTCAACGGCCAGTGGACCGATAAATCTTTGACCTCTTTTGAGCAGCTTTCTTTCGGGGGGCTGACGGGCGGTCTGGGTTTTGATCCCGGCGCACTGTCCGGCGATCGTGGTGCCGCACTGTCGCTGCAGGTGTTTGCGCCACAGCAAACCTTCGGCGAGCAACTCGTCTGGCGGCCCTATGTGCAGCTCGCAGCGGCACGGCTGCGTACCGTGGATGATCAGATCGGTTTCTTTGATGCCGAGGGTTACTCGGCGGCGGCGGGTATACAAATGAATGTCGGTGGTCGCTGGCAGTTGGAAGCCTTGTGGGTAGAGCCTTTCGGTGGGATACGGGGTGTGGGCCCCGATGCCTATGAATCGAGAGTAATCATCAAGCTCGCGGCGAGCTTCCAAGGCAAGCGACGGGACATACTCACCCAAGCGGAGGGTGGACGATGAGTAAGCGTGAGCTGATGAGTGCCCAGCAGCGCGTGGGTCTGGCGGTCGCCGCCGCGTTGCTCTCGGTATCGGCGGGTCGGGCGTCAGCCGCGCTACCCGTCAACCCGCAAGTGGTCGCCCAGAGTGCTAACGGACAAACCACCTTCACCACGACGAGTGGCACGAATTCCAGTAACCCTGGCGCCACGTTGACGGTCAACTCTTCGGCCAGCCGCGTGGTGATTGACTGGGACTCCTTTGATATTGCCGCGAGTAACACCGTCGAATTTATCTTTGATCAAGGTGGTCGTGCGATTGCGGTGAATCGGATCTGTATCTCAGGTCAGAGCTGCTCGCCAGGGATCCCGGTGTTCATCAATGGCGCTTTGCGATCGAACGGCAACGTCTGGATTCTGGCCTCAGGTGGCGTGTATTTCAGCGCCACTGCCAAGGTGGATGTCGCGGGTTTGTTGGTCACACCCGCCAATCTCGACAGCGTCAATGATTTCATCACGGGCGCGGTTGATGCACCGATCGCCTTTACGATGCCGTTGTTTCCCGGATCCGTCGTCGTGGATTCAGGTGCGGTCATCGTGACTCGCGGCGGGCCGGCCATGCTGGTGGCGGGAGGTGCCGGGGTTCAATCGGGGAGTTCTTCTTCGTTCGGGTCGGGCCGCGGGTTGAAGGTAGCGGGGTCCGTCGGTGCGCCGAGTTCAAATGTGGGCGCAGGTTTAGATCCAGATGCGCCGGGCGGGCAGGTGCTCTATGGCGCCGCGGGCAAGTTTCGTCTGGTGATGAAAGAGCGAGCGCCCGACTCTCTGAGCTCGGGTGATCTTGAGTTGTTTGATTTCATCATCGATGAGGGATATGCGGTTGACAGTTCCTCGAGTTCGTTCTCATCCGGTTTTTTTGATAGTTACACCGATGATGCGATCTTGATCGAGGCGGGCAGCGAAACACGTGCGGGTCAGGTCATCATCAAGGCGCGCAAAGGTGTTGACCCGAATGCGCTGCCGCCTGGATCTACCCCCAATCCCGGCCCGGACGGCAAGGGGATTCGCATCCGTGGCAGCGTCGAATCAACGGGCGCAGACCGAACGGGGCCCCTCGCGGCCTCCTTGCTGATCGACGCTGCAGGTGACCTTGACGTCATTCTCGATCGAACGGTCTTAGGCTTTGGTAATTTCTCCTCTCCCTCGAACCCTAGTCCCGGCTCCACCATCCCCGTGTCTGACTTGGCTCCGTTGGTTGAGTTGAAGTCGGTTGGATCGACCGAGATCAAGGGTCGTGATGTCCTCGTTTACAAGCGCCAAGCCGATAATTCATCGCAAACATTGATCGCCGATCATCAGACGGCGGCCTTGCAAAGCACGGGGCCCGCAAATATCACAGCGTCGCGTGACGTGGTGCTGCAGGAGGTCAAGCTCAACGGTGCCAACGTCACAGCGGGTGGCCAAATTTTATTGAAGCATTCATTGATTGATCCCTTAGCGGGCAATCTCAAAGCAAATGGTCTGGTTCGGGTCGCAGAGATGGTGCTTGCTGATGGCACCCCGACCGCCGCCGACTTTTCTTTGACGATGGGGAATATCGAAGGTGGTGAAGTCGATGTGGTAGGCCGTGGTGATGTTACGACAGGCAATGTGAGCAGTACGGGCTTGGTCAATGTTCGGTCGCTACAAAAAAATCTGCGGACCGGTAACGTTGCCGCTGGTACGAGTGTGAATTTGTTGGGTGAGACCGGCTTGACGGTCGGCGCAGTTGATGCCGGGGATTTTGCGCAGCTGCGTTCTGCTCAAGGGTCGATCGTTGTAGGTTCGGTCACATCATCGCAGAAGCAAGTGGATCTGGAAGCGGGAACCACGATCAATTCAGGCGCCTTGACCGCGAAGCTCGATGTCGAGGTCACCGCGACGGGCGCGGTCACAACCGGGAATATTTTGTCCACGGATGGCAGAGCGTTTGTTCGTGGACAAGCGCTGACTTTGGGCAACATCGTATCGAGAAACGAAGTCAATCTCGGATCCACCAGTGGTGCGTTGTCGACCGGCGACTTGACCTCAAATGGGTCGGGTGTCGAGGTGCTGAGCACCGGAGACGTGGCTTTGGGTAAGGTCACTTCGATCGGTTTGATCAATATCAGAGAGGGCAACCCAAACGGGGGTTTGGCGCCACAGCCAATCAATGTCGTCGCCGGTGCGCTCGATGGCGGTGAAGTGAACGTTGAGGTGCGCGGTCAGGCACAACTGGGGGCCATCAAGTCACAGAGCCGCCTTTTCGTCGGGGCTATTCAGGGGATGAGTTTGCAGTCCGCTGAGGCGGGTACGATTGCCTTGCAGTCTGACCAGGGTGGCATCAGCGTCGGCGTGACAGGTTCTGATGGTGGCTTTACCGGCGGTAAGTTACTCAGTCGCTCTGGGGAGACCTTGGTCAATGCCAAAGGCGTGATCCGTGCGGGCGAGATCGATAGCGCGGGGATTGTACGTGTCGACTCCACCGATGAGAGTGTCACCACCGGCGATGTCACGGCGGATCTCAGTGTCGAGTTGCGGGGTCCTAAAGGCGTGGCCGCTGGCGTTATTAACGCTCAAAAATTTGTTCGCGTGGCAGTGACGGCGGGCTCTATTACCGCTGGCGCAGTCACCGCGACTGAGGAAAAGGTCGACCTTGATGCATCGGGGACCGTGACGGCAGGCGCGTTAACGGCCGGGCTTGAGGTCGAGGTCAATGCATCAGGCAACGTCACGTTGGCGGCAGCGCGCGGCAAGCGCGTGGATGTGGCTTCGAGCGCAGGTGCGATCGCGATCGAGGGGTCGACGGTATCGA
>CAZHLL010000003.1:69153-70746 GCA_964533305.1 uncultured Acidibacter sp.
AGAGGCCAAATCCGGCACGGTGCTGTTGCAGGGTGAGTCGGTCGAGTCGGGCGATATCACGGCGACGGGTAGTGTCGAGATTGCATCGACGCAAGGTGCCGTGACCTTGGCGGCCGTTCGCTCAACGGAAAGCGCCGTTCGCGTCCGAGCTGATGGTGCCTTGACCGTGGGCAACATCTCGGCCAAGTCGTTTGCGGATCTGTCCTCAGTCAAGGGTGATGTCGCTGCGAGCGACGTTGCCGCAAGGGATGTCCGCCTCAAAAGTTCAGCGGGTGATGTCAGCGTGAAGGCGGTGACCGCCAGCAGCCTCGTGGCTGAAGCGCTGGGCGGTGAGGCGGGTGAGGGTGACGTATTGCTCGAGGGGACGATCGTATTGCGCCGACCCGAGGGGGTGGCCGCCAGTGCCGATGAGCCGCTTTCTTTGGATGTCATTGCCAAGCGTGACGTGACGGTGAGTGCGGCTGTGAGTTCGGATCGTGAGCTGAAGTTCACGGCCGGCCGACGATTCACTAACACGGCCCGAATCGAGACGGTCGGCACGGAGCAGGTGGGCGACCTGGAGATCTATGCCACCGACGTGGCGATTGATGCACCGATTGTGGTACCCGGCGGCAGTGTGGTTTTCCATGCCACCGGGTCAGGCGGGATTGCGTTGGGCAATGGTTTAATGGCCGGGGAGTCAACGCTTGCGCTGTCCAACGAAGAAGTTTCGCGTATCGAGGTTGAGGCACTCGGTCTGCATGCGGGCGCGGGTGATACCAAAGACGCCGATATCGTGGTGGGTGATTTGACGCTGGATGGTGATCGCATCGCGCGCACCATACTCGCCAGCGAGACAGGTGGTGAGGTGCGTGTTCGAGGCCGCGTCGAGGGTCGCAATTCACCGGGCTTTGAGGTCGGTTTCGAGGATCTCGTCCCCAACGCCATCGAAATCACCGGTGCGTTAGGCACGGCTGATGCGCCGATGGGGCAGCTGCGGCTACGCGCCGTCAACGATATTTTGATCGGCAGTCAGGCGTTTATCGATGAGATTCGTAAAGTGGAGGATCCCGTTGATTTTGACTTGCGCGCAATCTCGGCCCAGTTTGGCGGGGTAACGGCGAACCAACTCTTTGTGGTGAGCGGTCCTGCGCAGTTTGTGGCAACTCGGGCGATCTTGCAGCAAAACACGGGTGGCGTAGACGGGGCTGGTATTCGCATCGGTGCGGCGACTGCTGAGCTCGGTAGTACTTTTGGAGACGAGACTGCGCCCCAAAGGATCGCGGTATTTGGCGCGGTAGTGGATGCCGATGGCGTCGTCCGTGAAGGTGTCGATGTCGTGAATCTTGAGAATCTCGTTCCTGCCGGCACTGAAAACTCCAGTACGAGAGAGTTCAATGATTGTGTAATCGGTGGTGGTGCGTGTTCGCGAGGTGGTACCGACATTGTTCAATCGGTAACCGCGTCAACGCCAGTGACAACGCAGGCACCGCCTGCAGCCAGTGACCCACCGCCGCCCGCAGGAAATTCTGAGCCAGCACCTGCTCCGGCTTCTGATCCTGCGCCAACCTCTGAGCCTGCGCCAAATTCGGAGCCTGCGCCAAATTCGGAGCC
>CAZHLL010000003.1:70846-80009 GCA_964533305.1 uncultured Acidibacter sp.
GCGTCTGACCCTGATGCGGCGTCTGACCCTGCATCGAACGAGGAGTCTTCCGGGGATGATTCCGGCGCTGACGCAAGCGATGATGAGGCTGCGGCCAACGAAGAGGAGCCCAGCCAAGAAGAATCGACCGAAGAAGAATCGACCGAAGAGGAATCCGAAGAAGACCAGTCCGAGGAGGAGTCCGCTGCCGAGGACGACGTGGCCACGGAGGAAGAAGCCGCCAACGACGAGGAAGAAGAGGCCGCCGAGGATGCCGTTGCCGAAGTGGCGGCGGCAGAGACGGAGGACACGGAGGAGGATTTGCGACCGCTCGAAATCGACCCGGGTTCACGCGATCTGCTCAATAGCCAAGGTGGTGGTGAGGTGCGTGATCCCGGTGTGGGTACGGCCAACGAAGATCTTTGGCCGCAGGGAGCGCCGCCCCAACCAGGGGTATCACCATGACTTTTGCAGCGATGGGTGGGGGATCCCGCTTGATGCGACCGATTTCTTTGGTATTGCCGTTTGTTTTGACGGCCATGGGGATCGCGGGTGGGTTCGCACAAGCAAAGTCGCTGCCGGTGTCGGGGCCGGTGTTCAACATTGGTCAGGACCCGACCGGTAAAGCCTGCACGGCACGGCGTCTTTACGGGGATCCATTGCTGCAGGATGCGCGATCGGATGTGGCTTACGACATCAACTGCAAGCGCGCAGGCACGGTCGGTCGGGTCTACCTGCTCGGCAGCCGGGAGACGACGCAGGCTCTGCAGCAATGGCGCGATGCCATTGCGCCTCGCTGCGTGGGGCCGCAGCCTCAGGAATGGAGTCCAGAGGGTTTGCAGGCGGAGCTCGGGCTCTTCTGTGGGGGTGGTACCACGGTGGGGAGTCAGCCCGCCACGATTTTATTGGCAGCAAGTAGCGAGCTCGGTTTGTTTGCGGGTGATTCGCCTCCCGCCTCGGCGCCGGTCATCGAGCGGGCCATGCGGATTCTCGCGGGGCTTGAGCCCCCGCCTGCGGACGCGCGCGCGCGCGGGCCGCGTAGTGCCCTGCTCACCAATCTCGAATCCGCACTGGGTGAGGATTTGGCGGGCGGCGGCTTCGGCGATTTTGCGAGCTTGCGCGCAGCGGCGTTCGAGAATAATTCCATGTGGCTGTTCGGCTCTGCCGAGCTGCAGTTCGCCGATGCGCTCCGATTACATACCCAATTATGGCCGGATGATTTTGCTGGGCGCGCGGATCTGCAGTCAGAGCGAGCGATCAATCTTGCGAACCAAAGAAGATTCGCTGAAGCCGAGCGAGTGCTGCTTGAAGCCGCAGAGAGCGCCGAAAAATCCGGTCAACTATTTTTGAAGGCCAAGGTAGCGGCCTATTCCGCACTCGCTGCACTGAACGCAAGTGATATGCCGCGTGTAGCGGAGCGCGCCACGCGAGCGCAGGAGCTGCTGCTTGCATGGCGCAACGCGGGCGAACGCGAATCTTTGCAGGCGGACCCTGCGGCCGCGCGCCTGCCGGTCTCCGTGAGGGTATCGATCCTGGAAGCGCAGATGTTGCGCGCCCAGGCCATCGCCGCCTCCAAATTGCAGAGCGCACAATCGGGTCGGGCGGGCTTGGCGCAGGCGGCGGATGCGGCTTCAGCCGTGGATGCCCGTGCGGGAAGCTGGCTGCAGTCGGGTCTTGCACAGGATCAGGCGGCACTTGAGCTCGCCGACGGCCGGCCGCAGGAGGCGGTGCGCCTGCTCGAGCGTGCGCTACAAAGATATCGACAGACGGCACGCGGTACACGTATCGAGGCCAATTTATTGATGGATCTGGCCGGCGCCATTGCCACCACTGGGCAAAAGCAGGAAGCCCTGGTCATCTATGCAGAGGCGTTTCAGATCTACCGCGACCAGACCGAAAATCGGGGTGTATCGCCTCGGCGAGCCATGCCTTATCTCAAAGCGCTCGCCAATGATCTGCCCGCCTCCGCCACGAAAGAGGTAGCGGAGCCCTTGTTCATGGCATTTGAAACGCTGGCCTCTCCGGCTGTGGCGCAAACGGCCGCCGCCACCGCCGTGCGCTTGCTTGCTGGACCGCGGGGCGGCTTCATTCGTGCTTGGCAGGATTCCGATCGCGCGCTGCGTCGAGCGTTGACGCGGTTGTCGAATTTACCCGCCGACACCCCGCTTGAGCAGCGACGCGCTGCCGAGGAAGAGGTCGCGGAGTGGCGCAGCCGCACGGCACAGCTCGAGCAGCAAGTGAGTGTGGCATTTCCGAAGTTTGGCTTGCTGACTCTACAACCGGTTGAACTCTCGACGTTGCAGCAGTCGCTCGGTCCGGGTGAGCGGATGCTACGAATTGCCTTGGGTGATGTCGATGGTCTTGGCTTGCTGATCGATCGTGAATCCGTGAGTACCTTTCCGATTAATATTGGCGAGTCACGTGCGGCGACACTCGTGGCGCAAATCAAAGATACCGTGCGAAATCCAGATGGCGAGTTCGACCGAAAAGCAGCCAGAGAGCTGTTCGATGGTCTCTTCGCCCAAGCGCCCGCCCAATTTCTACACAAGGATGCGCCTCAAAGATTAATTATTGAGGCGGGCGGAGCGCTTGCAAGTTTGCCTTTTGGTATTTTGATCGAATCCGACGGGTCAACCGATGGAGAGGCTTGGTTTGCGCGACGTTTTGCTTTGATGGCGGTACCGAGCATGCGGGCCTTCGTCACAGCACGGGAAGCGGGCCGTTCCGAGGGATCGGTCGAGTTCGTCGGTTTCGGTGATGTTCTGCCGCTGCAGTCGGTAGCCAATGCCGATGACATTGCCCGCGCGGTGATCAAGGCGCGTCGTTTGCCGGACATCTGCGAAGCACCCATTAGGCAGGCATTGTCCCGCCTGCCAGCCTTGAGTGGCACCGCCAAGGAATTGGATGCGGTGCGGCGGGTACTGGGGGCGAACCGTGCCACGGTACGTATGCGTGAGCGCTTTACCGACCGAGCCGTCTTGCGATCTCAGTCGGTACGCGATGCGAAAGTTCTGATGTTCTCGACGCACGGCGTGTTCGCGACCGATTTCCCGGATGCGCAGGATTGTTTGCCGGATGCCGCGTTGCTCGCTTCCGCAGTGGATGCCGAGTCAGGTCTGTTTCTCGATTCGGCCAAGGTATTGGATTTGCAGCTCGATGCAGATCTTGTCGTGTTGTCGGCGTGTGACACCGGCAACCCGCAACCCGTGGCCCCCGGCGAATCCGGCCTGCCGTCGGGCGGCGATGCCTTGAGTGGACTTGCGCGATCATTCTTTTATGCGGGCGCCCGCAGTGTGATGGTGTCGCACTGGGTATTGCCTGACGAAGATACCGTTGCCGTCATGCAAAAATTCTTTGAAAGGCTGAAGGCGGGCGATGCCGCGCCTGAAGCTTTACGCGCCGCGCAGTTGGCGCAGATTGCCTCGGGTGCCGATGACCCGCTGCAATGGGCCGCGTTGTCTGTGGTGGGGGCACCGCCGGCGCGATAGCGTTGGCTGTTCGACGCTGACAGGCTTGGCTCGAGCTGCTACGCTTGGGATAGGAGTTATCACCATGCGCAATCGAATCATCTTCGCGGTTTTATTGTCGACCATCGCTTCGGTGTCGATCTCGGCCAACGATTACATCGTGGCACGTTCATCGGATCCTGCCATCGAACGCGGCAGTGCTTGGGCCGCCGGGGCGTCACTCGCGCTCGGGGTGGGAGGGCGGGTCACCATGGTCACGCCGGGTGGCGATGTGCTCAACATCGAGGGCGCAGAGGGCGGAGTGATTTTGCCTGCACGTGCGGCGGGAGGCAGTGCGTCCACCGAGGCGCTGCAGGCGCTCGTCAAGCGGCCCTTGCCGCGGCGCAGCTTCGGAGCCATGCGCGGCCCGGGGGATTGCCCGGCAGCGGATGAGCTCAAGACGCTCGAAGAAATCCTCGCGGCAGCGGCGCGCGAGGGCTGTGATCGCAATGCTCGCGTCGCACTCGAAAATTATTTGTCGGCGCAATCAGACGAGGAAGATGGCGCCCAGGCCGAGTAAGGTTGCGAATCCGATCACGTCGGTAAATGTCGTCAAGATGACCCCCGCGGAGAGTGCGGGGTCAATATCGAGTTTTCGCAAGGCGAGCGGCACCAGCACACCCACCGCGGCGGCAGCCAGCAGATTGATCGCCATGGCGGCCGCAAGAATGCTGGCGATCATCCAGGTATCAAACCAGATGACGGCGATGATGCCGACTACGGCAGCCCAGATGAGACCGTTGAGCCCGCCTACGGCGATTTCTTTGAGCAACAGCCATCTCGCGTTGGACCACTGTACTTGACCGAGTGCGAGGCCGCGGATGATCAGGGTGACGGTTTGGGTGCCGGCGATTCCGCCCATGGAAGCGACGATGGGCATCAAGGCCGCAAGCGCTGCCACCTTTTCGATCGTACCCTCAAAAGTTTTGACCACGGCAGCGGCAATGAAGGCCGTGACGAGGTTGATGCCGAGCCAGAACAACCGACGACGGGTGGAGGTGACCACACCGGCGAACAGATCCTCGTCGTCTTGCAGACCCGCCATGGAGAGGACTGAGTGCTCGGCTTCTTCGCGAATGACATCCACCACATCGTCGATCGTGACGCGACCGAGGAGGTGCCCATCCACGGAGACAACAGCGGCCGACACGAGATCACGATCCTGAAAGAGTTCGGCGACTTCATGTGCAGAGGTCGTCGGGTCAATGCGCGCGACCTCCGGGTCGAGTGAATCGCCCACCAGTGCTTCTGGGTCCCCGGTGATGATGCGGGCGAGAGAGATGGCGCCGAGGTAGCGATCGTGTCGGTCGACCACGAACAGGCTATCGGTTCGGTCTGGCAGTTCACCGCGCATTCTGAGGTAGCGCAGTACGACTTCGAGAGTGACGTCCGGGCGAACACTGACGGTGTCCGTGTTCATGAGACCACCGGCAGAATCGTCCGGCCAGGCGAGCACATTGCGCAGGCGTTCGCGATCCCGTTGGTCCATCGAGCGCAGCACCTGACGGGTCACGGCCTCGGGCAGATCGCCAATCAGATCCGCGAGGTCATCTAGTTCCAGGTTTTCGGCAGCGGCAACCAGCTCTTCGGTTTCCATCTCCTCAATGAATTCATGACGGATGTTTTCATTGAGTTCAAGCAGTACGTCGCCTTCAAGTTCCGGCCCGATCAACTCCCACACCAACTCGCGCTGCCGGCGCGGCAGGGATTCAATCAGCAAGGCAATTTCGGCCGGGTGCAGCGCAGATACCATGCGCTGCGCCTGACGCAGCGTGCCCGCCTGCAAAGCCTCGCGCAGGGCGGCAAGGCGAGTATCTTTGATGCTCTCGGTCATACCGACGGTGTGCGAGCGGCTGGGGTTGCGACCGTCGCAGTCTGACGAGCGAGGGATTGATGTCGGTGCTCAAGCGCCGGGCAGCGCTCGCGCAAGCGTTGGGCGAGTTGTTCGATCAGATAAACCGAACGGTGCTGACCCCCCGTGCAGCCCACGCCGATGGTGAGATAGCGGCGGTGTGCGGCCTCGTGGTCTGCGATACGGCGTGCGATGAATGCCTCAAGCTCTGCCAGCAAGTTGGCTACGGCAGGCTGTTTATCCAGATATTCGATAACGGGTGCATCAAGGCCCGAGAGCGGCCGCAAGGCGATGCTCCAGTAAGGGTTGGGCAAGGTGCGTGCATCAAAGATGAAGTCGCAGTCACCGGGCACCCCGTGCTTGAAGCCGAAAGAAACCAGCGTCACCGACAGCGAGGTACTGCGACGCTGTTCGATGCGCTGCACCACAAGCTCGCGCAGTTCGTGTACGCCCATGTGCGTGGTGTCGATGGTCAGATCAGTGGCGTGCAACAAGGGCTCAAGCAGGATTCTCTCTTTCTGAATCGCCTCTTGCAGAGTCGTACCGGGGCCTGACAAGGGATGGCGACGCTTGGTCTCGCCATAACGACGCAGCAGCTCGCTGTCTTCGGTGAGTACGAATAGCAGTTCGCAACGCAAGCCACTGCGACGAAGTTGGTCGATGGTCTCGGGGATCCGGCTCAGGCCAATGGCGCTGTCACGGGCATCAATGCCGATGGCGATATTGTTGAGTGTGCGCTCGGTTTGCAGGCGCAAGGCGTGCGCGACAAAGGGCTCGAGCATTGATGCGGGCAGGTTGTCGATGCAGTAATGGCCGAGGTCCTCCAGAGCGTGGAGCACCACGCTCTTGCCTGCACCTGATAGACCACTGACAACTATGATTCGCATCGCTCTCCAATCCGCGTCGGTCCGCCGTCATTGCCGCGCTTTGCGACCCTCTTCGGCGTGATGATCTGCCGTGATTTCTTTGCGTTTTTTGACCAGCCGGTCGAGCTTGTCGGCCAGCGCGTCGATCGCGGCGTACATGTCGTCGGCCTCGGCGTTGGCGTGGATATCACTGCCGGGCACGCGCAAGGTCGCCTCTGCAATGTGCCGCAACTTTTCGACCGAGAGCACATAGTGCACATCGATCATTTGGTCGTAGTGCCGCAGGATCCGATCCATTTTTTTGTTGATGTACTGCCGCAGCGGCTCGGTTACGTCGATGTGGTGTCCGGTAATGGATATTTGCATGTCAGTCTCCTTCGATAGTCGGGCAGCCTGAATCAGACTGCACCATGGCGTTTACGTTCCGCAGACGACTCGATACCGAGCGCCTCGCGGTACTTGGCCACAGTACGCCTTGCCACCGGGATTCCCTGTTCCGAGAGTAACTCGGCGAGCCGGTTGTCGGACAGGGGGCGCGCAGGATCCTCATCCCGAATGAGCTTTCGAATCTTGGCGCGGATGGCCGTGGAGGAGGTGCCTTGTCCGTCCCCGCCTTCGACCTGACTGGAGAAGAAATAGCGTAGTTCGAATACGCCACGCGGCGTGTGTAGGTACTTTCCCGAGGTCACGCGTGAGATCGTTGATTCGTGCATGTCGATGGCGAGCGCAATGTCCTTGAGGATCATGGGTCGCATCGATTCCTCGCCCGCGGCGAGAAAATCGGTTTGGCGCTCGACGATCGCACGCGCAACTTTGAGCAAGGTGTCATGACGGATTTCGAGGCTCTTGAGCAACCAGCGTGCCTCCTGCAGCTGCGCCCGCAGCACGCTGGAGGAGCCACCCCGACCCAGCATGCCCGCATAGGTATCGTTGACTCGAACGCGAGGCAGGGTGCCGGGATTCAGCTCCACCGCCCAACCCTTTTCAGTGCGACGAACAAAGACGTCGGGCACGATGTATTCGGTGGTGGCGGTACTGATCAAGGATCCGGGGCGCGGGTGGCAGGTACGCACGAGCGCAATGGCGGCATCGACCGCCTCGCTGTCGGCACCGAGCGCTGCATGCAGCGCCGAGAGATCCCGGGCTCCCAACAAGGGCAGGTGTTCAAGCGCGATGCGTTGGGCGAGTCCAAGCCCCGGGGTAGCCGGGCTCAATTGCGCAAGCTGCAGCGACAGACATTCGGATAAATCTCGGGCGGCAATCCCCGCAGGCTCGAGCATTTGCACGAGCAGCAGCACGCGCTCGATTTCTTCCTCGTCGAGATCGAGTTCGGGGCGCAGCGAGGTCGCGAGGTCAGTCAGGGATTCTTTGAGATAACCGTCATCGTCAAGCGCATCGACGATGGCGGCCGCGACCTGCAGGTCCGCTGGCCGTAGCCCCGCAAGTTCGAGTTGCTCGAGCAGATGTTCGCGCAGCGAGACGGCGTGCTCATCGGCCAGCTCCCGCTCGCGCTCTTCGTCGTCCTCGGCGCGCCCCGCATCGCTGCCGGTGCCCGGTCGATCTGCCCAGGGTTGTTCAATGATTTCAACCTCGGTCGGCTCACTGACATCCACCGTGGAGGTCGCTTCCATCGCAGTCAATGAGGTCAGCGAGGTGAGCAGATCTGCCTCTTCTTCGGATTCCTCCTGCTCGAGCATCACGTTGGATTCGAGTACTTCCTGAATATGCGCCTGCAGTTCGAGGGTGGGCATCTGCAGTAGGCGGATGGCCTGCTGCAACTGGGGCGTCATGGTCAGAGACTGACCGAGCTTGAGTTGCAGTGACTGCTTGAGCATGGGTTGGCTACCCGATTAGTGAACAAAGAAGGGTCGATGAGACCTCTTACAGACGAAACGACTCACCCAAGTACACCTCACGGACGCGCGGATTGGCAAGGATTTCCTGCGCCACTCCGGCGGCGATGACTTCACCTTCACCGATGATGTAGGAGCGATGACAGACGCCCAAAGTTTCTCGCACGTTGTGATCCGTGATCAGTACGCCGATACCGCGCTCAGCCAAATCGCGCACGATATGCTGAATGTCGCTGACTGAAATGGGGTCTACGCCGGCAAAGGGCTCATCGAGCAACAAAAAACGGGGCTCGGCAGCCAGAGCGCGGGCGATTTCGGCGCGACGTCGTTCGCCGCCAGAGAGTGCCATCCCTTTCGATGTGCGTACGTGACCGATGCGCAATTGCGAGAGCAGTTCCTCGCAACGTGCTTGTCGCGCTTGTTGGTCGAGATTCGGTCGAGTTTCGAGAATGGCGAGAATGTTTTCTTCGACCGTGAGACGACGGAAGATCGAGGGCTCTTGTGGCAGATAACCAATACCGGCTTGAGCCCGTCGGTGCATGGGCTCTGCTGTGAGGTCTTGTTCATCCAGGCTGATTTGCCCTGCATCCGCTGGGACGAGACCCACGATCATGTAAAACGCCGTGGTTTTGCCAGCACCATTGGGACCGAGCAGGCCCACAATTTCACCCGAGTCCACTTGCAGGCTCAAATCTTTGACAATGGGGCGCTTGCCGTAAGACTTGGCCAAATGCGCGGCAGTCAAACGACTCATGGTGACTCCTCGCGTGGGATGTCCGGCTTCGGCTCGGGGGTTTTGGGTTCAGGCGTTTTCGGCTCAGACTTGGGGGCTGTGGGGCGGATGATGATCTGTACCCGTTCGCGGCTTCCTGTCTGGGTGCCGGCTTGTACGCGTTGCTCGCGCAAGTTGTAGATGAGCGGCTCGCCACGGATTTCATTGCGACTGTCGGTCAGCCAGGCTTGGCCGCTCAGCGTCACAGTCTGCTGTTCGATCTCGTAGATGATTTGCTGGGCTTCGCCACGGGCCGTGCCGCCCCGATCGAGGCTCTGGGAAAACGTGGCCGGAGTGCCATCAATGCGCGCTCGGGTGATGCGGTTTTGTTTGAA
>CAZHLL010000004.1:0-78468 GCA_964533305.1 uncultured Acidibacter sp.
CCTACGATGCGATGATCACCGGGGACTTCATCAAGGCACGACATGCCGTCACCGAGGTGACAAGTCCCGGGCCCTCACAGATGTTCTGAGTCCCAAAGCAGATTGCGTCCTGCCGGCACATCCAACGACATGGATTTGATCAAGGCGTAAACCTGCAGGCCCTCGCGGAGCTCAAGCTCCTGCGCTGCCGATGCGGTAATCGATGCCAGCAGACGCTGCTGGCCGAGGGCAAGCTCCACCAGACTGATCTGCGTATTTTTTTGAACGATTCGCTCGATTCGGCAGCTGAGCGAGTTGCGGACTGAAATCTTTTTGGGTGGCTCAAGGGCAAGCATCACCTCGTGCGCGGGGACGTACACACGCAAAGGTAAAGCCCGCGCGGATAGTTTCCATTCTCCTGCAGATAGCGGCAGATAAAAGGGCTGACCTTCAAGCAAGCCCACTGCCGGTTGGTTGTCGGCAAGCGTCAGATCATCGAGTCGAAGCAGGCTGCCGGCATCACGTCGCGCCGACAACATCGGCGTATCCGCCCGTCCCATCAAAGATTCAATGGAGCCGGCTGCCTGGATTTGGCCACCGTCCAACAGTACCAGATGATCGGCCAGCCGCATTACTTCTGCGAGGCTATGTGTGACATGCAGGATGGGGACATTGAACTCGTGTTTAACCTCATCCAGCAAATCGAGAATCTCGCTGCGTCGAACGGTATCCAGTGATGCCAGCGGCTCATCCAGCAACAAGAGTTGCGCGTTGGATAAGAGCGCTCTACCGAGCGCCACCCGCTGTTTTTCACCGCCGGAGAGTTCGCGCGGCCAGCGCGCCAATAATCGGTCGAGACCGAGAACGCCAATGACTTGGTGCGGTGAAGGTCCAGTCAGAGTCGTAGCCCGGCGGCGTCGGTGACCGAACAAAAGATTGTCGATCACCGTCAAATGCGGGAACAGCAGCGCATCTTGCGGCACCCAGCCGATTTGTCGCTCATGGGTGGGCTTTGCAAGCCCTTTGGTGGTGTCGATGAGCACATCCTGTCCGAGTCTCACATAGCCGCGATCAGGGGTCAGGTTGCCATTGATGATGTCGAGCAACGTGGATTTACCTGCGCCCGATGGCCCAAAGATTGCGGTACATCCACAGGTAATCTCGAACTGACAGGCGAGTGTGAACTCCGTCCGTGTCAACTCCACATCTACTGACAATATGCTTTTTTTATCGACCATGCGACACGGTCTGCCAGCGACGAGAGTAACGCCCGAGCCATTCGGCCGCGAGCAGGGCCGTGATTGCGATCAACAAGGAAATCAATGCGAGACGCAGCGCAATGGTTTCGCCATCCGGTAACTGCAAAGCACCATAGATGGCAAGCGCCAAAGTTTGAGTTTCGCCCGGTACGTTGGCGGCAAAAGTGATCACCGCTCCGAATTCACCCAGACTGATGGCTACGCCGAGAATCGCGGCAGACAGGATCCCGGGCAAAATCAACGGCAGGGTGATGGAGCGAAAACGGTCCCAACTGTTGGCGCCGAGGCTCGCGGCGGCCCGTTCCAGTCGCGGATCAATGCTCTCGAGAGACAGACGTACGGTACGGACCATGATCGGCAACGCGACAATGCCGGCTGCCAGAGCCGCGCCCTCGGCGGTAAAGACCAGACGCACTCCGAATGTTTGATCCAGCCAGTGACCCACTGGGCTCTGAATGCCAAAAGTGAGCAGAAGGACATATCCCACCACCACCGGGGGCAGTACCAGTGGTGCATGGATCAGGGCATCAAGCAGTGCATAGCCCGCAAAGCGTTTGCGCGCCAGCACCCAGCCAAGCACGATGGAAAGCGGTAGAGTGAAGGCGAGGGCGCGCGCAGCCACCCCAAGGCTGGTCACCACCGCCTGCCATTCAACGCTTGTCTCAGTCAGCATGCTTCAAGAGTCCTATAATCAACCAATGAAATATCTGCATACCATGGTTCGTGTGTCCGATCTCGATGCCTCGCTGAAATTTTATCGCGACGCGCTCGGTCTTGAGGAATTATCCCGCCGCGATTCCCCCGCTGGTAGATTCACGCTGGTGTTTCTGGCGGCGCCAGGGGATCACGCGGCCCAGATCGAGCTGACCTACAACTGGGATCCTGAGGTCTATTCCGGCGGCCGAAATTTTGGTCATGTGGCCTATGCCGTCGATGATGTCTATGCGGCTTGCCAACGTCTGCAAGACCATGGGGTCACCATCTTGCGTCCGCCGCGCGATGGCCGTATGGCCTTTGTCCGTTCGCCAGATGGAATCTCCATCGAGCTCTTGCAGCGAGGGACTGCGCTCGCGCCGCAAGAGCCCTGGATCTCCATGCCCAACACGGGGACTTGGTAGGTCCCTGCATTTGTTCCATACGATATTTGGAGGTCGAATAATGAGAGTCGTCGCGTGGTTTCTGTTGTGCTGTGTGATGTCGGCTTCGGTCGTGGCCGAAGACGATCGCGCGAGCCGAGATGCGGCGCGCGCCGACTTGCAACAAGCCCAGACGCTACCGGCAAACCCCGCACGTGGTGAGGGGCTTTATGCCACCTGTGCTGCCTGTCATGGCGTGACTGGCATGGGGCAGCCTGACGGCAATGCCCCCGTCATTGCCCGACAGCATTATTCCGTGCTGCTCAAGCAGCTGATTGATTATCGTCATGCAGAGCGCTGGGACTTGCGTATGGAGCATGTGGTTGAGCTCAAAAAATTCACCCAACTTCAGGATTTGGTCGATGTGGCGGCTTATGTTTCCGCCATGCTCAATCCCGGTATGACAGGCGTTGGTTCGGGGCAGTACTTGCGTGAAGGGGCTTGGACGTTTGTTTTGCGTTGCGCTGCATGCCACGGTGCGTCTGCCGCTGGGTCCGATGTATCCGGTGTTCCGCGGCTCGCCGGCCAGCATTACGAATATCTGCGGCGGCAATTCTTTGATGTGGCTGAGGGAAGACGGCCACAGCTGTCGGCTAGTCATGGGCGGTTACTGCACGAGCTCAACAAGGCAGATGTCGACGGCATGGCCGACTATCTGTCTCGAATCGTAGTTCCGTAAGCGGCGTGTCCCGTTTTTCGGGGACTGGCTCGATGTCTGTGGTCCGATTGTTGGTCCTGGGGGCGGCCGTACTGGCCTGTGCCGGTTGCGTAACTTCTCCGCAAGATTTGACGGGTTCGCCTTTGCAGCGGATCGGAGCTGAAGAGGGGTATCGAGCAGCGACCGTGGTGAGCAACCGTCCCCAGGACGATATGCTGGTGGTGTTGAGCTTTTCAGGTGGGGGGATGCGGGCCTCAGCAATGGCGTATGGCGTCCTTGAGCAACTCTCGCGAGATGTCTGGTTCGACCACAACCAACGCGAGGTGCGGTTGCTCGATACCGTCGATGTGATTTCCGCCGTGTCGGGTGGTGCGGTGCCTGCGGCTTATTACGTGTTGCATGGTGATCGCATGTTCGATGATTTCCCCGCGCGCTACCTCTATCACGATGTGGGTGCCACACTCAAAAAGCGATTTTTCTATAGTCCTCGCAACTGGTTCCGATTACTGCACAAAGATTTTACTCGTGCGGATGTCTTTGCCGAATTTTTTGATTCAAGATTGTTCAACGGTGCTCGATACCAGAATCTGGACAAGACAGGCCGCCGGCCTTTTTTGATTGTCAACGCCACGGATATCGGAGTTGCCAGTCGGTTCGAGTTCACGCAAGACGAGTTCGATCGTCTTTGTCTCGATCTGCATCATTGGCCCATCAGTCGTGCGGTGGTTGCTTCGTCTGCCGTGCCGGCGCTGATCACACCGATCACCCTGACCAATCATGCGGGTCATTGCGGATATCGTCTGCCGTCATGGGTGGAGAGCGTCGCTACCGATACCGATCACAGCGACCGTCGTTACCACTTGGCGACATCGCGCCTCTTGCGCGCCGATCCTGCACGCTACGGGCACCTGCATTTGGTGGATGGGGCCTTGAGCGACAATCTCGGTGTCGGGGCCATTCTTGATGCATTACTGAATCCCGACCTCGATCAAAGTCGCTCGGAGGCGCCGAAAAGATTGGTGATTCTCATGGTCAATGCCGGTGACTCACAGGCCGAACGCATCGGAGGTGATGCTGATCCACCCGGATTTTTTGACATGTTGCGTTTGATGGGAACCGTCCCAGTCGATCGTCATACAGCCGAGAGCAAAGCTGTCCTGCGTGAGCAACTGACAAACAGACTGGAGCGTATCGATTCATCTGAACTTTATTTCATTGAAGTCGAGTTGTCTTCGCTGCGGGATCATCCAGGGTGGGATACTTTGGTTCGACTGCCCACCTCTTTTTCACTGGAGCGGGGGCAGGTGGATGCTTTGCGTCAGGCTGCCGCTCAACTTCTACGCGAGGCACCCGATTACCAGCGTTGGCTGCAAGCACTGGGTGCGCAGCCCGCCACGGTCACCAGGTAATCGAAATCCCTTTGGTCTTGAGGTAGGGCTCAAGACCCTCCTTGCCAAACTCGCGTCCCCAGCCCGACTGTTTATTGCCGCCAAACGGCATGGCAGGGTCAATGGCAGCGTGCATGTTCACGCTGACTTGGCCAGAGTCGATTCTGCGGACCATCTCCATGGCTGTCCCGAGGTCTCGTGTCCAGACGCTACCCGACAGGCCGTAAATTGTTGAGTTGGCCGCTCTTACGACTTCGTCAAGATCGTTGTCACCAAAGCGCTGCACACAAAGAACCGGCCCGAAGATTTCGTTCTTTACCGGCGTCATATCGGGTCGTGTGTGAGTCAGTACCGTTGGTGCAAAGAAATAACCGGGTCGATCGAGTGCCTTGCCACCGCAGGCAAGCTCAGCACCCTCGGTGATGCCTGCCTCGACAAATCCCGCGACACGCTTGCGTTGTTGTGCCGAGATCAGTGGGCCAAACTCGGAGCTGGGATCGAGGCCTGGGCCGATCTTCATGGCTTGCGCTGCTGTCGTGATGCCCGCAACGACCCGGTCATGCGCTTTTTCGTGCACGAACAAACGCGTTCCGGCCATGCAGTTCTGACCCTGCAAAAAGAAACACGCCCGTGCCGCTCCCGCAATCGCTTCATCCAGATTGGCATCGGCAAAGATCACCACCGGTGATTTGCCGCCGAGTTCCAACGTTACCTTTTTCAGGTTACCCGCCGCAGCGTGAATGATCTTACGTCCGACTTCGGTGGAGCCCGTGAAGGCAATTTTGTCGACCCCAGGATGGGCGGCCAGCGCGGCACCGGCGCATTCACCGAAGCCGTTGACGAGGTTGATTACCCCGTCGGGCACTCCCGCTTCTTGGCACAGTTCGACGAGACGCATTGCAGTCAAGGGAGTGAGCTCGGCGGGTTTGAGCACCAAGGTACAGCCGGTGGCAAGTGCAGGAGCAATCTTGAGCATCACCATGGGCAGAGGGGAATTCCACGGCGTGATGGCTCCAACCACGCCGATGGGTTCGCGCAAGGTGTAGGAAAATACCTGGTTCGGCAGTTTTCCCTGCGGTGCGGCAGGAATCGTGGCCCCCTCGATTTTGGTAGGCCAGCCGGCGTAATAGCGAAAGAACTCAGGCACCACCATGCCGCACACATACTGTGCAAGCGGGGTTGGCAAGCCATTGTCGAGAATTTCGAGTTCGCATAGCTGCTGAAAGTTTTGTTCTATCAGATCGGCAATTTTCCACAGCACCGCACTGCGTTGCGCACTGGTGAAGCGCGACCAGGGTCCCTCAAACGCTGCGCGAGCGGCGCGCACGGCCCGATCAATATCGGCTTCATCGCCGGCACGGCAGTGCGAGATGACATCGCCCGTCGCCGGGTCATGCACGGCAAAGATCTCACCGGACTCGGATTTGACCCATTGGCCGTTGATGAAGTGACCGTGTTCTCTCGCGAGAAAATCTTTTGTCGTAGCCCCAAGGCTCGATCCGACGTTCATTGGCTCACCCCCCCCCTTAAGCCCTCACCGTGGATGTGCATGCTAAAGCCTCGATAATCTTGCTCGCGAACCGCTGCATCGTTCGACCGGTGAGTGGCCGCGCGATAGCCGGTTGCCTGGATGATCGTGCCCGGTGCTGGGTGAGGCGACCCTACAATGCTTCGCCATGACTCAATACGACCCCAGTCTTTCTCTGCTTGATCCCGCTATCGCCCAGTTTGCCGGCCATATACCGGTGCTCGTTGTGGGTGCTGGTGCCTGTGGCTTATCGGCCGCCTTGGCGGCGTCACAAGCGGGCAGCGAAGTTTTGGTGCTGGAGCGCGACTCCTCGGCCTTGGGTACGACGGCGATGTCCACTGGCTTGATTCCGGCTGCCGGCACGCGGATGCAGCACCAGAAGGGGATTGAGGATACGCCTGAATTGTTTGCTCGCGATATCGTCGCCAAGGCGCGCGGACAAACCGATGAAGTTATTGCCCTTGCATTGGCACGGGCTTCGGCACGCACGGTCGAGTGGCTCGCTGACGATCATCAGGTGCCATTGACGTTGGTCGACAGCTTTTTGTATCCGGGTCATTCCGTCAAGCGCATGCATGGTTCGCCAAATCGCACGGGTTCAGAACTGATGGGCGCGTTGTCTTCTGCCATCGAACGACAAGGGATTGATCTTTTGACCGAAGCGCTGGTGACGCAATTGTTTGCCGAGCGTGCAGATGGGCGTGTGCGCGGCGTACGGGTGATGCGGCCTGACGGCAGCTGGGAAGATTTATCTTGCGATGCGGTGATACTCGCGTGTTGTGGCTTTGCAGGCAACGCGCAGATGGTGCGCGAGTACATTCCTGAAATCGAAGGCGCCACTTTCTTTGGCCATCCGGGAAACAAAGGTGATGCAATTCGCTGGGGGTTGGCGCTTGGTGCGGCAGTGCGCGATATCCACAGTTATCAGGGGCATGGCGGTCTCGCCGCAGGACGCGGCATCCCGATTCTTTGGCCTCTGATCATGGAAGGCGGATTTCAGGTCAATGTGGGTGGCGAGCGTTTCTCCAACGAGGCACGAGGTTACTCAGAGCAGGCGGTGGATGTGGTAGCCCAACCAGGTCATGTCGCCTGGGATATCTATGATCAGAGATTGCACGAGCTGATGCTCGAGTTCGATGATTATCGAGATGCTGTCGAAGCGCGTGCGCTCATCAAGGCCGATTCCATCGGCGAACTGGCATCGCTGTGTGGCATTGATGCGGCGGGTCTCTCACGCACGATGGAAGAGGTCTCCGCCTGCACTCGCGGCGAGCGCGCCGATCGCTTTGGTCGCGACTTCAGTGGCAAACCCCCGCTCACTGCACCGTTTTATGCCGTCAAGGTGACGGGGGCGCTGTTCCATACTCAAGGCGGGCTTGCCGTCGATATCGAAGGTAGGGTACTGCGGGAAGACGATAGTCCCTTGCCCAATGTATTTGCAGGTGGGGGTGCGGCGCGCGGCATATCGGGCCCATCAAGCTGGGGATACATGGCAGGCAACGGTTTGTTGACCGCCACCAGTTTGGGTCGTCTTGCTGGTGAGGCAGCGGCAGCCTTGTTGCGTCACTGATCACGAGAGCCTGAAATGCCAAAGGCCCGAAGATGTACACACCTTCGGGCCTTTGCAGTCATTGGCCGCGCTAAACGCGGCTCCTGGTTTCTTTGATCAGTTCATGCTGTAGTTGACCGAGAACAGGTACTCTCGCGGCCGGTTCGGAATGAATCCGCCCAGGAAGCCGCGTGAACCCGTCTGCAGCACGTATTCATCGGTGAAGTTCTTCACCGAACCGCGCAGCGAGAGACTGTCCGACAGCTGCAGCGCCACAAAGGCGTTGCCGAAGCCGTGTGCCTTAACCAGGAATTCCTGAGTCGCCGAGGTCACATAGTCATCGGTCTGGAACCAGTCCGCACCCACCGTCATCTCACCAAGGGCGGTGTCGAAGCGGTAATCAAAGCCGAAGCTGACCGAGAAATCAGGCGTCTGCGGCACGATCGGTGAGACACCATAGCTGGCCAAAGAATTGGCCGGAGCGCTGGTCGGGTTCAAGGACTTGAACTTGCCGTCCATCAGGCCCGTGCCGCTCAGGAACAGCGTCAGACCATCGGTCGGTACCGCCGTGATCTCTACTTCGAGACCCTTCACTTGGGCCTTGCCGGCGTTTGTTACCGGGAAGGTGGCGAGGCCATCCACAATGACCTGCGCGTTGAGCGTCAGATCGTCGGTATCCGAGATGAAGTAGTTGGCATTGACGCGCAGCCGGTTATTGAAGAGGTCCGATTTCACACCGACTTCGTACGTGGTGTTGTTTTCCGGAGTGTAGGGCGACAACGCATCATTGAAGTTGAAGATCGCGATACCGTTATAACCACCCGACTTGAAGCCTTGCGCGGCTGAGGCGTAGACCAGCAAGCGATCAATATTCTCGCTCTCGGTCGGAACGGTGTAATCGAGACCAAACCGACCCGTGCCCTCCGAGTAGGTATTGAGGTGCTCAACCAAACCCGTGGCCGGCACAAAGGGCAAAGGCGTCACATGGTTGAAGATCATGCGGAAATCTTTGTCGTCTTCGGTGTAGCGATAGCCGAGGGTCAGCTTCAAGGCATCCGTGACCTGATAATCAAACTGCGTGAAAGCCGAAATCGACGAGGTATCGATGGTCAGCAGGCTGTTTGAGATCGGCAGAATCGGGAACACGCCAGGGAAGTAGGAGTTCCATGCGAAGGCTTGGACTGCCTCTTCACGGAACAGATATACACCCACCAGATAGTTGAGCTTGCCATTCATGCCGGTGCCCGACAGTTGCAGCTCTTCGCTGAACTGCTCGGCATCGGCTTCGTTAGAGGCCTCGATGTTGCCGTTGCCGCTGAAGTCGTTGGTGAAATAATCTTTGGTCTTGACGTAGCCCGTGATCGAGCGCAGCACCATATCGCCAAAGTCATAGCCGATATTCAGCGAGCCGATGGTTTGCTTTGTGGTGCCGAGCGGGTAGTTCCTGAGGCCATTTGGGCGATCGATTTCCGGCGTGTTGAGCACGTAGTCGCCAAACTGCGGCACGAGATCATCCGAGGAAAACTGACGATTGGCCGGTACGGTCGGGGTTTGCGCCGGGATCAACTGACCGCCATCATTAAGCGCATCGGCATGCGATACCGACAGAGTGACATCCAGATTCTCGATACCGGTGTAGCGCAGCTTGCCGCGCAGCGCCCAGTTACGCTCCTTGCCGGTGGCCTCATTCTTTGAAGGGTGCACGCTGTAGAATTGTGGTCCCTTGTAGGACTTGAAGGCCGAGAAAGAACCTGCCCAGCCATCATCGCTGATGGGGCCGCCTGCGCTGAAGCTGAGGCGGTATTGATCAAAGTTACCCGCGCCGGCACTGGCATTGAGCCAGCTTTCTTCGCCCGGATTCCGCGACATGAATTTGATCGCGCCCGCAAGCGTGTTGCGACCATACAGCGTGCCTTGCGGGCCACGCAGCACCTCGACCCGTTCGATGTCGGCGAGGGTCACGTTATTGCCGTTCAGTCGCGCAAGGTAAACGTCATCCACGTAGATACCAAACGGCGATTCGGCGACCACCAGTGACGCGTCCTGTTGCAGCGAGCCGCGCAGCGAGGGCGAGAGGTTGGTGGGCGTCGTGATGTTGTTGAACATCTTGAGAGAGGGGGCATAGCGTGCAAGATCACGAGCCTCGGTCACTTGTTTATTCTCAAGTGCTTCAGCCGTGATCGCGGTGACTGGCACCGGCACCGTTTGCAGCGAGGCCTCGCGGCGTTCTGCGGTAACAACAATTTCCTCGAGGCCTCCGCTTTGTTCCTGCGCGTAGCCACTGACTGGCAAGGCGGCGATGACAGCGAGATGCAAGAGACGATTCTTCGGCATGACACGTTCCCCGTGAGTGAATGAATCCTTGTGAAACATCGGATCTTTTACGCAATATGCAAAAACCCCGATGGCCGAATTTATCAGACAGAATGGTTTGGGGGGCAGATTGTGTTGCAGGCTGAATCAGCGCGTCGCAAAAAAACAACAAAAATGATTCCGAAACGGATTCATATGCGACTTGTGATCGTACCGAAACGCCTATCGTGCGCGCACTATCGTGAGATGAGTTCACGAATGAGCGAATTAACATCTGAATTTAAACGACAAACGAGCGATCTCGCGGCATGACTTGGGCATCCACCATGGCACCGTCACGCTCCCGCCTTTTGCCCCAGGATGAGATTCATATCGTCCGGCAGCCGATTTTTGATCGGCAGCAACGGGTGTTGGCCTACGAATTGATTCACGGTGTTCCGGGCGACACACTGTCCGAACCTTTGACGGACTCTGCGAGCACGGCACGGGTGGTGCTGGCAGCAGTGACCGAGATTGGTCTTGAGCGCCTGGTGGGGCGCTCGGTCGCGCATCTCGCCTTGCCGCTGGAGCTCGCTCGAGAGGGATTGAGCTGGCCGTTACCACCCGAGCATACCGTGCTCAATGTGACGGCTGATGTCTCGATGGATCCCGAATCCGAGTCACTCGTGCTCGAGAGCTTGGCTGCGCTTCGCAGCGAGGGGTTTCGTCTGGCCGCCCGGTTGCCGGCGGACTATGCGCTGCAAGCCCACCCAGGCCTATTTGCCCTCTGTCAGATCATCCGCCTCGACATGTCAGGGCGAGAGCCGGCGGATTATCGTGATGCCGTGCGTCGCTTGCGCGAGCAGCGCACCTATCTGGTCGCCGACAATCTCAAAGATATTGAGCAATTCAATGTTTGCCGGGATATGGGCTTTCGCGGATTTCACGGTACTTTTTTGCAGCAACCGGAGGCGTTCCCCACGCGGGGGTCATCAGCGCCCAAAAGCTCCCGCCTCGAGGTGCTCGCTGCGCTGCAATCACCTGACTACTCAATTGGTCAGATCGTATCGCTGGTCTCGCGGGATCCCGATCTCGTACACCGTATTCTGCGCACCCTCAATTCCTCGTACTACTCTTTTGACGTGGAGGTGACCTCCATCGCCCACGGCATCAATCTGCTGGGTCGAGACAAGTTATTGCGCCTGTGTTCGATGCTGGTCTTGGCTGCGTATCGTGATCGTCCCCCGTGGTTACTGGGTAATGTCTTGGTGCGCGCGAGGATGTGCGAAAGCCTGCGCCGAGGCGATGAGATCGAGGTGGGGGCCTTGTTCATCACCGGCATGCTTTCCCACCTCGATGCGCTGATCGGCGAACCTCTGCATGTTGCTATCCAGGACTTGAAACTGGCCGAGCCGGTACGGGCAGCCTTGTTGCGCCGGGAAGGCGCCATCGGGCAGATACTTTCTTTGGTCGAGGCCTATGAAAACGGCCAGTGGGATTTGGTAGAAGAGGGTAATCTTGCGACGCCCTCTGCCTTGAGGGAGGCTTATCTTGACGCTATCGCCTGGGCTGAAGATGCCTTGAGTGTGCAGACGGAGTGAGAGCTTCTCTGTCGACGGCGAATGCGCTCAAGGTGTCAGCGTGCAGTCACGGCCTCACGGAATTTTAACGACCACCTTGCCGGCGTTGCGCCCGCTCAAGAGATATTCCACGGCATCCGCTGTTTGCTCAAGCCCGCAGAAAGGCCGTGGTTCGACCAGCGCGCGCAATTGCCCGCGATAGTACAAATCGAGTATTCGATCCGCTGATTCCTCAAAGAATTCAGGAAATGCCTGGTTCTGGAAGCCGCGGATCGACGCTGATTTCCAATACAGCTTGCGGTACATCCGGGGGTGTGGGATCGGTTCGACAGGCTTGTCGAAATCCGAAGTATGCCCACTTACCACCAATCGTCCTCGCATCGCGAGATGGTCGACGAATATATCAAAGATTTCACCGCCGACGGAGTCGTAGGCGACATCAAGACCCCGCGGGTACTCGGCGGCAATGATCTCGCGCAGGTTCTCGCGTTGATGATTGATGACACGATCTGCGCCGAGTTCATGCAGCAAGGAGATTTTCTGGTCGCTGCCGGTGATGGCGATGACATGACAACCGCGGAGTTTCGCCAGCTGCACCACAAAATGCCCGAGTCCGCCGGCGGCTGCGGAGATGGCCACGGTGTCGCCGGGACGAACCTCGCCGATCCGTTCAAGTCCGACCATCGCCGAGATACCGCTTGGGATCAAGGCCAGGATTTCCGGGCTTGCCTCTCGGACTCGAAGCGGTTTCGACTCCTCCACCAACTGGTATTCGCGATAGCCATTCCCGAGTCGACTGACGGCGACCGGGTCGCCCTCGCGTAACCGCGTGACACCCCGGCCTATGGCAACCACTTCTCCGACCGATTCAATGCCCATGTCAAACGGCGGCTGCACGTTCACATATTGAATGCTGTTACCACACAGCTTCTTGTCAAAGATTGCGTTGCAGCCGGCATAGCGGTTTCGAACCACCACCTGACCGGGGCCCGGGTGCTGCCAGTCCTGGGTGACGACACGAGTGGAAGTGCGGAAATCACCCGTGAGCTGGTGGATGATCAGTTTGCGGTAGTCATTCGGGGTGGTCATCAGTGCTTCTGATTTGGCGAATCCAGTGCGCAAGGTTAGATTGCACCGTCGCCAACGTCCACGTTGGTGCATGGGTTGTGAACGTTTCAGTGCACGGGAGCGTGCCGGAGGAAGATGATCATGCCAACAGTCATGGTGACAGGAGCTTCGCGGGGGTTGGGCCTGGAATTGACTCGTCAATATGCCGAGTCGGGCTGGCAGGTGCTTGCGTGCGTGCGCAACCCACAGGCGGTGGCGGATCTGCAGGAGATCGCCTCACGCTCGGCGCAGCGAGTCACCGTTCACGCGCTCGATGTGGAGGATCACGCCTCGATCGATCGCTTGGCTCGCGAGCTGGTAGGGCAGCCGATCGATGTCTTGATCAATTCGGCGGGCACCATGGGGCGTCGCAGTTTCGCTGAGGAAGGCAAGCAGTTCGGGCGGTTTGGCGATTCCGATTTTGAGGATTGGGCTCAGGTATTCCGGCTGAATGTCATGGGCCCCATGAAAATGGCTGAGGCGTTTGTGGAACAGGTTGCTCGTTCCGAGCAGAAGAAACTGATTACTTTGAGCAGCATCCTGGGATCCATCGAGAAAAATACCATCGGTGGGCTGTACGCCTATCGCGCCAGCAAGGCAGCGGTGAATGCCATCATGCGCTCCATGGCGATCGATCTTGCGCGTAGCCACGGCATCATCGCGACGGCCCTGCATCCGGGTTGGGTGCGTACCGACATGGGTGGCCCCAACGCGGACATTGACGCCGTCACGAGCGCAAGCGGTATGCGACGGGTGATCGAGGGTCTGGATGCGTCAAAAGCCGGTCGCTACTGGGTCTATGACGGTAGCGAGTTGCCCTGGTAATCGCGCCGCGGTCAATCGCTGAAGGTGTACCAAAGAGTCGGTCGACTCGGATCGTAGGCGGCAAAGATTTTGCCCGCTGTCGCCGGATTGCCGAGTGCTTCGACGGCGAGCGCAGCGAGATCCACACGCGCAATGTAACTGAAGGCTTGCGGGTCTTCGGCCAACACAGCGGTGCCGGTCGCCTTACGATCTGTCAGCCCACCCGGCCGAATGATGGTGTAGGCAAGGCCGCTTGCGATCAGATGATCTTCTGCCTGCGTTTTGAGCTGGATGACTTCCTGCAGAAAATTGCGCGCGGGCAAGGGTGCCGTGTCCCGCGAATCGCCGGCGCCAATCACGGTGATGAACACGAATCGTTGTGCGCCGGTGGTAACGGCCGCGTCGATAACATTCCGATTGCCGATATAGTCGGGTCGTTTGGCCTGATCGCCCCGGGTCGTGCCGAGTGTCGAGATGACGGCCGCATACTGATCAGACTCAAAGACCTTCATCACCTGCGCGGCATCCAAGGCATCCGCAATCACGGTGCGCACACCGAGTTCGTCGAGAGCTCGGGTGTCCGAACTCGCGCGAACTGCGACGGTTACACGTTCGCCGCGAGCCACGAGGTCCCGAACGATCTCGAGACCCGTCGCGCGATTGCCGCCAAAAATCAAAATCGGGCCACCGACGGATTGATATTCCGTTTTGGTCACCAGTTTGTCGGGCACATGGCTGGAGCCGCTAAACCAGAACACATACGAGCCGATGATCACGGCCAACGTCAGGGCCAGGCCCAGCACAGCTTTGAATATCCATTTGATGATCTTGAGCATGGCTAATCTCCTCTCATCATGGCGGGTTGGGTGGGGCGAACCGAGTCACCCAGTCACGCACGGTCTGGTACCAGAACAATGAATTCTGCGGGCTCAGTATCCAATGATTTTCATCGGGATAATAGACCAGACGAGATTCGATACCGCGCTTCTGCAGTGTATTGAAGAGCTCAAAGCCATGATTGACCGGTACACGCAGGTCATTTTGACCATGGATCACGAGGGTAGGAGTGTTGAAGTTTGCGGCTTCGGTATGGGGTGAATACCGGGCGAATTCCTGCGGACGTTCCCAGAACTCGAAAAAGCGCGCCTTCGTTGCGCCATAGTCCGCACCGATCTGGGTATAGAGGTTGTAGACCGCGGCGTGTGCAATCAGAGCCTTGAAGGGATGTGGCCGACCAAGCAGCGTGCTCGCCAGAAAGCCCCCATAGCTGCCGCCGCCCGCCACCATGCGATCAGCATCAATGAATGGCTGCTTGGCAAAATAATCCGTCGCGCGCAGCGTGTCTTCATAGGGTTTGCTGATCCAATCGGGGTTGATGGAGTCTGCAAATCGCTGACCAAAACCACTTGAGCCGTGAAAGTTGTGCCAGGCCACGACATAACCCCAGCTGGCAAAGACATGAGCATTCCAGCGCCATTGCACTGCATCCTGAATGGCATTGTGCGGCCCGCCATGCAACAACAAGAACAGCGGGTATTTTTTGTTGGGGTCAAAATCCGGCGGATAGATCACCCACATCTGGATGGGCTGTTCTTCCGCACCTGCATACGTCACGCTCTGCACTGCACCGAGCTTGACCTCGGTCAGCGCAGCATCATTGAACCGGCTCAGGACCTCACTGCGGCCTGATTGCAGATCCAAGCGGACGAGAGTGGGTGGCTCTGAAAAACTTTGTCGCAGGGCGACGGCGGCAGGTCGGGTGCCCCCGGTACGCGCGATTGAGAGCGCGCTGAAGCTTGATTCGCCGGTGATACGGGTTGGTTGTCCCGCTCGCTTGAGATCAAAGCGATAAACGCGTTGGGCCGCGGTATCGTCGACCGAGCTGTAGATTGCAGTGGAGTCCATGCGCCAGAGCAGCTCGCCGACAGATCGATCCCAGTCCAAAGAAAGATCGATCGCGGCAGCAGCTGGATTGCTGCGATCCAGCAGTTTGAGTCGACGTCGATCCGCGTAAAAGCCCTTGATGGTCTGTGCCGCGTAGGCCAGCCAGCGCCCATCGGGGCTGTAACGCGGTGTGTCATCGTCAGCGAGATTGTCGGTGGTCAGGCGACGCGCTGGCTTGCAGCCGCAACTGGCGGTGGCGATGAGATCCAGATTGGGCTCGACGCCGGTCGGATCGACATCGGCTACGAAGGTGAATTCTTCGCCATCGGGGGACACATCGTATGAGTTTCGGGAGACCGAGTCTTTGGGCAGATGAAAACCGCTTAGGCGGGTGACGGCCACAGGCTCGTTGCCCTCGAGGCTCGTCCAAAAGAGATGGGGCTCACGGTCATCCAGGAAGCGGTCCCAGTAACTGATGGGCGCCCGGTCCCACACCTTGGCGGTCATTTTGGATTCGCGCCGTTGCGTGACGCGTTCGGCCTGATCTTCCCAGCGTACAAGATCACTCCAGATGGCTGATACGAACGCGATTCTTTGGCTATCTTCAAACCATTTGGGAGCATCCACGCCGGTTGGAATTTGGGTGATGCGTCGCGCTTCGCCGCCATCGATGGGCAGCACATACAGCTGAGGCGCCTCGTCGTCGTCACGCTGTGCCACGAAAGCGAGATGACGACCGTCGGGACTGAACTCAGGGTTTTTTTCCGCAGCGGGATCCGAGGTCAATTGTCTCGCCTCGCCGCCGGCGACGGGTATGCGCCAAAGATCAGACACGGGTTTGTTTTCTTCGAGATCGAAGCGCGTCACGCTGACGACGGCATGGCGCCCGTCGGGGGAAATGGTGGTTTCTCCAAGACGGTTCAACGACCACATTTTCTCCGCCGAGAACAGCGCTGGGTCTTGATCCGAAAAAGCGGGTGTGATGCCGAGCGTCAGCAGTGCGAGGCTTATGCTGGCCCAGCTTGACTGGGCGGTTACTCGATGGCGTTTCAAAGATTTCATGTTTCGCTCTCCGTCACAATGCATACGGGACAATCACTGGTAGAGATGGGGCGATGCATATCGGGCCAACCCGAGACCAGCGCGGGGATGAGATCAGGTCGTCGGGTGCGCTCACCCTCCGTCAGCGGCGTCTGCTGACCTTGCATCGCTGCCTTCAGGCCAGCCATCGAGCCCTCGATGATGGGCACGCGGCAGGCCTGCGCCAGCAAGTGGGCAATCGGGCCCATGCAGGTGCAGCCGAGCACAATACTGCGAGCGCCCTCGGCGATCATCCGGTCGCAATGCTGCAACAGCAGGTCGACATAGCTCGAGTCATGCCGCGCCATGCGCTGCATTACGCCGGACTCTGCTGCCAGACGTTCGAGCTCGTCCTCTTCCTGTACATGACGCACGCCACAGCACAGGTTTTCATAGGCGAGGCTGCGTAAACGCTCGGTGTACAAAAAACCCATGGATCGTGGCCAGACAGTGATGATGCCAAAAGGCGAGCCGTGCTTTTCCGCTGCCATGAGCGCGGCTTCGCCTGCCCCATACACCGGGATGGTCACCGCGGCTCGGGCAGCCGCGATGCCGTAATCCGCGAAGGAGTTGATCAGCACGACATCGGCGCCTTGGGCTGCAGCCTGCTGGCACGCATCGACATAACCCACGTCAACGATCAGACGTTCATACGCGGTGAAGGCGAACAGCGACAGTCGGGGCTGAATCAGCTCCAGTTCGACATGGCGCCCGGTGGTTTGCGAGCGCAGGTGTGCAGGCAGTTCGGGGCTTTGGCTGCCTGAGCCAATGATCGCGATCTTCATCCTGCAGAGGCTAAGCGATCCTCTTAACGAGGGCCATCGGTTAAGGGCATACTGCCCTCTTAGGTAATCAGCGATTAGGGGGGCACTGGGTGGTATCCCATCGAGAGTCGGGGATCGTGGTCGGCGCGGCGCGCAGTGAACGCGCAGCGGCGATCGACCTTGTGCGTCAATGGTTTGATGCCGTCAATTTAGGTCAGTCCTCCTTGGCGATCGGCTTGATGGCATCTCCGGTGGCGATTTCCATCTCAGGAGGGCACCGATTCTCCAAGCTTGAGGACTTCATGGTATTCGCATCCAAGCGCTATTCCAGCGTAAGCAAACAAGTAGATGCCTTCGAGGCTTGCGAGGCCGCCGGCGGAGTTGCCATCTACGCCCGCGGGCGGATGAGTGGTAGCTGGCAGGACGGCACCACTTTTGAAGACGTTCGGTGGTGTGATCGTTTTCTGGTGGAGCAAGGCCTGATCACCGACCTGCAGACGTGGAGCGACATCGCCGAGACCCGTCTGCCAACATCCCGGGATTGATCGCTACACTAGCCCTCGTTTCACGGGGGTCCCTGATCATGAGCGAATTGTTGGATCGTTACGTTGCTCTGGCGCTGCAGGTCGATTGCGATGGCGTGCATGTCGATACGGATCGTGCGGCGGCGTCGTTGCGCATGCAGCGCTCCTTGCAGCGCATCGATACGGCGATAGGCGGCGCGCGACGCTGGGTGGGTGCCGATCTCAAATTGGTGGTCCTGCCTGAATACGTGCTCACGGGCCCGCCGTGGGGCGAGACCATTCCGCAGTGGGCGGATAAGGCGGCGTTGGCGCTGGACGGACCCGAGTACGACGCGTTGGCAAAGATGGCCGAGAAGCACTCGGTTTATCTCGCCGGCAACGGTTATGAGCTTGACCCGCATTTCCCCGGACTTTATTTCCAAGCTTGTTGGGTGTTTGCGCCTAACGGCGAGCGGATCCTGCGCTATCGCCGCTTGATTTCGATCTTTGCACCTACGCCGCACGATGTCTGGGACAAGTACCTGGACATCTATGGCCTTGAAGCCGTGTTCCCCGTTGCGGCAACGCCCATCGGCAGGCTGGCTGCCATCGCCTCCGAAGAAATCCTGTATCCCGAGATCGCGCGCGCCCATGCGATACGCGGCGCAGAAGTATTCTTGCATTCCACGAGCGAAGTGGCTTCGCCGAAGTTGACCATCAAGCAAATTGCACGGCGCGCTCGTGCGCTCGAGAATTTGGCCTATGTCGTTTCAGCCAACAATGCCCGGCTGGATGGCATTGATGTGCCGGTGGACTCGAGCAACGGTTTTTCGGACATCATCGACTATCACGGTCAGCAAATGGTGGTTGCGGGTGTGGGCGCATCCTCCGTAGCCAATATTTCTTTGGACATGGCGGGCCTGCGGGCGTATCGACGGCGGCCGGCCATGAGCAATATGCTGTCACGTCAGGCGTTGGACCTCTTTGCCCATTTTGGTAATGCGGATCTTCGGCGGGCGAATGGTTTGCTGCAAGGTGGAAAAGTCGTCATTCCCGATCGCAGTTACTTTCAGCAACGTCAGGCGGACGCCATTGCCCGCATGATCGAGCGTGGAATTCTTTGATTTATGCCAAGGCGCGTCATCCATGAGGCCTACGGCAGACCGCGTGATGTTCTGAGGGTTATCGATACCCCTGAGGAGCAGCCGGCAGCGGATGAGGTCATCGTGCGTATGGAAGCGGCGGCGATGCATATCGCCGATTTGCGCACCATCGAGGGTGCGGACACCTTTCGCTACCCCTTGCCGCGTACCCCGGGGTTTGAAGGCATCGGTCAAGTAGTGCGTGTAGGCTCCGCGGTTTCACGTTGGCAGGTGGGTGATCGGGTATTTCCTGCGCTCGGTGCCGGCGCTTTTTGCGAAGAACTGCGCTGCAAGGCCGAGTCCTGTCTGCCGGCTCCCCCTGGCGATGCGCTGCAATTGAGTCTGTTGACTGTGAACGGGCCCACCGCTGAGGTCTTGCTCGAGGATTTTGTCGATTTGCAGACTGGCGATTGGCTGATCCAAAACGCAGCCAACGCCAGTTGTGGGCGCTACATCATTCGACTGGCACAGCTGAAAGGGGTTCGCACCGTCAATGTGGTCCGCAGACCGGAGTTGATCAAAGAATTACAAGACCTTGGCGGCGATATTGTCTTATTGGACGGGCCGGATCTTGCGGCGCGAGTGGCCGAGGCGACAGATCGCGCTGCCATCAAGCTGGGGATTGATGCGGTTTCGGGTGCTGCGACGCAGCGTATCGCGGAGTGTCTCGCTTCAGACAGTCCGCTTGTATCCTACGGCTCCATGAGCAACCAGCGTTGCGAGATCGATTTTTATTTGATGTTCCGCCAGGGAATCACCTTGCATGGCTTGAGCTTTGTGCGCCAGTTCCGGCACCGAACGGCCGAGCAGGTCAAAGCCATGTACGCGCGTCTCGCAAGCTTGATGGCCGAAGGCGTGCTGGTGGCAAAGATTGCAGCGGATTACCCACTCGAGAAAATTGTCGAGGCGTGTGAACACGCGGCCCGTTGCGGTGAGGATCGCGAGGGCAAGGTCATCATTCGTTTCAGTCGTTGACCAGCACCACTTTGCCGAAGTGACGCCGCTCATCCACCATTTGGTGCGCGCGCAGCAGTTCGCTCATCGGCAGAATCTGATCGACCACAGCTTTGAATCGGCCCGCTGCGAACAGAGGGAGCGCCACTTCGCGAAAGCTTTTCATGCTCACCGGCATGAAGAGTGCGCTCGATGAAATGCTCATCGCCATCAGTTGCAGGTTTCGTATGCCGATGTTGAGGCTGAAGCAGACTTTGCGTCCCCCGGTGCTGCCGTACATCACGATGCGTCCCTCTGCGGCCATCGCACCAAACAAGGCGTCTGCGGTTTCTTCGCCAATCGTCATGAGACCGATATCGATACCATGCGCTTGGGTATCGCGCTGGACTTCCGCCACGAGATCGGTTTCTTTGTAGTTATAGGCGGCATCGGCGCCGGCTTCGAGTGCGCGTGCGCATTTATCTTGTCGACTGGCCGTGCCGGCCACCCAACAACCTTGCCATTTCGCGATTTGCAGCGCAGCGCTACCGACACTGCTGGCCACGGCTTCGATCAGCACTTTCTCGCCGGCGCGCGCCTTAGCGACTGTCATCAAGGCGTGCCAGGCGGTGAGCCAGCCCACCGGGATCGCGGCACCTTCCGCAAAGCTCAGTGCATCGGGCAGCGGCAGGGCATGCACGGCGTCAAACAACACATGGCTCGCGTGTGAACCTCGGGCCCGGCCAAAGACTCGATCACCGACGGCAAAGCCCGTGACGTGGCTGCCGATCGCTTCGATCACGCCCGCGGATTCCATGCCCATGACGAACGGCAGTTCCTGTCCGGAATAGGTCCCTGCGCGCATGCGGGTTTCGGCGAAATTGATGCCTGAAGCATGCACGCGCACAAGAAGCTGTCCGGGGCCCGGCTGCAAGGGTTCCAAAGATTTCCAGGCCATGACTTCAGGCCCGCCGAAACGATCAACTTGCCAGCCCCACATCAGCGACGACCCTGGAAAAAGTCGGTGATGGCAGCTTGGTAACGCTCAATGAAACCACGAGATGCAGGCAGAGTCCGCATGTGCTGCCACCATGCCGAGAGTTTGGGTAATCCAGCGTAGGGGTCTGCAATGTCATGCCTTGCAGCAATGATGCCCATGAGTTGCAGGCACGGCAGCATGGCGCAGTCGGCATAACCGAGATTGCCGCCGACCGCGCAAGGGCCTTGGTCCATGAAATGCTCAAGTTGGGCGAGCCCTTTCAGATAAGCCTCCTTGCCGGCCTTGAGTTCTTCCTCGTTGCGCTTGCTGGGGTCAAGACCTGCAAACAACGGTCGGGTGGCCGACATCACGTACAAATCGATAATCCGGCCCAGCAGGCGCGCCTTGGCGCGCGACAGGGCATCGGCAGGCAAGAGCGCGGGCGCCGGATAAGCGTCTTCCAGATAGTCCATGATCACCATGGACTCGGCGAGACATTCATCGCCGACGCTGAGCGCCGGCATTTTGCCGATGGGGTTCAGGGCCAGAAATTCCGCTGATTTCAGGCCGCCGCCGGGTGGCGGTTGTGGCTCCAAAGAAATACCTTTCAGTTCGGCGGCCAGAGCGATGCGGGCGACATACGGTGAGACCAGAGAGCCATAGAGTTTCATGCAGGATTGCCTCCGGGTTTTGGGCGGTTCGACAAGGTCATCCAAAGAACGAGCAGCAGCAATGGCAGGGTGGTGAGGTTCAGCACCTCCCAGCCGAGTGTCTCGATGGCGGTGCCGGCCAGCAAGGATGCCACTGCCTGACAGCCAAAGACGGCAAAATCATTGAATCCTTGCGCTCGAAATCGCTCTTCGGGTTGATAGGTGCTTCCGAGTTGGGTCGTGGCGGCGACAAACATCAGATTCCAGCCCACGCCGAGCAGGACGAGGGCGGAGAAATAATGCATGAAGGCATGCCCAACCCAGACGCAAATGGCGACGCAGGCCAGATTGGCTGCGATGCCAAGCAGCATCATGCGATGGATCCCGAGTGTGCGCACGATCAGCGGACTCACGAGCGAAGGTAGGTACATGCCTAGCAGGTGGGCGGTGATCACTGTGGTGGTTTGGGCGCTGCTGAAGCCGTCATGCACGTGCATGCTGAGCGGTGTGGCGGTCATGATGAAACTCATGACGGCGTAGGACGCGAGTCCGCCGAGTACTGCAAGGCGATAATTTGCGTCGCGCAAGATCTCAGCCAGGCTGCGCCCACCTGCGTTTGATACCGCGGGTGCACCGGCTCGTGGCGTATCACGCGGAGGCGCATCACGCGAAGGTGCATCTGTCGGCAGACGCAGCAGGACCAGGGCGGCCGCAAGACAAATACCAGCGAGTATCACGAACGACCCAGTGAATTCCTGCCAACCCCCAAGGTGACTCGCTTGTTGCCCAAGGGTGGGGCCGAGGATGGCGGCGGCCAGCGTTCCGATCATCACCGTCGATACCGCCTTGCCGGTATCGTGTGCGTCCACGAATTCCATGGCGGCAAAACGATATTGATGAACGAAGGCCATGTTGGCGCCGATAAAAAACGCAGCACAGCAAAGAGCCACAAAGTGACTGCTGGCGATGCTCCAGGCACAAAGCAGTGCACCCACGGCGGCAACGAGCGCGCTCGCGATGAAGGCGCGCTTGCGGCCGATACGCTGCATCAATAACGAAGCCGGCAACGAGGTGAGTGCGAGGCCCAGAATGGACATCGACAACGGCAGTGTGGCGAGCGCGGGTTCAGGGGCGATGCGTGTGCCGACGATGCCACCGAAGGAGACCAGAATGATGGTTCCACATGCCGCAAAAGCCTGGGCGAGAGTCAGAGTCCAGACGTGGTGCATGCGGCAGAGAAACTTTCGTCGTTGGGCGCTCGGCGCCGGGATGTGGAGTATATCCGCTCAATGCGCTGCGTTATGCTTCGATGCATGACTGATGATACGACACGTGGTCAAGCGCCCTTGCCGGCCCCGCAGCCCGCTTTTTTCGATAATCCTGTGATCGACAACCTGATCGCCGTGACGCTTGAGCTCGGCTCAGAGCTTTGGGTCCAGCGCGAGCGGATGCGCATCATCGAGCGCTTGCTTGCGGAGAAGGGCGTGGTCACGCCGGAGCTGATCGAGCAGTATGCCCCCGGTCCCGAGGAGCGTGAGCGTACCCGAGCCGAGCGCGACGCTTTTGTGCAAAGGGTGTTCGGTATTTTTGGTCGAGAAATGGTCAGAGCCACGCCCGATCCGTGATGCCTGCTCTCTGGATGTTTGACCCATGGCATTTTCTTTGTTGATCAGTGGCTGCGTATGAGAGGCGATCTCATCTCGCAATACATTGAGCGTATTCTACGGGCTCGTGTGTACGACGTGGCCATCGAATCGCCGCTGGAGCCTGCACCGCGACTGTCGCGGCGATTGCAAAATACCGTGTTATTGAAGCGCGAAGATCTGCAGGCGGTCTTCTCCTTCAAGCTTCGCGGTGCGTATAACAAGATCTCGCAGCTTTCGCCGCAAGAAGCAGATCGGGGAGTCATCTGCGCCTCGGCAGGCAATCACGCGCAAGGAGTGGCCTTGGCTGCGAGCAAGCGCGGCATCAAGGCGGTGGTGGTGATGCCGGTCACCACGCCGCAAATCAAGGTGCAGGCGGTCGCCGATCTCGGAGGCGAGGTCGTGTTGCAGGGTGACGATTACGATGCGGCTTTTGAACACGCGAGCCAACTCGCCGAGCATCGTGGGCTGACTTTTGTGCATCCGTTCGATGACCCTGACGTCATTGCCGGTCAAGGCACGATCGGCATGGAATTGTCACGGCAGACAGCAGGTGAACTGCATGCGGTGTTTGTCCCCGTGGGCGGTGGCGGTTTGCTTGCCGGCATCGCCGCCTACCTCAAGTACGTGCATCCTTCCGTGCGAATCATTGGTGTCAACGCCGAAGACTCCACCGCCATGCATGATTCCTTGCGGTCCGGGCAGCGTGTCACCCTTGCCAAGGCCGGTATCTTTGCCGACGGTGTGGCTGTCAAGAAGGTGGGTGCGCACACCTTTGATCTTTGCCGGGAATTGGTCGACGAAGTGATGCTCGTGAACACCGATGAAATCTGCGCGAGCATTCAAGATATCTTTGAGGATACTCGATCCATCGTCGAGCCAGCAGGTGCCATGGCTGTCGCTGCCATCAAAAAATACGTCGCCCGCGAACAATGTAGTGATTTGCGCTTAGTTGCCATCAATTGTGGCGCCAACATGAACTTTGATCGCTTGCGACATGTGGCGGAGCGCGCCGATTTGGGTGGTGAGCGCGAGGCTTTGTTTGCCGTCCGGATTCCGGAGCAGCCCGGGAGTTTTTTGAAGTTATGTCACTCGCTGGGGTCGCGACCCGTCACGGAGTTCAATTACCGGCTGGCAGAGGGCGATTATGCCGAGGTGTTTCTCGGTATCGCCTTGCGTCGCGGTAGCCTCGAGCGAGATGAGGTGATGAACGCGCTCGAGTCCGACGGCTTTTCCGTCACTGACATGACCCATAATGAACTTGCGAAATTGCACGTTCGCTACATGGTCGGTGGGCGCTTACGCGGACTCGAGGATGAGAGGTTGTTGCGGTTCGAATTTCCGGAGCGCCCGGGGGCACTGCTCAAATTTTTGCAGGCGATCGGCAGTCGCTGGAATATTTCCTTGTTCCATTATCGCAACCACGGTTCGGATGCGGGTCGGGTGCTGGCGGGTATCCAGGTCCCGAAGACTACACACCCGGAGTTTGTGCAGCATCTTGCCGACTTGCACTACCCCTGGGTCGATGAAACCGACAACCACGCTTACCGCCGTTTTCTTGGGCCGTGATGCGTCACGGGTGACACGGTGACTTGAATGAGCACGATGTACCAGTCGCAATGGCAGGCGCGTGAGGACCGTATTGAGTTGCGGGGTTTGACTCATCGCGTGTTGCGTTGGGAATCAACCGAGTCGCGTGTCGATTTGCCGATCGTTGTGCTGCTGCATGGGTTTCAGGATTGCAGCGATACCTATCAATTTTTGGTGGATGCCCTGCCACGGCAGTGGCGATTCATCGGGCTAGATTGGCGGGGCTTTGGCGGCAGCGATTGGCAGCATGGGCCGTACTGGTTTGCCGATTATCTGGCGGACCTCGATGCTCTGCTCGAGCAGTTGTCACCCGCTGAGCCAGTACGACTCATCGGCCACAGCATGGGGGGCAATATCGCCGGGCTCTACGCCGGAATTCGCCCGAATCGTGTTCGCTATTTGGTATCGCTGGAGGGGTTTGGCTTGCGCCGCGCCGCGGCCGACACCGCCCCCCAGCGCTATCGAGAGTGGCTCGATCAGGTGCGTCAGGGCCCGCGTCTGTCTCGACACGAGTCCGTGCCGCATCTGGCAGCGGCGCTCCTGCGGCGCAATCCACGGCTCGATCCCGCGATCGCCGCATTTGTCGCCAATGCCTGGATTCGTCCTGATGCGACGGACGGAAATCCTGCGCTGCATTTTGATCCCTGGCATCGTCTCCTTAATCCTGTGCTGTATCGGCGCGAAGAAGCCGAAGCCTGCTGGCGTGATATCTGCGCCCCGGTGCTGATCGCGCTCGGTAAAGAATCGGAGTACCGTGAACGTCTGGAATCGGATGGCGATCTTGCCCGCTTCATTCAATGTTTTCGCAACGCCGAGGTGGCAGACTTTGACGGCCTGGGTCATATGCTGCACCACGAGGCACCGGTGGTGGTGGCTCAGCGCTTGGCAAGTTGGATGCAAAGGCAAGATGTCGCAACCGACGCGGGCTTCGCTACACTCGAATCTCAGTCCTGAGGGGGTAATAACCATGGTTCGATCATCAATCTTTGTGTCGGCAGCGGTATGCGCGGTTTTACTGACCGCATTATCTTTGAGCTCTACGCGCGCGGCGGAGCCTGGCTGGACCGGTGAGTTGCCGCCCGAAGGTTTCCGCTATGACCCGTCAGTGCACTCGCAAGAGGTCACCGAGTGTGACCGTCTGGCCTCGCATCCGGATGATCCGAACCGGGTGGCCCCGGGCTTATCGCAATCCAAGATTGATTTGCCTCGGGCCATCGAAGCCTGCCGCGAGGCCGTTGCACGCGATCCGAAAAATCCGCGTCTGAATTACCTTCTCGGGCGCACTCTGGGTTACAGCGGTCGCGGTGCAGAGGGGCTAGCCAACCGGCAGCAGGCGGTCAAGGCTGGCTATCCCCAATCTTTGTTCGTGGTGGGCTACATGGCACTTTATGGCATCAATCAGCAGCCGAAGGATGTGTGTCTCGGTGCGGAGTTGATCCGTCGCGCAGCCATTGAGGAACGCATGGCCGGTCAATTGGGATTCGTCAGTTATGTTCTGGCAGGCATGTTTGATGCCTGCGCCGTACGCCGGGACCGAGACGAGATGCTGGGCTTCATCAGCGCTGCGCGCCAGCAGATCGGCAGTGATTACTACAAAGGTTTGTTGACTGATGTACTCGAGAGGGAACTCAAGGCACGCCCGTGACAGACCGCAGTCTCAACCAAGACCGCCATCTCGATGAGATTGCCCGCTGGGCGGGTTACCTCGGCCTGTTGCCCTTTGCGGCTGCGTTGGCTTTGGCCGTCATGGGTGCGACGGGCTTCGGCGGCATCGCGCAGTCCTGGGCGCTGGCCCAAGCCGAAACGCTGGCGCTTGCTTGGGGTGCGATTATTTTGACTTTTGTGGCAGCTGTGCATTGGGGACTGGCCTTGGCGGGCACGTGGGCTTGGTCAATCATGTCGGTGCTGGGTTCCATCTTGCCCTCCGTCGTGGCTCTGGCCGCTTTGCTGGTGCAAGGTGTTCGCGGGCTTGCGCTGCTGGTGGCAGGCTTTGGTCTTTTTTGGTTGTATGAACATCGCTTTCATGCCGAGCATTTATCGGCGGATTACCTGACTCTGCGCCGACACCTCACGCTTTCGGTGTCTGCCCTTCTCGTGCTGACAGCGTTTACTTTGGATGCCGGTGCACGCGCATGATTCTGGATGATTTAGCCGAGGCCAAGTGGCTCAAAAGGCTGATCGTGGCTGCGATGTTGGCCGCTCTGGTGTTGCTGGCCGTGATGATTCTCGAGCCTTTCGTGGTGCCAGTGATTTGGGCCGTGATACTCGCGTACGTGTGCTGGCCATTGAATCAGCGCCTCGTGAAGATCATGAACGGCCGCCGACAGGCAGCCGCACTGTTGATGACGTTATTCCTGAGTGCCGCCATCATCTTGCCGATTGTCTGGTTCGTGATCCTGGCACGCGCCGAGGCGATGCCGCTGTTGCGCGAGCTCGGACCCTTGCTCACAGGTTTTGAGTTACCCGATTTCGTTGCCCAGATTCCTTATCTTGGGCCGAGGATCGTCGAATTCTTTGCAGAGCTCGAGCGGGATCCGAATTTGATCAACGAAGCCGCGCGAAACTTTCTGAATCAGTATTCCGGGCAGATGACCCAGATCATGGGTGGTGTGGGCCGCAACATTGTCAAACTCGGCTTGTCGATGGTGACCCTCTATTTCATGTTCGTGGACGGTGAGCGGGTCGCGGCTCAGGTGTCTCGAATGTTGCAGCAATTCTTTGGCGAAGAGCGTGTCAAGCACTATATGGATGCGATCGGCAGCACCGTCAAGGGCGTCGTCTACGGCATCGTGCTAGCCGCTCTTGCCCAAGGCACGTTGGCGGGTGTGGGTTATTGGGCGGCAGGCTTGCCTGCGCCCTTGTTATTTGCGGTGCTGACTTTCATGGTGGGCTTGATCCCTTTCGTCGTGCCTTTCATGTGGATCGGTGCCAGCTTGTGGCTGCTATTGACCGGGCAGACGATCGAAGCGATCGGCTTGTTCATCTGGGGTGCGACAGCTGTCAGCTGGATCGACAACATCGTGCGTCCGCTCGTAATCAGCGGCGCCTCGCGCATCCCGTTCCTGCTGGTGCTCTTTGGTGTGCTCGGGGGTCTTGCCGCCTTTGGTCTTGTCGGGCTTTTCATAGGCCCAGTGATTCTGGCCGTGTTGATGGCCATCTGGCGCGAGTGGCTCTCCGAAAAAAGAGCTGCAGCTGAAGAAGGCTCGGCGGATCCCGCCAAGCCCCAGTCAGTGGCCTAGTCATCGTTTGACCCGAGATTATCCCAGCAGTGCCTTGGCCCAGTGGTGCATGTCGGTGGGCAGTTCAATGAAGGTGGCCTGAGGCACTTCGCGTGCAGCCTGTCGCGAGTGCGCATACTGTGGATCCCACTCCGGCGCGGCGAACAGTACAGGGCGCGCAAGCTGCGCCAATTTTTCTTTGATCGGATAGGAAAAATGCGCCTGATAGGCTTTGCGCCACATGCCTTCCGAGCGGAAAAGCTCAAGCACTCGTGCATTGACCATCGTCGGGTCCACGTGGGGTTCGCTGTCGATGATTCCCTCGCGGGTACGGCGGTACCACGGCCAGAATAACCCTTGATCGCGCATCAGGTACCAGGCTTCAAGCAGATGGCCACCGTACCAGACGGGTTGGATATCGGGCGTGTAGTGCTCGCGCAGTTCGGCTTGTAGTGACTCATCGAAATAGAGTGCATCGGCCATGATGAGCTTTCGGACTCGTGTGGGTTGTTGCAATGCGAGCTCAAGGCCCACAAGCCCACCACCCCAGGTGCCTAGAAAGTCAATTTCTTTGAGACCGAGAGCGTCCAGCGCGGCCATCAGTGCCGCGGCGTACGCCGGCACCGTGACAGCATCCTTGGCGAGGACATTGTCCGATTCGCCGTGGCCCGGAAGGTTCAGGGCGAGCACGGGTTGCTTGCCAATGAAACCACTGGCCAGCGGGCGCACGATATCACTGGATCCGGCGGCATCATGCAGCACCAACATCGGCACGCCGTCGCCTTCATCGTTGCGCTCAAGGCGGAGTTGGCCGCCGGGGATACTGACGTAATCGCTCCACATACGACCGGGCAAGGGTTTGGCCGGTGTGATCGGCGGCGCTGCGGGCGGGTCATGTTGCAGGATAAAGTCGCGGCAGAGATCCAGAGTCTCTTCCATCGTTCCGCCTTGTTGCACCGTGACGCACGCGGCAGGGTGGCGTACGCGTTCGAGTTGGGCTGCCAAAACGTCTGTGGCGGCCGCCGTGATCAAGGCCGGTACTCGCATGTCGCGCAAGGCGACATCCGAGCGCATCGTGAAAGCCGCTCGGTATCCAACTCGGTAGTGATCACCGGAGCGCATGAAATCGAGCAAGCCCGTGTGCAAGGCCTGCGGGGAGGGCAGGTCGTAGAGCAAGCGATCCGCGCGCGATTTTCGGTACCACGGGAAAAAGATCACTTGCTCGCGCATGCGCGCCCAGAGCCAGGTGAGATGAGAACCATCCCACTTTGGCTCCAGTACAGGCAGATAATGGGCGACGATATCGGCGCGTTCCTGCTCCGTCAGCAGCACATAGCCGTTGGCCGCGGCGCAGACGATGCGCTCGGGATAGGCCGCAGCGATTGCGCCGCTGATCATGGCGCCGGTGTGAAAGCCGTACACCGCTGCCCGTTCCACGCCGATCGCATCCATGAACTCGATAGCGGCATCGGCAAAGTCACTCATTTCAGCCTGCGCCACGCCGAGTGGATCCGAGAGGCCAAAGCCGGGTGAATCAGGGGCGATGCAGGTGAAATGCTCTTGCCAGCGCTGCATGGTCGCAATCATGTCGCGAGACGACATGGGCGACTGGTGAAAGCAAATCACCACGGGGCCTTTACCGACACGACGATAGTGCACCTGGCGCGGACCAAACCGGCCTTGTGGGATGGTTGCAAAATGTCGGGTGATGACGCTTGTGCTCATGCGAAACTACCTCCGCCCAATGACTCCGCCCAACGTTACCACCCACGCCCCGGCCCCGGTTCAGCTTCCGTCTTCAAGGCCACGATCAGGATGACTGCTGGCAAGTCTTCCTCCGGCTCGACCCCGTCCGACCCGGCCGCATCCGGATCCGGGCTGCGTGCAGCTTTGGCACACGCCGATTTTCGGCGTTATGTCTGGGGTCGTTTCTTTGGCACCATTGCCTGGCAAATGCTCGGGGTGGCTGTCGGTTGGCAGGTCTACTCCATTACGGGTGATCCGCTCGATCTGGGTCTGGTGGGTCTTGCGCAGTTTCTGCCGTTCTTCGCCTTGGTGCTGCCCAGTGGGCAGTGGGCAGACCGTACCGACCGTCGCTTGATCATCATTGGCGCTTATTTCATTGAAGCTATCTGCGCCTTCATCCTCATTGGGTTCACGCTTTCTGGTAGCAGTGAGGTCTGGCCGGTTTTCCTCGCCATGGGCTTGTTCGGAGCGGGTCGGGCGCTGTGGATGCCGGCGAGCCAGGCCATGATCATCAATCTCGTTCCCAATAACGTATTGCCTGCTGCGGTTGCTTTCAATTCCAGTTTGTTTCAGGTCGCGGTGATCGCCGGGCCCTCCATCGGCGGCGTGTTGTACGCGATCGGAGAATCTCCATGGGTTATTGCGGCAATCACCGAGATCTATCCTGTAGTCTCCGGCCTCGCGGTCGGTGCATTGCTGGTATATGCGCTCGCCGCCGTCATGCTGATCACGGTGATTTTTTTGATGATTCGTGTCCGGCCTGTGCGAGCCGTACGCTCGGCGCTCGATGCCGGTTGGGGTGCAATCTTTGAGGGCTTGCGTTTTGTCTGGCAAAGAAAACCAGTGCTGGGCGCGATATCCCTCGATTTGTTTGCCGTGCTGTTCGGCGGTGCAACGGCCTTGTTACCGGTGTTTGCTGCCGATGTGCTCAAGGTCGGTCCCGAGGGGCTCGGGATTCTGCGCACGGCGCCCGGGGTGGGGGCGGCCGTGACGGCTATCTGGCTTGCTCGTCGGCCGATCGCCCAACATGCAGGTCGGTGGATGTTTGGCGGAGTGGCGGTATTTGGTGTCGCGACCGTCGTGTTCGGACTGTCGACTTCTTTTTGGTTGTCCTGCGCGGCCCTGTTTTTGCTCGGGGTGGGAGATATGGTCTCGGTGTTCGTGCGCCACTTGCTGGTCCAGCTCGAGACGCCGGATGCGATTCGGGGCCGGGTCAGTGCCGTGAACGCGCTCTTCATTGGGGCATCCAACGAACTCGGAGAGTTTGAGTCCGGACTCACGGCTCGATGGTGGGGGGCAGTGCCCGCCGTGGTGGTGGGGGGTGTGCTCTGCCTTGGGGTGGTCGGCTGGTATTGGCGACTCTTCCCGCAGCTACGTACGCTCGATCGCTTTCCCGACCCCGCACGGTGACTGGGGAACCTCTGGACTGCGAGGTAGGTCATTCTCCTTGAGTACCTGCGTGGCATACTCGACCCATCGCACAAGAGGTTTTCCTATGCGCAACGCTTGTCGAGTCACCATCGTTGCCTGGGCCCTGCCGTTGGCAGGTTGCATGAGCGCGGTCATTGAAGAATCCCGTGAATTGCCGACCCAAATTGCGGCCGGCGAAGCGGTGGTCATCTTGGCGAAGCCTCAGATCGAGGGCGCCGGTGCCGACGATGATTTCATGGACTGTGTGGGTCGCGGCCTCGACAAGGCCTCGGACAGCATCGTCGTTCGCGATAACGATCGCTTCGTCGATGACCTTTTTCCCTGGTTTGAGCCTGCTACCGCGCCCGCGCGACCGGAGGCCGTCACTGAGCTGCTGGAAAAATCGGAGGTGGGCGCGCGTATTACCGCCTCCGGCGTGCGCTATCTCGTCTGGTTGGATGGGGGCACGCGGCGGTTGGACGGGGGTGGCAGTCTTGCCTGCGGTGCGGCACCCGGCGCGGCCGGGTGTATTGGTTTTGGTTGGTGGGAGAAAGAGACGGACTACGAAGCCACCATTTGGGATCTGCAACGCGCGCGCAGCGCGGGCAGTGTCGGGGCCAATGTCACCGGCACCTCCGCCATTGTTGGCGCAGTGGTGCCGCTGCCTTTCATTGCGCGGGTCGAGGGTACCGCCTGCGATCGCTTGGCTGATCAGCTTTATCGCTTTTTCACGGGTGGTAGCACCGGAGGCTCGGCGCCATGACGCGGGCTCGCAAGCAAGTTTCGCGCGACGTTTGGCACAGGCTGTTAGCGTTGGCCACCGTGAGCAGTTTGCTCGCGGGCTGTGCCACCCCGCCGACGACGGGTGGCTCGCCCAGCATGCCAGCGCCGCCGAGTGGGGGCACTGCAGGCGGCATCCCTACCCCGTCGAGTCCTGGCGGTTGGCCTCGCCCAGCGAGCACGCCGCCCGGTGCGCCGTCGGGTGACAGCCGTAGTGAGACAGATCCGGGAAGCGATGCTGATCCCGATGCCCGTGCGGATGCGGGTACGGACACAGACGTTGGTACCGACGCTGACGCGGACACGGCTGCCGAGATCGAGGGCGATGTTGCGACCACCGCCGATGAGCGCCGTGAAATTTTGGCACGCCGTCTTGATCAATCGTTGGGCGATTTCGACGCCACCTTGGATGAGGAGCAGCGTCGGACGGCTGCCGAGCGTGATGCCCGCGCGGCGAGTGCCGCATCGGCGATGGGTCAGGGCCGTGAGACATCGGAGGGGGGTGCTCGCTCGGGTGATTTGCGTTCGGAGCGCGAGCGGCGCGAGGGCGTAGTGGCGGGCGCCGCGTCTGGCACCGCGGGCACACCGGGCTCGGGCGGTGCGCGTGATCGAGGGGTCGTCGGTGGTGGCAGCGGTGCACCGGATCGCGGCATTCCCTCCGGCGATGATGACGATATCGTCGCCCGCCGACTGCGTCGAGCGGCCGAGCAGGAAACCGATCCTGAGCTCAAAGAAAAGCTTTGGCAGGAATACATTGAGTACAAGCGTAATGCCCGAGGGTAGACAAACGCTATTTTCCTTGAGGGGGTTGATCATGCCGGCGGATCGATCGGTCAAGCTCGCTTGTTTATTGGTCTTGGCCGGGCTTTTGTCGGGCTGTGTGGTCAGCGAAGTGCGCCCGCAGCCTAAGCTCGAGGCCGTGCAGGCGACCGAGATGATTGCCCCCGCCGAGTTGCTGGATGTGGCGATTGTCGACTTTGATCCCGGTGTGTCACAAGCCTTGCTCAATGACGAGGAGGAGCTCGAAAAACGTCGTATCTACCCCGAGGTTCGACGCGCGGAGTCCCGCCTGCTCGGTATTCGGCTCAAAGAAATCATGGAGAACACGGGGCAATGGGGTGCTGTGCGCGTGGTACCGCCAAGCGTGAACTACGTTGACCTCGTGATCACGGGCCGCATCATCGAGTCGACCGGAGCGCGCCTTGAGCTTGCCATCACCGCCCGCGACGCCTCGGGCCGGGTCTGGATCAACAACCAGACCTATCAGGCTGAGGCCGATCTCGGTTCCTATAAAACCGAGGCGGCATTGCGGGCGCGTGATCCCTTCAAGAACCTGTATGTTCAAATTGCCGATGACCTGCTGACTGCACGTCGCGAACTGACTGCGGCACAACGTCGCGAGTTGCGTCAGATCTCCGAATTGCGGTTTGCCGCCGATCTCGATCCCGCTTCTTTCTCGGGGTACTTACGGCAAACTCCCGAGGGCCGCTGGTCTCTCGATCGGCTTCCTGCAGCCTCCGATCCTGCGCTACAAAGAATTCGCGCCATTCGCGAGCGTGATGCCGGCGTGATCGATACGCTCGATGGCTACAACCAACAGTTTTCCGATCAGCTTTTCGAGCCCTACGGCGCTTTTCGGCGAACCAGTCGCGAGGCCATCGAACGGGCCGACAAGGCACGCAATCAGGCTATCACTCGTACGGCACTGGGTGCGGCGGCGGTACTCGGCAGCATCTTCGTAGGCAGCAATTGTTCCGCCGGCGATTACAACTGCCGCAGGATTGACGATGCAGTACGGACGGCTGGCGTGATTGGTGGTACTGCTGCCGTGATGTCCGGCATCAAAAAATTCTCCGATGCCAAGATTGCCGCCCAGGAGGTCAGGGAACTAGCCGACAGCTTTGAGGCGGAAGTGGCCGGGCAAGTGGTCGAGGTCGAAGGTCGGACCCTCAGATTGACGGGGACCGCCGAGGAGCAGTATCGCGAGTGGCGCCGTTTGTTGGCCGCCATCTATCGCGAAGAGACGACGCCTCAGTCTGTTTCACCCGCTCCGTAAGGGGCGCGAGCGTCATGGATCTGCCGGCATTCACCAAGGGGCAAAGACTCTGCGAGCGCTTTGTGTTGCTCGAGCCCTTGCACTCGAGTGCCAACGGCTCGATCTGGCGGGCGCTGGATGAGCAGCGTTCCAGTCAAGCTGCCATCAAATGTGTGTCGCGAGCTACCGAGGCGGCCGACCGACTCTGGCTGTCGCTGCAGCGGCAATACGCCTTGCGTCAGCGCCTCGAGCATGACCATCTGCTGGCGCTTGAGGAGCCAGTGCGTGATGGCGAGGCCCTCGTTCTGCCCATGCAGTTGGCCGCAGGCAACGCCAGTCGCTTGCGCGGCAAGTCTTGGAAGCAGTGGCAGGGTGCGGCGATCGAGGTGGCTCGCGCATTGGCCCACATGCATGCGCGTGGCTGTGTTCACGGTGACTTGAAGCCGACCAATGTGCTGTTTGATTTTCGGGGCGAGGTGCTGCTCGCCGATTTCGAGACGGCTGCTCCCTTGGGCGAGCGTATGCCTGCAGGGGGGTCGCCATTTAGCGCGAGCCCTGCGCGATTGCGTGGTGAGCCACTCACTATCGCCGATGATCTTTACGGCTTCGGAGCCTTGTTGCATGAATGGATGACGGGCTATCCCCCGCATTTTCCCGATCGACCGGATCCTGCCCGCTGGCCTGTGTTGCCCGCTTTGCAGTGCGCTGTCGACACTCCCGCGTATTTGCAGCAGTTGGTGAATGATCTGCTGTTGCCGGAGGCGAATCGTCGTCCCGTGGATATGCCTGCCGTCATCAAGCGTCTCGAGGGCGAGGCTGCCCTGCGCGCCACGCGGGATGGCGATGCTGAAATCTTTGATATGTCGCAGGTGATCACGGCAACCGGCACGCCCGCCTCGGATGCTATCTCGCCTGTGAGCACGGTCAGCTCGCGGCGCGGGCTCTGGGTGGGTGCGTTCGCTGCCGTATCGGTGGTGCTTGCCGGCTTGTGGTGGATTTTGCCGCGCCTGACCGAAATGCAAAGCACGCAACTGACCCAAGCTTTTGCGGCAGCACGCGAGGCGGCGGGGCTCAATCGCTCGGCAGCCACTGCGCCCGTAGAGGATCTGGATCGGGATATCGAGTCCCAGCAGATCACGCCCGCTGCTCGATACGCCAACCTCGAGAGCAGCTATCTCGCCAAGCTTGCCGACCTCGAGGCTCGTGCTGCCGGTGTCTGGGGCGGTGAGGCGTTTGCCGGGGGTAAATCTTTGGGCCAACTTGCCCGGGACGCTGCTGACGACAAGGAATGGGAACTGGCGCTCGATCGGATCACCGTGGCGACCCGACGCTTGGAGCGAGTCGAGGAGCTTGCAGCGTCCGTTCAGACGACGTTGTCGGCCGAGGCCGGTAAAGCCTTGGATCAGGGGCAGCTTGAGTTGGCGCGTCAAAACTTTGAACTTCTGCGCCAAATCGATCCTACTAACAATACCGCTGCGGAAGGCTTGGAGCGGGTATCGGCGCTGATGGCGGTCTTGCCAGTCTTGGCAGATGCCGAGTCCGCCTTGCTTGGCGGCGATGCGCTGCGCGCCGTGACGCTCTATGAACAAGTATTGCGCGCGGATGATCGCAACCGCACCGCTACTCAGGGTTTGCAACAAGCGACCTTGGCACTGGGCAATGATCGTTACGGTCAGGCTATCGGGCAGGCGCTGGCTGAGCTTCGTAGCGGTGATTTTTCAGCAGCCGATGCGACCCTTGCACGCGCTGCCGACTTGCGCCCGGGTGCCCCCGAAATTGCGGCCGTGCGTGCGCAGTTGACGGCAGGTCGTGAACGCCGCGCCTTGGATGGCGAGCGTGATGCGATCTTGGCTTTGGAGCGCGCCGAACGGTGGAGCGAAGCCCTGACGCGCTACGAGCAGATCCTCGCGCGCGACCCTGGTCTTGTATTTGCCCGCACGGGTCGTGAGCGTGTGGGTCCTCGAGCTCGGGCTGAACAGCGTTTGAATGCGTTGATCGGAGAGCCTGCGCGCTTATCCGCACCCGAAGTCAGGCAAGAGGCGCAACGCTTGCTAAGCGAGACCGCCGCGTGGGTCGAGAGTGGTATGGCGCCTGTGCTCACGCGTCAACGCGAGGCCTTGCAGGGAGAACTTCTGCGCTACGCGGTGCGCATTCGGGCCGTCATCCAATCCGACGGTCTCACGGAGGTTCGCATTCAGCGTGTGGGCGAATTGGGGGCTTTTGAGCGTAAGGAATTGCAGCTTCAGCCGGGGCGTTACGTGGCGATAGGCACGCGTGCAGGGTTTCGCGACGTGCGCCGTGAATTCGCGTTGGTGCCGGGTGAATCTCCACCGATCATCGATGTGCGGTGCACGGAGGCCATCACGTGACGACGCATCCGATCATGATCTTTGAGCCGCTCGGTGCCAGGGAGCTGTTGACTCCTGTCCGGCTCGGTGCGGACGAAACACTCGACGTACGAGTTCCCGACAACGACCCCACCCGATTTTTGACCTTCGATCAGCTGGCTGGCCGATGGGTGTGTCGCGCAACCGGTTCCGGGATAACTTTGAATGCTCTTGCACTCGAATCTGAAGAGACGCATTCATTGCAGGATGGGGACGTCCTGCGGCTGGGCGATAGTGTCATTCGTGTCGCCCTGTCAGGCAAAGAGCTTGCCTTGCAGGTGGAACACCTCGAAGGAAATCTGACACTCGCGCCGGTTATCACGGCTACAGGCCTGCAGTTCGATGAGCAAGCCGAAGAAATCATCACGGCTTCGGTCAGAGCCAAGGCGGATTCCGCGCAGGATGTTGAAAATACCACGCGCATCAATCAAAGATTTATCTGGATATCCCTTGCCGGAATCGGCCTGGTGTTGGCGGCGCTAATTCTGCTGCTCGGTCGGCTACAGCCGGTGGTGTTCACGGTCGAGCCGGCCGCTGCCGAGGTGAGCGGCTCGGGTCTTGGATGGGCTTCAGGCAATACTTTGTTCATCCTGCCTGGCGAGAGGGTCGTGACCGCGATTGCCAAAGGCTACAAGCCGCTGCAGCAAGCGATATCGGTCAGACCAGATGAGACCATGAGCCTCGAACTGCGACTCGAGCCCTTGCCCGGCATTTTGCAGGTGGATACTGGCGGGATCGCGGCTGAGTTATTCATTGATGGGGCAAGAGCCGGCAGCGTGCCCGGCGACATCAGCGTGAGTCGCGGTACTCGCACCCTGATGGTGCGAGCAGAACGATTCTTTGATGAAATTCGCCAGATCGAGATCGAAGGCTATGGTGCTCGTCAGGTGCTATCGGTACCACTGAGGCCGTCATGGGGAACCATCGCTGTGAGCGCGGATCGCCCGGAGGCGAGTTTGATCCTCGAGGGACGAGAGCCCTTGTCGCTGCCGGGCGAGGTGGACCTGCCCGCCGGCCTCCATCGCCTCGAGATTACGGCCGCCGGCGCCAAAACCTGGCGGGGAGCCATTCTAGTCGAGGCCGGGGCGAGACAGACAGTGGGGCCGGTTTCTTTGGGCGCGCCTGATGCGCTGTGGACCATTCGCTCTCGTCCCTCCGGGGCATCAGTGACGGTCAATGGTGTGTTTCGTGGGCGTACCCCGGTCGAGGTTACGCTGACCCCGCAGATGGAGCAGCAAATCGTGGTGGGCCAGCAGGGATATGCCCAGGTTGAGCGCCGAGTCCGTCCTGAACCCGGCGAGCGACAAACCTTGCAACTGGATCTCGATGTGAGACAGGTTTCTTTGATTATTGAAGGCGAACCTGCTGGTGCGGAAGTGTATTCGGCAGAGCGTCGCCTTGGACAAGCGCCGCTCGAGACCCGCTTGCCGGCGAGGATGGCTCGGCTAGAGTTACGCAAGGAAGGGTTCAGTGCTCAAAGATTGGATGTGGATCTGTCGGCGGGTGTCGCGCGGCGAGTCGATTATCGGCTTGTTCCGCAAGGACGTGATCCGAATTGGCGCCCCCCTGAGTCGCAGGTCGCGCTGCAGCAAGGTCCTGTGTTGCGCCTCATTGAAGGTGGGCGGTTCACGATGGGTAGCGGTCGTCGGGAGCAGGGGCGTCGTTCGAATGAGTGGCAGCGTCAGGTTACCTTGCAGCGCACTTTCTACATTGGTACGCGCGAAGTCAGCAATTCAGAGTATCGTCGGTTTCGCAAGGAGCACGCCTCCGGTTTCATCGGCAAGCGCAGTCTCGATCTCGATCGCCAACCGGTGACGAGTGTCAGTTGGGAGGATGCCGTCGAGTACTGCAATTGGTTGTCGGCTCAGAACGGCTTACAGGCGGCTTACATCAAGCAGGATGGTCGCTGGGTCTTGACGCAACCCGTGACCACGGGCTTTCGACTGCCGACCGAGGCAGAGTGGGAATTCATCACTCGCTTCGATGCGGAACGGGGGCTTGCACGGCGATATCCCTGGGGTATGGAATTACCGCCACCGCCTCGCGCCGGGAACCTTGCCGGTGAAGAGGCCGTCGAAGATCTGCCGCGCGTGCTGACTGCCTGGCAAGACGAGCATGTAGTAGTGGCGCCTACGGGTTCGTATCCAGCGAACGCGCTCGGATTGAATGATCTTTTGGGTAATGTTTCGGAGTGGGTGCACGATGCTTATGCCACTGTCGCCGAGGGCGACCCGCTTGATCCTACCGGGCCTGCCACCGCGTCGCGGCTGCGCGTGATCAAGGGCGCCAGTTGGAGAACCAGCAACTATGCTGAGCTCAGGGCCGCCTGGCGCGACGGCCGCGATGGACCCGCCGACGACCTCGGCTTTCGGGTTGCACGTTATGTTGAGGAGAAAGCGCAGTAATGTTGGAACCAAAGAAATTGAGCAGATTGTCGCAACAGGCCGGCTGGCGCATGATCGCTTCGACGGCGTTTGCCGCAGTCGTGTGTTGGCTCGCAGCTCTTGCGATGCTGCGCGGCGTGGTGGCACAAAACGCAGAGCCCGCCGGCCAGGTCAATACCCCCGCCACCCAGGTCGATACCAAACAGGTCGATACCAATGAAGAGGAGGTGGTTTCGAGGCGGGTCTTGCCATCCTCGTCGAGAGAGAGCGAATCACCTGAATTTCGTGACTCGGCCGATAACAATGTCAGTTTCCCGGTGGATATATGAAGAAGCAACTGCCCGGCGAATTCACCTTCATCATCGCAGCCCTGCTGATTGCAGGCATATTCGTGCACTCGATCTATGTTCTGCATGTCAGGCCCGTTGCCGAAATGACGCTCAAGCTTGATCGCGAGCGGATGGCAGAAGATCCGGAGTATGTCTCTGAGCGCTCTATCTATGTGGTGATCAAAGATTATGAACAGCAGGCTACGATTACCTTGATGCTCTGGGCACTGGCGATCATGGCCTACAAGGCCATGCATCAGCGCCGCGAGGCTGAAGCCCTGGAAGCAGAGTTGCTGCGGCTACCCGAGGGCGTCAAGATTCTGCCGGAGGACACACGCGAGTACATGCGCCAGGTCGAGTCATTGCCCTTACACACCCGCGCATTACTCGTCCCGCGCGCCCTGCTCGGTGCACTGGCACGATTTGGCGCTACACGTAATGTGCAGGATGCCTCGACAGTCGCTCATGGTATTTGCCAGTCCGAGGCTGAACGGCTCGACTCGGATCTTGCGTTGCTGCGATATATCGCCTGGGCGATTCCGGCGATCGGCTTCATTGGTACCGTTCGAGGAATTGGCGACGCTTTGTCTCAGGCGCACAAGGCCGTGACCGGGGATATCTCGGGCGTGACCGAGGGCTTGGGTGTGGCGTTCAACTCGACGCTGATTGCCCTGTTGTTGTCGATCCTACTGATGTTTCTCATGCAGCAGCTGCAGCAGGCTCAAGAGCGCAGGGTGCTTGATACCGAAACCTGGCTCGATCAAAAAGTCATTCGCAACTTGCAAGCGCGCAGTGGATGATCGGCGTTTATCTCAATGAAACTAGGCTGACCTTGGCGCCGGAATCGGGGCCAGTGCTGTCGCTGGCTGCATCACAGCCGGCAGATAGGTTCCGTACGTTGAAAACCTTGTTGACGAAGTCGGCCAGTGCTGATGCTTCTTTGTGTTTGGCAGTCAACGGTTTTGAGACGACAGGTCAGCTTGGGGACTTGCTGGCGGATTGCCTGGCCGAAGGCTTACGTCCTGCCGGTTTCTTTGATTCTGCCGTACTCGCGAGCGCCGCCTTCGGGTTGCAGGGCCTGGGTGTCGTGCTTGAGCTGCAGTCCCATGGCGCGGTCGCAACTCGCGTGATTGAGAACGATGGCGTGTATAGACGGGCAGCGATCGCTCAGGCCGAGGCCTGCGGTCTGCGGGATATTCGGCGCGCCTGCCTGCAGCGTATTGCTGATGTCATGGTGCAGCAGACACGATTCGATCCTCTGCACGACGCCAAAGATGAGGACGCTCTCTCCAACCAGCTAGATGATCGATTGCGCGAGGTGCTTGTTCGAGGTGAGACTACAGTGGAGCTCATCGCTCTCGGAAAATCTTTGCAAGTGACGCTCAGTCTGGACGATTTCGTCAAGGCACTGGATCCAGCTTTGCGCGCTCTACGCGGGCTCTTACAGCAGATACGCTCACCGGGTAGCGATCAATATTTCCTCGTACCCGAGTCGCTGCTCCAAGTTCCGGGGATCGAATCAATGCTCGCAAGCCTCGGTCGCTCGCCCGTGTTTGGTTTTGAAGACGACGTGGTGTCGCGTGCCGCCGCTCGCTGTCCGTTACCGTCCAACCATGAAGGCGGGCTACGCTTTTACCGTCAAGTGGCTCTGCCAGCCTTTGTGGCCCCCAGACGTTTGGAGCTTGCCACCAGGGTGTATCGCAAGCCCACGCATCTGCTCTATGAAAATCGCGTCTGGGCGCTGATGGGTTCACTTTCCCTCGGTCGTGCGGTGGAGTGTGCGGTGACTTTGCCAGCAGGGTTGGCCGGGGTTTCCCGTCAGCATTGCACGGTGATGACCGATGCAACCGAATGTGTCTTGGTGGATCACAGTCGTCATGGCACTTGGGTCAATGAAGATCCTGTGCGCGGACGACAGAGATTGTCGGCAGGCGATCGCATACGCATTGGGGTTCCCGGTGTGGAGCTCAGCCTCATCACGGTAAACGACGAACATGGCCAAGCGGCGCGTTGAGGTTTTCAGTCTCTCCTTTCTCGACGTCATTTGTTGCGGCTTTGGCGCGGTTATCTTGTTTTACACCATCATCAGCGCCCAAAGTGGTGTCGAACGAACGCGTCAGGCAGAGGATTTATCAGCCCAGGTTTCTTTGCTCGAAGAAGAGGTCTTGCGCGGCGCCAAAAATCTGGTCCTGCTGCGCAATACTTTGGAAAAGACCGAATCCGAGACCGTCTCGGCGGCCTCGAGGGCAACGCAGCTGATTGAAGAGCTGCAACGTCGACGCGAGGAGGCCTTCATTTACGACTCGTCTACCCTCGCCAAACGCGAGCGTATCGAGCAATTGAAATCCGACGTGCAGGCTCTTGAGGCAAGTACCCGTCGACTGGAGGCGAGCGCTGCCGTACAGACGCCCCGGGCGGAGCGCGCGGGAGCAGGGCGATCCCGGGCGAGCCGCCGCTACATCACGGGGCTCACGCTCAATGGCAAGCGAATTTTGGTTTTGTTGGATCGCTCTTCCAGCATGCTGGATGCGGATCTCGTCAATATTCTGCGTCTACGCAACATGTCTGTGGCGGATCAGCAAGCCGCCATCAAATGGCGGCGTACTCTCGAAATCGGCAGTTGGTTAATCAACGAAATTCCAGAGAACTCGCAGTTTCAGGTTCATGTGTTCAATAGCGAGGCCGTCCCGCTTTTGGCTGATAGTGCCGGTGAATGGCTACCAGGCAATGATTTGTCGCAACGTGAGCGCACGCTTGAGGCGTTGCTGGATTTGAAGCCGGCGGGTGGAACGAGCCTGATCAACGCCCTGCAGTCCACCAAGTCCTTGCGTATGCCACCCGATCAGGTGATCTTGATCACGGATGGGCTGCCCACTCAAGGCGCAACCCCGCCTGCGCTACGCCGTTTCGTGGATGTCGGACAGAGGGCTCGTCTTTTTGATGAGGCGGTCAGGGGCATCAATCGTAATGTCCCGATCGATGTAATCCTGCTACCCATGAAGGGCGATGTCCCCGCGCCTCATCGGTTCTGGACTTTGGCGCGCGAAACACGCGGCGCATTCATCATGCCGTCACCGGATTGGCCATGAGAGGCGGCCCATGCGTTTAAAGCGACGTGACGCCGAGAGTTTCAGCTTGTCCTTTCTGGACGTCATCTGCTGCGGCTTTGGCGCCATCATTCTCCTGTTGGTGTTATCGGAATTTGGTCAACCCCTCGTCATTGAGCGTTCGCGCGAAAATCTCGAAATGCAGCTGAAGCGTTTGCAGGACGAGTTGTTCGTCATCCGGGGCGACTCGGAGCGCCTTGAGCGGGAATTGCAGGGACGAATCGACCTGCTGATGCGCGAACGACGTAATCTCGCCCAGGCGTCAGGCGAAATGCAAAACATCCGCGGTCAGTTCGAAAGCTCCCGTCAGGAAGCGGCTGTCAGCAATATTGTGGAGACCGAATTGCTGGCCGCATTCGAAGAACTACAAGCGGAGCGTCGCCGGCTACAGCAAGCGTCGATCACGCGTCGTCGGATTTCGACGGAAGCCGTTGGGGGCATCCCCGTTGACAGTGATTACGTGATTTTTTTGATCGATACGTCGGGCAGTATGCAGGGTGGCTACTGGGATACCGCCATGGAAGTGATGCGGGAAATTCTTGATATTTACCCTCGACTCAGGGGTTTGCAGATCGTCGATGACAACGGTCGGGAATTGTTTGCTGGCACACGCGGTCGATGGCTTACGGACTCTTCGCAGTTGCGCAATGAGATCGTCCAGCGCATGCGCAGCTGGCGTGCCTTCAGCGACTCCAACCCCGCCGATGGCATCGAAACTGTGATTCGTAACTATTGGTCGGCGGATCGAAGAATCAGTGTCTATGTGCTGGGCGATGAATTCACCGGCGAGAGTATTCAAGCGGCCTTGGATGCCGTGGATCGGGTCAATCGACCCGATGCCTCCGGGGCCCGGCGGGTACGTATCCACGCGATCGGCTTCCCCGAGGCGCCCGGCATGACGCCGTTTACAAATATTCGCTTTGCTGCCCTAATGCGGGCCATGTCGGAGCGTCATGACGGCACCTTTGTGGGTCTGACCAATGTCAAACGCTGTCGCATGACCATGAACATCGGAGGCATCAGCACATGCGTCGGTGGCGAAGAATGAAATTTTTCATTGGGGTAGCGAGCCTGCTGCTCGCAGGCTGCGGTGCGGTACAAATTGCACCCGAGCCCAGTTTGCCGCGTGCATTGGTAGACCCGGTGGCGGTGGAGGTCGGATTATTGCTGACGCCTGAACAGCGGAACTTTAGCCACACCGAGACCCGTGCTGGCGTCGAGTGGCAGGTGGCGCTCGGTGCCGGACACCAGCTCTTGGCCCGAAGCGTCTTCGGTGGCTTGTTCGGCGGCCTGAAAGAATTCAATTCTTTGGAGGATGCCAGAGCGGCTCAAGGACTTGCGGTCATCATGGAGCCGCTGATCGAGCAGTATTCGTTCGCTACGGCACGTGAGACAGGGGGCGAGTACGTGGCTGTCACCATTCGTTATCGCATCAATGTTTTTAACCCAGCCGGTGAATTACACGATGAGCTTAGTCTCACCGGTTACGGCACGAGTTTTGCGGAAGGTCTCGGATCCGGTCCGCCCATCGAGCAGGCGACCCGCTCTGCCATGCGTGATGCCGCAGCACGATTTCTGACGCAGTTCAGGGGCTTGCCGCTCGCCGAGGATCTGGTCGCTCAACGGCCTCTGGCCGCGCTCAATAGCGCCGAATCCCAAGCGGCTGCGGCAGCGCGGATTGAAGCGGTCCCGATCAGGGTGTCGAGGCGGGTTGATCCGTCTTGGAAACCCGCAACCACAGCGTCTCGCTGAACGGAACGGCGTCAGTCGCCACGGGCACACCTGCCTCGAGTCGCGGCGCGTAGCGTGCACGCCGCAGCGCAAATATCACGGAGCGCGCGGCCGCTTCCGGTAGCTCGACGGTTTCGTCCTTGAGCCGTACGTCACTGACCTTGCCGTTTTCGTCCACCGCGGCGAGCACGTCAACAACTTGCAGCCGATACTCATCCGGATTGTCCGGTTGCAGGCGAGAGATGGCGAGCGGCGGCGCTCGATACACGAGCAAACGTGGCGCTCTCAACGTATCCAGCGCGTTGTCGGCGGCTTTTTCGAGCACTTGCCAGGCCTCGGCATACGTCTCGCGGGTTTTGCGATTACCGCTCGCGAGATACCAGTCCCCGAGCTCGGTCAATATCTCGCCCTGTAGTTGGTGATTATCCGGAGCCCTTTCTTTGACGATATCCAGCGCATAGCGCAGCGCTTTCTCACCGTCACTGCTGAATCGGCTGCCAGGTTGCTGCACCATCAGCCCCGGACTCTCGGCGACCTGTGGCATGGCGGGTTGCTGTTCGACCTCGGGGCCGTAAACGGCTTCCAAAAACCAGGTTCGCGCAAGGCCGCGCAGCGCCGGCACACCCACCAATGGGCGTTCACTCGAGAGCTGCTCCGACAGTTGCAGCGCGCGCGCATGCAGCCCACGCGCTGTGCTGTATCGACCTACGCTTTCGAACCATTGCGCATAGCGATCCAGCGGTGCGATCAGTCGCAAATCGTTTTTTCCGAACGATGTCTCGGCTGTGCGGTACGCGAACTGATGTTCGCGCTCGGCATCGGCTGTCCGGCCCATCTGCACATAAGCTTCGATGAGGGCATCGACCAGATCCAGTTGCTCCAGGTTGTAGAGGCCATCGAGATTGCGCGAAATATCGACGGCTCGACGCAGCACCACGGCTGCCTCGGCCGCACGCTCGGATTCGAGCCAGGTTTCGCCCAGCCCTTGCAGGGGTCGAATCAAGAGGCGATCGGCCCCTGATCTTTGGCCTTCGAGCAGGGTGACCGCTCGTTGATAGCGTTCCTCCGCTTCGGCAAAGCGTCCCGCGCGAAAGGCGACCGTCCCCCAGTTGGTGAGGGGATTGATAAGCTCGCGTGAATCCGTTCCGAACTCCTGCTCTGTTACTGCCACCAAAGATTGTGCCAGCGTTTCTGCTTGAGCCAAGTCCCCCTGCTCAAAAGTGGTTTTGAACTCGGCGAAGATCTGGTTACGCGGGATATCTTGCTCTGCTACCGCTGCACCGCCAGGGAGCATCAACGTCCACAGTGACGCGATGCACAGCCAGGCCATGGTCGCCCGGGTGGCCGGGGCTGAACGAGTATCGCCCCGGACTGTGTTCAGGGCTTCTGGAACAAATAGTGTGAAACCAGCCATTCGCGTCCACCTCGGTAGCCGAACAGTTCCGCGCACGACATGAAGAATACACGCCAGTAGACCCACCAGCGTGTCGTTTGGGTTGCACCGTAGGCTTGACTCAGGATGGGCAGTAGTTCTTCGCGCTGCGCGTCCATCTTGGCGAGCCAGGCTTCAGAGGTCAGCTGGTAGTGGCGGCCGTCCACTTGCCAATGCTCCCGCAGGTGCAGGTCCTGCTGGAAATAATGCAGCAAGTCGTCGCTCGGCATGATGCCGCCCGTGAAGAAATACTTCGCCATCCAGTCCGATTCATCCCTGACCTCGAAGGTGTAGGCAAGGCGATGATGCGTGAAGATGTGCACAAACAAGGTGGCCGAAGGCGCCATCCACGAAGCGATTCGAGCGAGTAGCGTTTGGTAATTACGCATGTGCTCGAACATTTCGACCGACACCACGCGATCGAATCGGGTTTCTGGTGGAAACTCGAGCTGATTGACATCGCAAGTCACCACCTCGAGGTTGGTGAGCCCACGCGCAGCCGCTTGGCCATCAATGTAGGCTTTTTGGGTGCGTGAATTGGACACCACCGTGATCTTTGAGCTCGGGTAATGGCTGGCCATCCAAAGTGACAGCGACCCCCAGCCGCAACCCAGTTCCAGGATTCGATCGCCGTCCTGAATGCGCGCTCTCTCGCAAGTGAGGGCCAGCATGCGTGCTTCCGCGGCGTCCAAGTGGTTGGCTGCCTGGCTGATATCAAAACTGTCGAAGTAACAGCTCGAATATTTGAGATGTTTGCCGAGTACCTTGAGATAGAACTCGGTGGGCACCTCGTAATGCTGCTCGTTGGCGGCATCCGTGTGGATGGCGATGGGGCTGGCGCGCAGTTGTTGCACCATTTGCATGAGATGCGCCTGTTGCGCTTCCGGGTTACCCCGATCCTCTTCCTCGAGTCGCTGCGCGAGCAGCGCACGGATACGTTGGCGAATCAGCCAATCCGGCACTCGATCCGCCTCGAGCAGGCGCATGGAAAGAGAAGCGTTTTCAGTCTGGGTCATGGTTCGTTGGCCTTGCTCAATGTTTGGGAGGCGCGCTCGAGAATGGGGATCAACAGACGATAGGTTACATAAATTGCAGCAGGTCCCAAAATCACCCAGCCTACTGTCGCATGCACGATGGCATCCCATAAGGTAATGATGGCTTCCAGGATACCGGCCGACAAAATCTCAAGACCGGCAGCGATGGTCATGGGTTGTGGCGGTGCGCCCGTGACCCATTCACCGAGACGCATGAACGGGATGATCAACACCAATTGGATCGGTGACATGGCATAGCTCACGAGCTGGATTGCCGCGAGATTGAGTTTTCGCAGCAAGGCAATCACAGTCAGCAAGGGCGTCGATACCCCGAGTACCGGGAAAAGCCCTATTCCTGCGCCCAGTGCAATACAAAGCGCGAGCTCCTTGGGGGTGAGCCCTTGCTTCAGAAAGTTCAGCAGGGGCTGCAATAGACGATTTTTGAAAAAATCTTTCATCGGATACTACTTGCCAAAGAGTTTATCGAGCGCTGCACGAGCCGCGTCCACCTCGCTGCCATCCTGCCCCTGCCAGGCCTGAGCCTTGGGTCGATAGTGGTCACAGAAATTCGCGCGTTGTTTGTCATACACGGTATCCGCCGTGGGCTCGCGACATTGGTCGGCCACATTCGGGTCAAAATCCATACACATCCGACAAACGTGCAGATCGACCCCACAGGATGGACAGACATCGCGGCGGCTAAGCGGCAGCGACAGCGCCGAGAGCGAGCCGCCACATTTCCAGCAAACGAGTTCATGAGGCATGTGCGAGTCCGCGTTGAGTCAAGAAATCCTTGAGCGCCGCACCCGTGTGTGAACGCCCTGGCCGATGTGCGAGCTTTTGCGGCGGGCTTTGAGCAATGATGCGTCCGCCACCGTCGCCAGCCTCGGGGCCCATGTCAATCACCCAGTCGGCCTCGGCAATGATATCGAGATCGTGCTCGACCACGACCACGGTATTGCCTGCATCCACCAGGCGATGCAGTACGCCGATCAGTTTTTCGACATCGGCCATGTGCAAGCCGACCGTCGGCTCATCGAGCACATAAAGGCTGTGTTTGGCTTTGCTGCGCAAAGGCGCACGAAGATCCGTGCGAACTTTAGAGAGTTCGGTGACGAGCTTGATGCGTTGTGCCTCACCGCCTGACAGGGTGGGGCTTGCTTGACCCAGTGTGAGATAGCCGAGGCCGACATCACAGAGAAGTTGCAGGACATGCTTGATAGTGGGATGCGCTTCAAAAAATCCCATACCGTCTTCCATGTTCATGGCGAGCACTTCACCGATGGTCTTGTCTCGATAACGGATGCTCAGGGTTTCGTCATTGAAGCGTTGCCCATGACAGGCATCGCAGGGCAGTTTGACATCCGGCAAAAAACTCATCTCGATGGTTTGAACGCCTTGTCCTTCGCAGGCGGCACAGCGACCGCCTGCCGTATTGAACGAAAATCTTCCGGCGGTATATCCACGCAGTCGACTTTCGGCTGTGCCGGCAAAAATCTTGCGGATATCATCCCAGATACCCACATAGGTGGCGGGGCATGAGCGCGGTGTCTTGCCGATCGGGGTTTGATCCACCTCAAGCACACGATCAATGTATTCGATTCCCTCCAGTGCTTTACAGCCGAGGGCCTTGCCTTCGCCCGCAACCAGAGCGCGTGCGCTCGCGTAGAGCACATCCCGGGCTAACGTCGATTTGCCCGACCCCGACACTCCCGTGACGACCACCAGTCTTTGCAGCGGAATCCGCGCATCGACCGAATTCAAGTTGTGCAATGACGCTGCGCGGATCCACAACGCTGAGGAGTTTTTTTCTGTTTGACGCCGCGGCGCGCTGTGATGTTGCAGAGGCGAGCGCAAATAGCGACCCGTGATGGAATCAGGATTGGCCAGCAGGTCCTGGATGGTTCCCTCTCCGACGATTGTGCCGCCGCGTACACCTGCACCCGGGCCGAGATCGATGACGTGGTCTGCGCGCCGGATGGTGTCCTCATCATGCTCGACGACGACCAGTGTGTTGCGGTGCGAGGCGAGCTCTCCCAAGGCATCCAGCAGGATTTTATTGTCCCGTGTATGCAGGCCAATCGTGGGCTCATCAAGGACGTAACAGACACCGCGCAGGTTGGATCCGAGTTGTGCAGCCAGTCGAATACGCTGAGATTCACCGCCCGACAGGGTGGGTGCAGCCCGGTCAAGCTGCAAATAGCCAAGCCCCACACGTTGTAGAAACGCGAGCCGTCCATTAATTTCTTTGAGAAGGTCGCGAGCGATAGCCTGCTCGCGATTGCCGAGCCGCCATTTCTTCAGTCCTTTGATACTGTCGTCGACCGATTGACAGGTAAATTCGTGGATCGCGACATCTCGGAAGCGTACGGCTCGGGCAATTGGGTTCAATCGCGCGCCGTTGCAACTGCGGCATGCGCTGCTGGACTCCTCCGATTCGATCCAAGCGCGTTCTTCGCCGGTATCCTCGGCATCAAAATCCGCCAACTCTTCGCCCGTACCAAAGCAATCTTTGCACCAACCCTGTTTGGAGTTGAACGAGAACAAGCGCGGATCGAGTTCAGCAAAACTGGTGCCGCACCCCGGGCAGGCGCGCTTGGTGGAAAAAACCGTGACCGCACCCCCGTCCACCGGCAGCACCTGCACCATGCCTTTGCCGTATTGCAGAGCTTCCAGCAGTTTGGCGCGCAGATCGGCCTCGCCACGAGCGGAAATCCCGAGGCGTGCCACCGGCAGCTCGATGTCGTGTTCCTTGAAGCGGTCAAGACGGGGCCAGGGTTTGACAGGAATTCGTTGGCCATCCACGCGCAATTCTCGATAGCCTTTGCCGGCTGCCCACTTTGCAAGGTCTGTATAAAGGCCTTTGCGTGACACGATCAGCGGCGCGAGCAGATCCACGGATTGCCCGCGGTACTGTCGCATGACTTGATTGACAATGGCCTCGACTGATTGCGGCTCGATGGCGAGCTTGCAGTCGGGGCAGTACTGCGTGCCCAGCTTGACGTACAACAAGCGCAGGAAATGATAGATCTCGGTCAGTGTGGCCACCGTGCTCTTGCGCCCACCGCGGCTGGTGCGTTGTTCGATGGCAACGGTCGGAGGAATCCCGCGAATCGAGTCCACTTCCGGTTTGGCGGCCGGCTGCACGAATTGTCTTGCGTAGGCGTTGAGAGATTCCAGATAGCGTCTCTGACCTTCATTGAAAATGATATCGAACGCCAGTGTGGACTTACCGGAGCCGGAGACCCCCGTGATCACATTGAATGCGCCGCGCGGCAGCTCGACATCAATGTTTTTGAGATTGTGTTCGCGTGCGTTGTGGATACGGATTGATTCCCGATCCGGCAGCATCGATCGCGCGGCGGGTTCGCTAACCTGCTGCACGCGAGATTGCACGCCCGATCTTGGCTGTTGGTAGGCACGCAAGGCTGCTCCAGTGTGCGAGCTCGGATGTGCCATGAGGTCCTCGGGCGTGCCGACGGCGACGAGGTCGCCTCCTTGATCGCCGCCCTCCGGGCCGAGATCAATCAGCCACTCGGCGGCCGCTACTACATCCAGATTGTGTTCGATCACGATCAAAGAATGGCCTGCATCGATCAATTTGCGAAACGCTGTCAGAAGCTTGGCAATATCCTCGAAATGTAAACCCGTCGTGGGTTCATCAAATAAAAATAACTTTGGCCCGCTGTCGCGCTGTGCCGAGTCGACCAGATGCCCTGCAAGTTTCAGGCGCTGGGCTTCGCCTCCCGACAAGGTGGGCACAGGCTGACCCAGACGCAGATAATCGAGACCCACATCCATGAGGGGGGTGAGGCGTGCCGCCACCTCCGGCATGTGGGCAAAAAATACGCAGGCCTCCGTGACGGTCATCTCGAGTACATCGGCAATGCTGGCATCGCTGCCGTTTGCGCCGGGATGGCGTACTTCCAGCGTTTCGGTGCGATAACGACGTCCGTCACAGTCGCCGCAACGCAAATACACATCCGACAAAAACTGCATTTCCACATGCTCGAAACCGCTGCCGTTGCAGCTCGGGCAGCGGCCTGTTCCGGAGTTGAAGCTGAATGTTCCAGCCGTGTAGCCACGCTCTTTCGATTCGGTCAACTTGGCAAACTTGTCCCGAATCACATCAAACGCGCCTACGTAACTGGCTGGATTGGAGCGTGCCGTACGACCGATCGGTGTTTGATCGACAAACATCACATCGGTGAGTGATTCTGTTCCTGTCAGCGTCGTAAACTCACCCGGTGATTCTGCCGGTTTGCCGAAATGCTTGAGCAGCGCGGGATAGAGGATGTCCTGCAGCAAGGTGGATTTGCCGGATCCGGAAACTCCGGTCAGACACACCAGTCGGTTGAGCGGAAAGCGGATATCAATATCTTTGAGGTTGTGCTGACGTGCCCCGAGAAGCTCTAGCCAATGATCTGCTGGGGTTCCGGTGCCTGTCTGGCTACGCGGTAGCGTGACCCGTTTACGTCCACCCAGATAAGCACCCGTCAATGATTCGGGGTCGGTGGTGACCGCGGCGGGGGTACCGATGGAGACAATGCGCCCGCCGTGTTCGCCTGCCCCTGGGCCCATGTCGATCAGCAGGTCGGCTTGTTGCATGATCTGAGGGTCATGTTCCACCACCAAGAGCGAGTTGCCAGCATCACGTAGCCGATGCATCACCTCGATGACACGCTGCATGTCGCGCGGGTGTAGCCCGATGGACGGTTCGTCCAGTACGAATAACGTGTTGACGAGAGAGGTGCCCAACGCGGTCGTCAGATTGATGCGCTGCACCTCGCCACCGGACAAGGTACGCGATTGCCGATCGAGCGTGAGATACCCAAGGCCTACCTGTTCTAGAAAAGCGAAGCGACTGCGAATCTCACCCAACAGCATTTCAGTGGCTTGATCCAGATGGCCAGAAAAACGCAAATTATCAAAGAAATATCTGGCGCGGCTGATGGGCAGCAGCATCAAGTCATGCAGGCAAAGGCCCGGCAGGGCGTCGAGTTGCGGATCGGTCCAGTGTGTGTCGGCCGGTCGAAATCGGGGGCGTGCAGCCAGAGTGTCGCTGGCAAGCGGGCCATCACCCAGACGCCACAGCAGGGATTCGCTGTTGAGGCGTGCGCCATGGCAGACATGGCAGGGGGTGTAAGCTCGATACTTGGACAGCAGCACTCGGATGTGCATTTTGTAGGACTTGCTTTCCAGCCAGGTAAAAAACCGGCGGACGCCATACCAAACATTCTTGGCCCATTCGCCTTCACCTTCCAAAACCCATTTCTTTGACGCATCGTCGAGATCGCGCCAAGGGATGTCTAGCGGAATGCCACGCTTTCGGGCAAGACGCTCAAGGTCACGTTGGCAGTCACGATAGGCATCGGTCTGCCAGGGGCGGACTGCGCCGTTGCGCAAACTTTTGGCTGGATCCGGGATGACCAGGCCATAGTCCACGCCGATGATGCGGCCGAAACCGCGACAGGCCTCGCAGGCTCCTGCCGGTGAATTGAAAGAGAACGAGCTGGAAGTCGGCTCGCGATAGGTAATGTCGCACGCTGCGCAGTGCAGACTGCTCGAATAGTGGCGGGTCTCCTCCACCTGTTCAACATCATGCGCCGCCACGCGATGCACATGCATGCGCCCACGGCCCCGCAGTAACGCTGTTTCGATCGCTTCGGTGAGACGAGAAGTCTGCTCGGGGTCGATACGCAAACGATCCTGAATGACTTCCAGTCTTTTTTTGTTGATCGGCCGGATGCGTGTGTAACCCTGGCGGGTAAGTAGCGCTTCGATTTCCTTGCGCTCAAAGTTTTTGGGAATATCGACGGTGAAACAAATCAACACTCGTGGCGCGGTATCCGGCGCGCTACTCGTTGAAAGAGTGGTTAGATGCCGCAGGTCGGCACAAATATCCTGCGGCGAGTCGCGACGTACCGGTGCTGCACAGCGTTTGCAGTAGAGCTTCGCCGTGCGCGCAAACAATAGTTTCAGATGATCGTTCAGCTCCGTCATCGTACCCACGGTGGAGCGTGAGGTGCGTACCGGATTGGTTTGGTCAATCGCAATCGCCGGCGGAATCCCTTCGATGCGGTCCACCGCAGGTTTATCCATGCGATCAAGGAATTGGCGCGCATACGGCGAGAAGGTCTCGACATAGCGCCGCTGCCCTTCCGCGTACAGGGTGTCGAATACCAAAGACGACTTGCCCGAGCCCGAGACGCCCGTCACCACCACCAATTGACGGGTCGGGATGTCGAGATCAAGTTGGCGAAGATTGTTTTGGCGGGCCCCGCGGACGAGGATCGCTTCGCGATCAGTGCCGCCGGCATCGTTCCCTGATGAGCCGGTGTGTTTCATGGCGCAGCATCCTACACCGGACCTGGCTAGGTCGCGCCGGACCCTTGACGATCCTCGTCTTGCCGACGCGTGGTCACGGTAGCCAAAGTACGGCCACGATGCGGATCATGACAAGGGTGTTTGCTGCCATCCCTCACGAATCGGCGCACCGTGGCTGTCATGCGAGACTTACACATTGCCATCATCGGTGCGGGCATCGCGGGCTTGACGGCGGCGCGTGCGCTGCAGCTGTTTGGCTATCGGCCAATCGTATTCGAGCAGGCTGACGCCTTGGGGGAAGCGGGAGCCGGGCTAACGGTAACCCCGAATGCGACCCATGTCCTCAATGCCTTGGGGCTCGAATCCGTGTTGGAAGAAATCGGGATGCGACCGGATCGTGGGGGCGTCAAGCATTGGCGCACGGGCGAGCTCTTGGTCGAGATTTCCCGCGGTCATGAGATGCGCGAAAAGTACGGTGCCGCTTACTACCAGATGCATCGAGCTGATCTGCATCGTGAGCTCGCCGCGCGCGTGACCGAGTGCGACCCGGGCGCCATTCGCACGGCACACAGCCTTGCGGGGTTTCGGCAGGAGGGTACACGCGTCCACATGAGCTTTGTGCAGGGGCATGTGGCCACCGCGGATGTGATGATCGGCGCCGACGGGGTGCGTTCCCGGGTTCGCAGTCAATTATTTGGAGTGGAGCGTCCCCGGTTTACCGGTTATGTCGCTTATCGAGGCCTCGTGCCTTTTGAAGCTTTGCCGGACGGGGTGATCGAACCCACTTCCTGTCTATCCACCGGCCCACACCGCAGTTTTACCCGCTACCTGATCCGAGGCGGACAGCTCGTGAACTTTGTGGGCTTGACCGAAAGACAAGACTGGCGTGAAGAAGGGTGGTCCATTCGTGCCGACGTGCAGGAAATGCTCGATGAATACGTGGATTGGTATCCCGACGTGCGCACCATTATTCGCTCGACACCCGAGCACGGGCTTTTCAAGTGGGCATTGTTTGATCGCGAGCCGTTGCCGAAGTGGACGCAGGGCGCCGTCACCCTGATGGGGGATGCCGCTCACCCGATGCTGCCGTTTCTAGGGCAGGGTGCCGCCATGGGCATTGAAGATGGCATGGTTTTAGCGCGCGCCTTCGCCGCCGCGTCCTCGATCCCCGAGGCGCTGCGTCGCTACGAAGAGGCGCGTCTTGAGCGGGCCAACTGGGTGATGCTGGAGTCACGCAAGACGGCGCTCAATTACCACTCGGGTAATGACGATAACTTCCGCCCGGGTCGTCATGTCAGTGCGGAGTCACTGGGTTTGATGTCCTACAACCCTGCGGTGATTCCCGTCTGATTCGTCGCCAGCCCTCGACCTCACACGATCAGAGTGGCAGGTCCGGTTTCGTGAATCGCCTCAGCGCCAGTCTCCGTGATCAGCACCAGATCCTCCAGATGTGCGGTGCCACCTTGTCCCGTCTCAAAGAGAGGACAATCGATCGATAAGACCATATTTTTTTCGATGACGTGATCGATACGCTGGCCCGTGGCATCGAACCGGGGCTGATCGGTATGCGCAAGTCCAACGCTGTGGACATTGAAACTCATCGGTACATCCGGGTCGATTTTTTTGAGTAAGTGGCGGCCGATGGCGGACACTTCTGAAAAGCGCAGGCCCGGTTTGAGCGCTTGCTGCAAGGCTTGCCACACTGTCGCCATCACTTGCGTACAGCGCTGCATGCGCGCCGGCGGTTCACCCAAAAATACCGTGCGTCCGTAGTCGCCATGAAAATGTCGCAGCTGGCTCACGCAGTCGACCATGAACGCACTCCCTTCCCGCAAGGGTTCGTCATAGCTTTCCGATGAGGCGCCGTTGACCACCATGAATACGGGCAGATTGCCGCGCAAGGCCACCTCGGCCTGAAAGCGCTGGCGGATGGCACGCAGGCTGCCGAGCTCGCGCGCCAGTTGCATGGTGGTATGGGCGGCTTCGACGTTGGCTTTTGATGCAAGGCGCATCATGCGGATTTCCGCTGGTGTTCGAATCAGTCGCAACCGTCGTGGTGTGTCGTCACTGGCTACGACGGTGGCCATGGGCAGGGCTGGGGCGATGAGTGCCGGCAGGATGGGATGATCATGACCGAGACGCACGCGCACCGATCCGGCTAGCCCGAGCTGCGTCAAGGCTCGGGCGAGCGCAGCGGTCATGTCTGTCGAGTAGGGTGCCGCTGCGGCAATGGCTTCACGCCGCTTGGTCTCTCGCGGGGTGGTGCCGGTTGCGTCCAAGCGGTGCAGTCGCGGGGCGCTGTCCGTGGGGCTTGTGAACACGAAGGGCTCCACACCGGGAGGTAGCCCGTCATCCGCCTGAATGTAGTAATACGAAAAGGCCGGGATCACGAGTGCGACCGGACGTTTGGGATCCGCCGGAATGACCGCGACCGTACTTGCTTCGATGCTCATTTTTTCGAGCAAGGGAAAATACTGGGTCGCGTGAAATACATTGCGGCCTTCGGCGACCACCAGCGCATCCAAACCCTCGGCGCGCAGGATATGTCCCGCACGTTCCCGATCGAGAAAGCCCTCTTCACGAATGAAGCTGAGATCAGGAAACGCGTGTCGTACCATGAGAGTCATCTTAATGCCGGTATGACTGGTCGCTGTCAAGCGAGGACAGCGCCATCAACTTTTGGTCTAATTCCCTCCTATGCTTACTGATGCCGCCAAGGATGTTTTCAGCCATCGCAAGTATTGGGCTGCACGCTTTGGTGTGGCGCCCTTTCTGCCCATGTCACGCGCCGAGATGGACGCGCTGGGTTGGGATAGCTGCGATATTGTCTTAGTGACGGGCGATGCGTACGTCGACCATCCGAGTTTCGGCATGGCCATCGTCGGGCGCTTGCTCGAGGCGCAGGGGTTTCGGGTCGGCATCATCGCTCAACCGGATTGGCAGAGCGCCGCACCCTTTGCCGAGCTTGGGCGACCGAATCTTTTCTTTGGCGTCACCGCCGGCAACATGGATTCGATGGTCAATCGCTACACCAGCGATCGCCGGATCCGCAGCGATGATGCCTACACCCCCGCTGGCGAGGGTGGGCGGCGTCCGGATCGCGCGGTCATTGTTTATTCCCAGCGCGCGCGTGAGGCGTTTTCCGATGTGCCCATCGTGATCGGCGGCATTGAGGCAAGCCTGCGGCGTATTGCCCATTTTGATTATTGGTCGGAAAAGGTCAGGCGTTCGGTACTGCTCGACGCCAAGGCGGATCTTTTGGTCTATGGCAACGCCGAGCGCCAAATCGTGGAGATCGCGCATCGTTTGGCGGCCGGTGAGTCGATCGCACAAATCACGGACTTGAGGGGAACCGCCTTCATCCGCCGTAGCCCGGCAGCCGATTACGTCGAGATCGATTCCACGCACCTGGATACACCGGGCCCGCTCAACCCGCCGATCGATCCTTATGCGATGGAGGACAACGGCGGTACCCGTGCTGCCGAGAGCAGCCCTGAAAAAGTCGTGCGCTTTACCCGTCGGGTGCGCAATGTTGACCGTGGGCGCAGTGTCATCCGCTTGCCGGCCTTCGAGCAGGTGGTCAATGATCCTGTGCTCTACGCGCATGCATCGCGCATCCTGCATCTTGAATCGAATCCCGGCAACGCACGGGCACTGGTCCAGCGCCATGGTCATGCGGATGTGTGGCTCAATCCGCCGCCCATTCCCTTGACGACCAAAGAAATGGATCAAGTGTACGAGTTGCCCTACCAGCGCAGGCCACACCCCGCCTACGGCGATGCCGAGATACCCGCCTATAAAATGATCCGCTTCTCGATCGCCATCCAGCGCGGCTGTTTTGGTGGTTGTACGTTCTGTTCTATCACTGAACACGAAGGACGCATCATTCAGAGCCGTTCGCAAGAATCGGTGTTGCGAGAAATCGAGACCGTGCGCGACACCGTACCCGGCTTCACCGGTGTGATTTCCGATCTTGGAGGCCCCACGGCCAACATGTATCGACTGGCCTGTAAAAGTCGGGAGATCGAGCAGGCTTGTCGGCGCCCGTCCTGCGTATACCCTGGGATCTGCCCCAACCTCAATACCGATCACACGCCGTTGATCGAGCTCTATCGCAAAGCACGAGCTCTGCCCGGTATCAAAAAAGTATTGATCGCCTCAGGCGTGCGCTACGACCTTGCCATCGAATCGCCCGAGTACGTCAAAGAGCTCGCGCAGCATCATGTCGGGGGCTATCTCAAGATCGCACCGGAAGCCATCAGCGAAGGGCCTCTGTCAAAGATGATGAAGCCCGGTATCGGCACGTACGATCGCTTCAAGGAGCTCTTTGATCGCTATTCCCGAGAGGCGGGTAAGCAGCAATATCTGATTCCGTATTTCATTGCTGCCCATCCCGGGACCACGGATGAAGACATGCTGGAGCTCGCGCTGTGGCTCAAGAAAAACGGATTTCGGGCCGATCAAGTTCAGGCCTTTTTGCCATCACCGATGGCGACCGCCACCGCCATGTATCACTCGGGCAAAAATCCGCTGCGCCGCGTCGCGCGTGACAGCGAGGCAGTGGCGATTCCGAAGGGGCTCAAAGTACGGCGTCTGCACAAGGCTTTCTTGCGTTATCACGATCCCAATAATTGGCCGCTGTTGCGCGAGGCCCTGCGACGCATGGGCAGGGCGGATCTCATTGGCCCCGGCAAACATCATCTCGTGCCGGCTTGGCAGCCTGCGGGTACCGGACAATTGGCTGAAGGCCAGCGTCAGCGTGCCGATGTGCGTAAACACCGGGGATCAAGTGGAACGCCCTTCAAGACCCAGCACACGCGCAAACGAGGTCGACCGTGATCCGAGGCGGCGCTGATCAATCGCTCATTCTGGCGGGGCTTTTGCTTGCCACGGCCACTGCGCTGGGCGCCTTTGGTACCCATGCCTTGAAACCGATTTTGCCGCAAGCGCGTTTCGACAGTTTTGAAATCGCCGTGACTTATCAGTTCTTCCATGCGCTCGGCTTGCTCGGTATCGGTCTGTTGCAGCGTCAGCACCCCACTAGCGCCTTACTGATCTGGACGGCGCGCCTCTTGTTGTTCGGAATGGTGGTTTTCTGCGGCAGTATCTATGCCATCACGTTTGGCGCGTCGCGCAGTCTCGGCATGATCGCCCCTATTGGCGGAATTTCTTTGATCTCTGCCTGGATAGTCTTTGTGGTGGCGATCATCAAGCTCGGCAAGCGCTAAGGTTGCTGTTCACCTGATCGTTTCCAGCCAGGCGAGGATGGCGGCCGCCACATCCTCGGCGGCTTCCTCATGCACGTAATGGCCTGCATCCGGCACACGGATCAATTGTGACCCGGGTATCAACTGTTGCAAGGCGTCGGCTTCATTTGCAGGCTTATTGCGATCTTCGGTTCCCCAAGGGATCAAAGTCGGTACCGCAACACGAGCGGCCAGCGCGATTTCTTCGCCTTCCGCATATTGTTGCATCAGCGAGGTCATGCCTTGCATATAGCCTTCGCTACGAGCGCCCAGCATGACGTCATCGATGACTTGTTCGGTGACGATGCTCGGGTCCACGTACGATCGACGCAGAAAGTTGCCGCGAAAGTCGCGACTCGCAAATAATTTTGCTGACATGCGCGGCAGCGGCGGCAATGTGACTTGCACGATTTTGGGCACGCCCGTGCTCAGGATGCCGGGATTGAGCAATACCAAGCCCGCGGTATCCGGATCTTTGATAGCGGCTTGCAAGGCGATGGCACCACCCAAGGAGTGTCCGATATAAACCACTCTCGACAGGCCCAGCGCGCGAGCCGCTGCGATTATGGTGTCGGCTTGGGGTCCGTTGTGATAATCGTAATCGACGGGCTTATCCGAGAGACCATAGCCTGGCATGTCGATGGCAACGACATGGTGGCGATCGGCCAGTCGTGGCGCAAGTTCACGAAAGCTTTGCAAAGAATTCGCGAAGCCGTGCAACAGCAACAGACTCGGTTGCTCTCTCGTGGGCTCACCCCATTCACGATAGCGCAAGCGCAAGCCAGCAACATTGAGCAGTCGATCATCCGCACTCAGCAAGTTTTCCACCGGCACCTCCGGCTCGCCTGGCCAATATGCCCAGATCATGGCGAGACCCCAGGTTCCGAGTACGGTCGCGGTCAGTGCCAGCAGCAAACGTTTGAGGGTGCGCATCCGCCGATTGCATACAATGTGAGGGTGACAAGCCAAGCGTCAACGCAAATGGAATCCACCCTGTGACTACAGGGGTTTCGTGTCTGTGACGGACTTGCCGGTCATTGAGGTGCTGCCGGAGCTCAAGCGGGCTTTGCAGTCGCATGATGCGGTGGTGCTTGAGGCGCCACCCGGTGCCGGTAAAAGTACGGTCGTGCCCTTGGCCTTGCTGTCAGAGCCTTGGTTGCGAGGCCGCAAAATCCTGATGCTGGAGCCGCGCCGATTGGCAGCTCGGGCGGTGGCCGAGCGCATGGCACGGAGTCTCAATGAAAAAGTCGGTCAGACGGTTGGCTATCGTATGCGGCTCGATACCAAAGTGGGCCCAGCCACCCGCATCGAAGTGGTGACCGAAGGTGTCTTGGCGCGCTTGCTGCAAGAAGATCCGGCCTTGGAAACCACCGGTCTCGTTATCTTTGATGAATTTCACGAGCGGAATTTGCAGTCCGATCTCGGCTTGGCCCTGCTGCGGGATGCGCGGACCACTTTGGAAACCGACATCAAGATCCTCGTGATGTCAGCCACCCTCGATACAGGATCCTTGCGCGGCTATTTCCAAGGAGCCCCTGCCATCACGGCAGCAGGGCGACAGTATCCCGTCGAAGTGCGTCATGTGGGCGACGGCTTGCCTTTGATGCCGGATGAGGGGCTTGAGAGACGAGTTATCAGCGTCATCAAACGCGCCTTGGACGAGACCCAAGGGGATCTGCTGGTGTTCTTACCGGGTGCGGCCGAGATCCGTCGTGTCGCCACGGGGCTCGGCGAGCTACCCGCGAAGCTGCGGGTCTTGCCTTTGTACGGTGAGTTATCGGCGGCCGAACAGGATGCGGCACTCGCACCCGCGCAATCCGGCCTCCGTCATGTCGTGCTTGCCACCAACATCGCTGAGACTAGTCTGACTTTGCCAGGGGTACGCGTCGTGATCGACAGTGGGCTCGTGCGTCGCTCACGGTTTGATCCGGCAACGGGCATGAGTCGTTTGGAGACCTTACGGATCTCGCGCGCCTCGGCCAATCAGCGTGCCGGCCGTGCGGGCCGTGTTGCAGCCGGTGTCTGCTATCGACTGTGGAGTGCGGGGATCGAGCGTAGTCTTGCTGCGCATACCCCACCGGAAATATTGGAAGCCGATCTGGCGCCACTCGCGCTCGAGCTGGCCTTGTGGGGGCAGGCGGACGCTACCCAAATTCTTTGGCTTGACCCACCGCCCAACGCGATGTTTGAGGCGGCCAAGCAGTTATTGACTCTACTCGGGGCACTCGGTGCCGACGCGCAGCTCACCGACCTCGGGCGGGCGCTCGCTCGGTGGCCAGTACACCCTCGGCTTGGACGCCTACTGTGGGAATCGAGGCGGCGTGGCTGCGTGAAGTTGGGTGCTCGTCTTGCCGCCCTGTTGAGTGAGCGAGATCCGTTTCGTGGCGCACCTAGGGCAATGGGTCTTGCTACAGAGCAAGATGCGGATCTTCTGACTCGCGTACGAATTCTTTGTCAGCATCGCTTTGATTCCTTGCCCAATGCGAGCACGTGGCGCCGTATTGAACAGCATGCGCTGCAGCTGCAGCGGCTCGTGGGCGAAGCCCGAGCGACACCGCTCGATGAGTCAATGGGTGAGACCGCGGTCTTGCTCGCGACCGGGTTTCCGGATCGTATTGCTCAGGCGCGCGGCGATGCTCGGGGGCGCTACTTGTTGGCGAATGGTCGTGGGGCAGTCCTCGCCATGCCTGATGTTCTGGCGAATGCCGAATATTTGATCGCTATCGAGTTGGATGATCTGGAACGTGAGGCGCGTATCCGCTTGGCTACGGCTGTATCTGCAGCCGAGCTCGAGTCCGCCCTCGGTGATTCCATCAAGACTGTCACGCAAATTCATTGGTCCTCACAGGAAGAGGCCGTGGTTGCTCGTGAGCAGCGGCTACTTGGCAGTATCAGCCTCGGTAGTCGTACGGTACCGGTGGATGATTCGAATCGCGTACGTTTGGTGGTCGAGGCTATTCAGTCGTTGGGTCTGGATGTTCTACCGTGGACAGCTGAGGCGCGGCAATTTTGTGCACGGATCGAGCTGCTGCGGCGGCAGCAGGCGACTGAATGGCCAGATTTTTCCATACCGACGCTGACAGAAGAGCTACACGATTGGTTGGGCCCCTGGTTGGACGGGGTCAGTCGGCGCAGCCATTTTGCCAAGATCCCGCTGTTGCAGGCACTCCAGTTTCGGTTGGGCATGCAGCGGGAGACGCTCTTGAATCGACTGATGCCCGAGCATCTGGTGTTACCAACTGGAAGTCGGGTGTCCATCGATTACCTGGACGATCTCGCGCCGGCTGCGTCCATGCGTATGCAGGAGGTATTTGGCATGTCGGAGACGCCTCGTATCGCCAATGGCGCACTGCCTATCACCTTCAAATTGTTATCGCCCGCTGGTAGACCGTTGCAAGTCACGCGCGATTTGGCCAGTTTTTGGCTGAATGCCTACACTGAGGTTCGCAAAGATATGCGCGGTCGATATCCCAAACACTATTGGCCGGAAAACCCACTATTGGCCGAACCTACGCGTCGAACCAAACCGAGGAGCTGATATGCCGACTGTACTTGTGACGGGTGCCAATCGTGGTCTGGGTCTGGAGTTCGTTCGCCAGTATGCAGCGCAAGGTTGGCGAGTGCTGGCCACCGCGCGCGATCTTGCTGCAGCGGATGAGCTTCGTACTCTGGCCGCGAGATCCCGCAATATTTTGTTGGAGTCGTTGGATGTGACAGATGAAGCGGCCATTCGGCAACTGGCTGCACGCTGGCGTGATGAGCCGGTAGATGTGTTGCTGAACAACGCCGGTTGGTTGGGAGACCGCGAACAGCAGTCTTTGTCTCGGCTCGATTACGACACTTTTCTGCAAGTAATGAAAGCCAACACCTTTGCACCCCTAGCCATGACCAAAGAATTTTTGCCTCAGGTGCTGGCGAGTGAACAAAAGAAAGTCGTGGTCATCACGAGTGGCTTGTCATCGCTGACGAACACCGTTGCATTTGGCAACCTGTACTTCTATCGCATCAGCAAGGCAGGCGCGAACATGGCCATGCGTGTCTTGCAGGCGGAGCTGCGTGAGCAGGGCGTCAAGGTGGGTATCCTCGCGCCGGGCATGGTCGATACCCGGCTCCTGCGTAGCAGCGGCTATCAGGGGCCCGGTGTCATCGATGCACCACAAAGTGTGACCGCAGTGATGAGTCACATCGCGCGGCTTGACCAGAGCGCTGAACTTACTTTGTATACGGGTGAGCGATTGCCGTGGTGAATGAGCGCGGGATACGCCCACGCAGGCTCGCCTGAATCTCGGCGATGATGGCAAGCGCGATTTCTTCGGCCGTTTGCGCCCCGAGATCAAGACCGACCGGCGCACGCAAGCGCGCGCTGAGAGCATCCGCTCTCGGACCGAGTTCGGCAAACAGTCTCTCACGTCGGGCGGCCGGGCCGAGCAGGCCGATGTAGGGGATATCTGATTCGGCCAGTACGGCAAGATAAGCGCCATCCGCTCGCAAGTGATGACTCATGACCAGCGCTGCCGAAAATGATCCCAGCGATACTGAAGCAGACAACTCGTCTGGCGACTGCAAGGCATGCAACTGCGCTCGTCCGGTAAAGCGCGATGGATCTGCGTAAGCGGGCCGATGATCGACCACTGTGACTTGCCAGCCGAGTGTGCAGGCAAAGAAAACCACGGGATCCACATCAGGGCCCGCGCCACAGATCAGCAGTGAGGGGGGTGGTTGGCTTTTGAAGCTGAAGCAGAGCGGATCAGGGCGGTCTGCAAGGTAATCGAGCCCTGCCATTTGCGGATCATCTGTCGATCGAGCAAGGCGTGCGCAGGCTGCTCGCCACAGTTCCGGGTGAGTATGAGTGGAGTCGTCGGGGAAAACCGAGTCTTCATTATTCAAAGATTGAATGACTGAGACACATTCCCCGCTTGCAAGATCAATCGCACATGCAAACGGCCGTCTCTGATCCTGGGCGTCCAGCAGGCTTTGCAACGGTTGGTAGTGGCTTAAGCCGTCACAGCGCAGCAGCAAGACCTGCATCATCCCTTCGCAACCGAGACCTAGACCCCAGATAGGGTCATCACTGCCCCGACTGTCGTAGCGATGCAGACTGGCGCGTGACTCCAATGTAGTGAGCAAAGCACGTGCGTGCTCGTGCAGATCACCCTCCAGACAGCCACCGCTCAAGAGACCCGCGCGCTCATGTTCGGTGAATAGCATCAGCGCGCCGGCTTTACGATAGGTGGAGCCTTCGGTGGCGATGATCCAGGCGGCGACCACGGGTTCCCGAGCCGCGCAGGCTCGATCAAAGAAATCGCGCAATGAATCCATCAGACTTCAGGGCTGGATCAGGCTTGAAACCGGATCAGGCTTAAACGCGGATGACGATCTTGCCAAAGTGTCTGCCCGATTCCATCAAGGCATACGCCTCATCGGCTTGTTTGAAGTCGATGGTGGCGTCAATGACAGGCTTGATGCGATGCTGTTCAATGAAGGCGTTCATGTCTTCAAAGTGCGCACGCGAGCCCACGAAAATCCCCGAGATCGAGGTGGCGGTCGCAATCAGCGAGGCGGCAGCGATCTGGCCACCAAAGCCCGACAAACCGCCAATGATGGCGATATGGCCACCCGGCGCCAGCACCGCAAGCGACTGGGCCAACGTATTGGCGCCTCCCACTTCCAATACGTGCTCAACACCGCCACCGCTCAGTGCACGGATCGGCTCTGCCCATTCCGGGGTCTCCCGGTAATTGAGGGTGCCAAAGGCACCGAGTGCGCGAGCGCGTTCCAGTTTGTCATTGTCCGAGCTCGTGATGATCCCTCGAGCGCCAGCAGCCACGGCAAATTGCAGGCCAAATACCGATACCCCGCCTGTGCCGAGCAGCAGTACCCGGTCACCCTGTTGCATGCCGCCCCGGCTGACCAACCCGTTCCAGGCGGTCACTGCGGCGCAGGGCAACGTGGCGGCTTCCTCCAAAGAAAGCGAAGGTGGCACTGCGACCAGACCGTCGGCATGGAGTGTGACGTATTCGCTCAACATGCCATCGGCCGCCCCGCCCAACGCGGAAGAACCCGTTGTCGGCGTCGGTCGACCATGCAACCAGTTTTGGAAAAAAATGGCAGCGGCGCGATCGCCTTCTTTGAAGCGGGTGACAGCACTGCCCACGGCCATGATTTCCCCGGCTCCGTCCGACAGCGGGATGACAGGGTCTCTGTCGCCGGCGGGATAAAAACCCCGCCGGATCATGACGTCGCGACGATTGATGGACGTGGCTCGGACTCGCAGTACCACCTCTTCAGGTCCCGGTGGACGCACGGCCACCGAGTCAACCAAGTGGAGCGAGTAGCCTTGAGCCTGTTTGCGCAGTTGGTACTGGCGTTGAGTGCGAGGTAGTGTCATGCCCGCATTGTACGGGCTGCGGGCGCGCGTTACAGCGGTTGGCCGTCCTCGCGGCTGATGGCAATCACGGCCGACCGTGCGGGCAAGCCATTGCCGTCGGGCCAATGACTGACGGGCGAATCGACCGAGCCGCCCTCACCGGGGTGTTGAATGGCGAGGAACAGGGTTTGGCCATCGGGCGTGAACTCGCAGCCACAGATTTCGGCACCCACCGGGGCACTGGCGATCTGCACAAGACGACCGCGCTCGGGCCCTGACGTGGGGACCACGAAGCAGCCGTCATTGGCGACGACCGAGCCGCCCGAGTCGGTCACGATCCAAAGCCGTCCACTCGGATCAAAGCCCACGTTGTCAGGGCAGGCGATGGGGCTGACCGCCGAGGCGTCGCCAAATCCCGCGTAATAGCAGTCCGCTGGGCCGATATCACCGGCAACGAGATCCTCCGCTTGAGTGATAAACCTGGCATCGCTGCGGCGCGGGTCGCCAGCCAATAAAAACAGATTCCAACGAAAGCGCGTGCTCGCGGCATCATCGTCCTCTTCAATCAGCTCAATGATATGACCGTAATCATTTTCAGGACGTGGATTGGCGGCATCGGGCCCGAGATTGATCTCGCGGCCATTGAACATCTTTTGATCGTTCTTGCGATCGCTATTTTTGGTGAGCGCCATGTAGACATGACCTGTGACCGGGTTGGGCTCGACGTCCTCAGGGCGATCCATGGGAGTGGCGCCAAGAATATCCGCTGCGGCACGACATTTGATGACGACATCTCCCTGATCGGCAAAGCCGGTTTTGCTATTGAGCGGACCGGCTTCGTCGTACACCAACGGCAACCATTCGCCTTCGCCCGACTCATCAAAGCGAGCGACGTACAGCGTGCCGTGATCAAGCAGATCGAGGTTGGCGCGGCGATCTTGCGCGTTGTAGCGGTCGCGTGTCACAAACTTGTAGACGTACTCGAATTTGTCGTCATCGCCCATGTAGGCAGCCACTCGACCATCACGGGTGAGGATGGGGCTTGCCCCCTCATGCGAGAATCGACCGAGCGCTGTTCTTTTCTTGGGGGTCGATGTGGGATCGAGTGGATCGATTTCCACGATCCAGCCGTGACGGAAGGCTTCGCGTGGCTCTCGGACCACATCGAATCGCGCTTCCAGGTGATCCCAGCCATACACCGAGCGCTCGCGTGCCGGCAAGCGTCGATGCGCTTCTTTGAGGCGCTCATCTTCGGAGCTTTTGGCCCAGGTCTGCGCGTTGCCAAAGTAATCTTCGATGTTTTCCTCCGCCGTGAGGTAAGTGCCCCAAGGGGTTTTACCGCCTGCGCAATTGGCGAAGGTGCCGAGCACACGCGTTCCGGTCGGGTCGTCTTTCGTCTGCATCAGTGCATGACCGCGCGCGGGACCGTGAATTTGCATGGGTGTGGCCGCAGTGATGCGGCGTGTCAGTGGCGCGCTCTTTTGCACTTGCCAGCCATCGGCAGTTTTTTTGAGCTCGAGCACGCTGACCCCGTGCGCGTTTTTCATCCACGTGACCGCGGCCGGATGCGCTTTGATCCAAGCCTCACGACCTTGGGCGCGCTCGCGTCCGGACCGAGGTAACCCAGAAAAATTGAGCTCGGCCTGTACGTATTCGTGATTGACGCAAAGCACCGCCGAATCCGGTTCGCCGGGTTTGACAAAGAAAGCCAGCGCGTCATTGTTGGCGCCAAACTGGCGGGCTTGCCGCTGTGCGCCATCTTCATTCAGCCACTCAAGCGTCGCCAAATCTTTGGTTGTGAGATCTCGTTCATCTGCAAAGAGCGCATCGCCTGCGCCGATCAATAGTTGATGGCGTAGGCCCGGTGACAGCACAATGGCATCAAGCTTGCTGGGCGCAATGGCCTGCAGCACGGCGCTGGCAACTGGGCTGGACTGTGAGCGGGTTGCCGCCGTCATGGAAGAGAGGGCAGCGGCCGCACCCGGTAGCGCGAAGGCTGCGATGCCCGCCGTGGCCGCGATGCCGGATGACGACAACAACTCTCGTCGAGAGATACGACGCGCCAGGATGGAGCCAAAGTATTCTGGGGCGGTTTTATCGCGCATGAGTCCCTCGGGAAGATTTCTCGATGCCTGCTATATCAATGACGAATGTTACGTCGTTGGCATGACAAGTCGGTGTCAGGTGCCCGGAAAGCCCTCCAGCACCGTGACATAAAACTCGCCTTTGCCTTCGCGCAGTTTTTTCGCGGCGGTGTATTCTGCCGAGCGCCAAAAGCCCCAAGCAGCATCCTTGGAGGGGAACTTGGCGATGAGAATACTCTCGTTACGAGGCTCTCCTTCGGCGACCTCGACTTTGGGCGCAGGCGTCACGGCGATGTAATGGCCGCCGAATTTTTCATAGATGGGCGGCAGCGCGGCATTGTAAGCCTTGAAGCCCTCGAGGTCAGTGACAGTTCCCTGCACCAAAAGATAGGCCGGCGCGCTCATCGGGGCAGGCCCTCGGCTTTGCGCGCCGCGACCACGCTCGGTCGGCTGGCGATGCGATCATGATAATCTTTGAGCGTCGGCCAAGTGGCAAGGTCGATTTTGATGTAACGGCACCAGCTGAGCACGGTGTACAGGTAGGCATCTGCCACCGAAAAATGTTCGCCCAGCAGGTAAGGCTGCCCTGCAAGAATGTTCTGGATGTATCCGAGTCGCTTATCCAGCATCGCTGTGGCGGCTTCTTTTTGTTGATCGCTCGCGCCCGGCGTAAAGAAAGGCGAAAAGTTCTTGTGTACCTCGGAGTTGATGTAGCCCAGCCACTCGTGCAGCCGATAGCGTGGGAGGGTGCCTGCAGCCGGAGCGAGCCCAGACTCGGGCTTGAGATCAGCGATATAGGGCAGGATGGCTGTACCTTCGGTGAGCACCTCGCCGTTATCCAATCGCAGCGCTGGCACATAGCCCTTGGCGGTTACCTGCAAGTAGTCCTCACCACCCGCCGTTTTGTCGCCGTGGCCTTCGACCTTGACGAGCTCGAACTCAATCCCTACTTCGCGTAAAGCGATGTGAGAGGCCAGCGAGCAGGCACCGGGGCTGAAATAAAGCTTCATGGGAAAACCTCAAAAATCAGGAGGGAAATATCTAGCACGCGTGTCGAGTACACGCCGACATGGAGCATCCTAGCCCGACCCAAATTGGCTTTAAAGCTTTGGCGGAGCCGCGGGTGAAAACGGGTTCGGCTGGCGCCGGCAGACGGCCTGGTTTCTTGACTTGTTGGCGTCAAACAAGGCAATCTTTCCCTCGGGGTTTTCGGGGGGATGCCCACTATGTCCACGTGTTTTTCGCTTGCAGCACGCAGCGGCGTCGCTGCCCTTGGGCTTCTCGCGACCAGCTTTGTGCACGCAGACCCGAGTGGCCCGTACACCCGTGTTCAAGCCGAGCAAGGTCGTTTGGCTTACGAGCGATATTGCGTGGAATGTCACCACGTGACGCTGCGCGGAACGGGGCATGGGCCGCCTCTGCGCGGTGCTGCATTTCTCACCAATTGGGGCGCGCGCAGTTCTGATGAGCTGATTGCCTACCTGCGTCAGTTCATGGCCACCACCGTGCCGAGTTCCGCCGGTGCCGCCGTGTTCACGGATTTGGCCGCACACCTCTTGAGCGCTAATGGAATCGGGGCGGGTGATGCGCCACTGACGGATGCGTCAGGCATCGTCATCGCTTCGGTGTTGCCGCCGGATGCACAGCCCACGGGCGCGAGCAGTGACCGCACCGACGAGCCGGGAGCCGCTCGGGCATGGGAGGGCGCGAGTGGTGTGGCCGAGGCAGCCGAGCGAGCCAGTAGCTGGGTCAATGGAGTGACGCCGGCGCTATCGCCCGTTACCGATGAGTTGTTGCGCGCGCCGCCAGACGAAAGTTGGTTGAATTGGCGTCGCACTCAGGATGGTCAGGCTTTTTCGCCGTTGACGCAGATCAATCGGCAGAACGTACACCGCCTGCGGCTCGCATGGACCATGACCATGCGCGAGGGCAGCAACCAGGTGACGCCGTTGGTGCATGAGGGTGTGATGTTTCTCACGCACCCCGCCAATCTGATTCAGGCGATCGATGCGGCCACCGGGACCCTTATTTGGGAGTATGCCTATCCACACCCGGCTGATTCGCGCACCTTGGGTGGCCCGACTCGCAACATTGCGATCTACAAAGATCGGCTTTATGTGGCAACTTATGATGCTGCGCTGATCGCGCTGGATGCCCGCAGCGGAAAATTACTGTGGCGTACCACCAAGGCGGATTACACCAAAGGTTATACGCATACGGCCGGACCCATCATTGCCGATGGAGTGGTGATCAGCGGCATCAATGGTTGCGAGCGTTTCAAAGAAGGCGGCTGCTTTATCACGGGTCACGATCCCGACACCGGGCAAGAGCTTTGGCGGACTTCCACCATCGCCCTGCCCGGCGATCCCAACGATGCGAGTTGGGGCGGCGTGCCGCCCGAGTTTCGCGGCGGTGGCGACAATTGGATCGCAGGCACTTACGACCCGAAGCTCAAGCTCGTCTTTCTGGGTACGTCACAAGCCAAGCCATGGGTCGCAGCAAGTCGTGGTATGAGCGTTGATGCAGCGGCCCTCTATACCAACTCTACACTCGCACTCGAGCCGCGCACCGGCAAGCTGCGCTGGTATTTCCAGCATATTCCCGGCGAGACGCTCGATATGGAGACAGGTTTTGAGCGTGTGCTTGCCGATGTGGATGGCAAGCCCTATGTGGTGACCATCGGCAAGGACGGCATCATCTGGAAGCTGGATCGGTCATCGGGCCGTTTTGTCGATTTCGAGGAACTGCTGCCGCAGGATATCTTTGAAAAGCCGCTCGACAAGAAAACCGGCAGGTTGGTCTACCGCGCTGACATTGCCAACGCTAAGGTGGGCGATACCGTCTCCGCTTGCCCGAGCATCTATGGCGGTCACAACTGGCAAGCAAGCGCTTATGCACCTGATTCACGATTGTTGGTTGTGCCGCTGCACCAGACCTGCATGACCTTTACCGGCAGGCAGGTTGAATTCACCACGGGCGGCGGTGGTTACGGCGGTGAGTCCACCATCGTCCCCATGCCGGGGACGGATGGCATGCTCGGGCGCTTGAGCGCCGTGGATTTGCGCGACCTGTCGGTCAAGTGGTCGCACACCCAGCGCGCCATGTTCCTGACGGGAGCGCTCAACACCGCAGGCGGGCTCACCTTCATCGGTGACCTCGATCGATACTTCAAGGCGTTTGATACCGACACGGGTAAGCCGCTTTGGCAGTCTCGCCTCGGCGCCCCGCTGCATGGTTACCCCATCAGCTACGCAGTCAATGGCAGGCAATTCGTGGCCGTACCCACTGGCATGGGTGTGTTCAAATTGATGACCGCGCGCCAAGCGCCGGACATCTATCAACCGGCCGGTGGTAACGCTTTATATGTTTTTGAACTCATGGACAACGAAACCGAGTAACCATGGCTGACGCATTTATCTTTGATCATCTTCGAACGCCGCGTGGACGTGGCAAGTCCGATGGCGCTTTGCATACGGTCACACCGGTGCAGTTGGCATCGCAGACCTTGGCTGCCTTGCGTGATCGCAATCATCTCGACACCAGTTTGATTGATGATGTCGTGCTCGGTTGTGTTTCGCCCGTCGGCGAGCAGGGTGCGAACATCGCTCGAGTGTCCGTATTGGCCGCCGATTACGCCGAGAGTGTGGCAGGGCTACAGGTCAATCGCTTTTGTGCCTCAGGGCTCGAGGCGGTGAATATCGCCGCCGCTCAAATCATGAGCGGTCAATCATTGGCCGTGATCGGGGGCGGGGTGGAGTCCATGTCGCGTGTGGCCATGGGCGCCGATGGCGGCGCGTGGTATGCCGACCCCACCGTGTCCTATCAATTGCATTACGTACCGCAAGGCATCGGCGCGGATCTGATTTCGACGTTGGATGGCTTCACCCGGTCGATGGTGGATGCCTTCGCCGTACAAAGCCAGCAACGCGCGGCCCGAGCCTGGGCCGAGGGCCGCTTCGCCAAATCCATCTTGCCTGTGCACAATGATATCGGCGAGGTCGTGTTAGCCACCGATGAACATATGCGGCCAGACGCCAGTCTTGATTCTTTGGGGCAGTTGAAGCCGGCGTTTTTGACGGCAGGGGAAAAGTTCGGCTTTGATACTGTGGCGCAGCTCAAGTATCCGCAGGTGGAAGCGATCAATCACGTGCATACCGCCGGTAATTCGAGCGGTATCGTCGATGGTGCCGCTGCGGTTTTGTTGGGCAGCCGTGAGTTCGCCGACATGTCGGGTCTCAAGCCGCGCGCGCGAATTCGTGCTTTTACTTCCATTGGTAGCGAGCCGGCGATCATGTTGACCGGGCCTGCACTGGTCACCGAGAAGCTACTCGCTCGTGCGGGAATGACCATCAATGATATCGATTTATTTGAAGTGAATGAGGCATTTGCGGCTGTCGTCATGCGCTTCGTTCGGCATTTTGATCTGCCCCCCGAGCGTGTCAACGTTAATGGTGGCGCGATTGCCATGGGTCATCCTTTGGGCGCCACCGGCGCCATGATATTAGGGACGGTATTGGATGAGCTTGAACGGCAAGATTTGAACACCGCGCTCGTCACCCTCTGTGTGGGTGCCGGCATGGGCACTGCGACGATCATCGAGCGAGTCTGACGAATAGGATCTGGTTGAGCGATATGACAAAGCAAATTTCTGTGAGCGTGGGTGGCGACGGTGTGGCCTTATGGGTGTTGGATGTGCCAGGCGCCTCGCTCAATCCGCTTTCGGATTCCTTTGTCGCAGAGCTGGATGCGTTGGTCTCCTCCCTCGCGCAGCGGGATGATATTCGAGGTGTGGTGCTCACCTCGGCCAAAAAAGCCTTCGCTGCCGGCTGGAATCTCATTGATCTTTTGCATGTACTCGAGAGTACGCCGGACCTGTGTGAACTCAACAAGAGGACGGAAGGATTCTCGAGGGCGCTGCGCAAGCTCGAGCTCTGTGGCAAGCCCGTCGCTGCAGCCATCAATGGCTTGGCGCTGGGCGGCGGCTTGGAGTTGGCGCTTGCTTGCCACCACCGGGTACTCGCGGACACACCGGCGGCCAAGCTGGGCTTGCCCGAAGTGTTGGTGGGGCTACTGCCCGGTGCTGGCGGCACACAGCGTTTGCCGCGACTGATTGGTCTTGAGCCAGCGGTGAAATTGATGCTGGATGGTAAGCCGGTGGTTCCGGCCGAGGCCTTGAATCTGGGTATCGTGCATGAGCTTGCACCGGCAGAGGCGGTGGTGGATCGCGCACGCGCCTGGGTACTTGCAAACACGTCCTGTACCCAACCCTGGGATCAGAAAAGCGCCAAGAACTTTGCTGCCGAACATTCATTGATGCAGCCGGCCGTGGCCGGGTTGCTCATGATGGCAATCCCCGAGGTGACACGACGCACCTTGCGGAACTACCCGGCGCCCGCTGCCATTTTGGCGAGCGTGTATGAGGGCTCGCAGTTGCCCTTCGATAAGGCGCTTGAAATCGAACGCCAAAAGTTTGTGGTATTGGCGGCAGCCCCCGAGGCACGCAACCTCATCCGCACCATGTTCATTAATAAGGGCAAAGCGGAAAAATTGGCCCGTCGACCGAAGGGGATTGATCCTCAGTCGCTCACCAAGATTGCGGTACTGGGTGCTGGCATGATGGGTGCGGGGCTGGCCCACGTGTTGGCCCGGTCCGGGCTGCAGGTTGCAGTGCTTGATACCTCGCAAGAGCTGGCTGAGCGGGCTCGTGCTCACGCCACGCGCCAACTCGAGAAAGATCAAAAATCGGGACGACTCAGCGCAGCAGAGGCAAGCGAAGTTCTGGGGCGTATCACGCCGACCACTCGGTACGAAGATTTGTCCGGCAGTGATTTCGTGATCGAAGCGGTCTTTGAAAAGCGCGAAGTCAAGTCGGCTGCCATCCGCCAGGCAGAGGCGGTGATCGGTGCTGATGCCGTCTTTGCGACCAATACCTCCACCTTGCCGGTCACGGGGCTATCTGAGTTTTCCAGCCGGCCTCGCCGTTTCATTGGCATGCATTTTTTCTCGCCGGTGGAGCGTATGCCGCTGGTGGAAATCATTCGTAGCCAAACCACGGATGAATCGACGCTGGCTTGGACACTCGATTTGGCCAAACGCCTCGGTAAGACACCGATCGTGGTGAACGACAGTCGCGGGTTTTTTACGAGCCGAGTGTTCGGTACCTATTGCTACGAAGGTCAGATGCTGTTGCAAGATGGTGTGCACCCAGCTCTGATCGAAAATGCCGGACGCTTTGCCGGCATGCCGGTGGGTCCGCTCGCGGTGATGGATGAGGTGTCGCTCGAGTTGCAATACCATGTCGTACAACAAACCCGACAAGACTTGGGCGCGGATTTCCAAGAACCGGTCAGTTGGTCGGTGTTGCGACACTTCGTCGAGGATCTCAAGCGAGTCGGACGCAAGGCCGGCGCGGGTTTCTATGAATATCCTGATGGTGGCAAAAAATATCTTTGGCCTGGCTTGGCGACGGAGTACCCGCCGTCAAACACTCAGCCTGCGCTGGATGAGGTGAAAAAGCGTTTGCTCTTCATTCAGGCTTTGGAGTCCGCCAAGTGTCTGCAGGAAGGTGTCTTGACTGATCCCGCGGACGGAGATCTCGGTTCCATTCTCGGCTGGGGCTTCCCCTCGTACACGGGTGGCGTGCTGTCCTACATCGATATGCTGGGTGTGGGCCGGTTTGTCGAAGAGTCCAAGCGTTTGGCGGCGACGGCTGGGCCCCGATTCGAGCCCTGTGATTTGCTGCTGGATATGGCGCGTCGCAATGCGAGGTTCCATGGCCCCGCGTGATCGGTCAATCTTTCCGGCCGAAGATATGTCGTCGGCCGCGATCTCGTCGGATGCCGTCAATCGCGTGAGCGCAGAGAGCCGTGGCGCCGGACCTTTGCAGGGCTTGCGGGTGATCGAGGTCGCAGGTATCGGCCCGGGTCCCTATGCCGGCATGCTGCTCGCGGATCTGGGTGCCGAAGTCACGCGAGTGGTGCGTCCCGGCAGTGATGAAGCCGGCGGTCTCGATCCCACGTTGCGCAATCGGCGTTCGATGACGCTGGACCTCAAACGCCCTGAGGCGCTGGATGTGCTGTTGCGGCTTGTCGAGCACAGCGATGTGCTGCTGGAGGGATTTCGGCCAGGGGTGGCAGAGCGGCTCGGGTTCGGTCCCGATGTCTGTTGCCAAAGAAATCCCAGGCTCATCTATGCGCGTATCACGGGTTGGGGGCAGGAGGGTCCGCTCGCTAAAACGGCTGGCCATGACATTAACTACATCGCTTTGACCGGGATGCTGCACCAAATCGGTACGACATCCGGTAAGCCGGTGCCACCGCTGAACGTGATCGGTGATTTCGGCGGTGGCGGCTTGATGGTCGCATTCGGAATTCTTTGTGCGGTGCATGAGCGATCTCGGACCGGCAAGGGCCAGGTGGTGGATACCGCAATGATCGATAGCGTGGCCTCGTTTCTCGCTCCCATCATGGGTTTACGCAATCAAGGGTTGTGGCGGGATGCAACGGCGGGCAACTTTTTGTCAGGAGCAGCCCACTTCTACGACACCTATGAAACCCGCGATGGGAAATGGGTGGCCATCGGTGCGATCGAACCGCAGTTCCACGAATTGTTGTTACGGGGTTTAGGTCTGGATCCCGCCGAGTTCTCGATCGGGGTTGGCTTCCAGCAAAAGCCATACGAGGAACTGGTCCACGAGATCTGGCCAGTGTTGCGCAGGAAGTTGGCTGCGGCCATTGCCAGCCATACCCGCGCTGAGCTCGAAAAAATCTTTGAAGGTTCCGATGCCTGTTTTACTCCGGTGCTGTCCATGGACGAGGCCAAGGATCATCCGCATAACGTCAGTCGTGCGACGTTCATCGAGGTAGATGGGGTGACGCAAGTCTCGCCGGTGCCGCGGTTCAGTCGCTCTGTGCCTGGCACGCCACGACCTCCACGACCTCCCGGGGCAGATACCCAAGCCGTACTCACAGAGCTTGGCTACGCCGAGGATCAAATCAAGCAGCTTCTGTCCAAGGGAGCGTGCGGCTGATTATTTGAGCCTGATGAGATCAAACTCGCCTGCAGCAAACTTTTGACGCAGCGCGTTTTTGTCGACTTTGCCGACGCTGGTCTTGGGAAGTGCTGGTACCAGAGCAAAGTTTTCCGGCAAGGCGAAGCGTGCCACCATCGGTCGCAAAAACTCCCGGATCTTTTCCGGCGTCACCTCCGGAGCTGCTGGATCAATCACGAGCAAGACCAGTGGTCGCTCTTCCCAACGGGGATCCGGGATCCCGATCACGGCCGCTTCATTGACTCCGGGGAACATGGCAAGCTTGTTCTCAAGCTCAACCGACGAGACCCATTCGCCACCCGACTTGATTACATCTTTGGTGCGATCCGTGATTTGCACATAACCGAGCGGATCAATGGTGCCGACATCGCCCGTGCGCAACCAGCCATCCGCGGTGAATGAATCGGGCGACGGGTTTTCATGGTAGCCCGCCGTGACCCACGGCCCGCGCAACTGCAGTTCGCCCACAGACTGGCCGTCATTGGCGACGGTCACGCCCTCTGCGGTGACGATCCGCACTTCCATCCCGGGCACGGGTCGTCCGCTTTTTGCGCGCCACTCGGCTTCATTGTCTGGCGTGCTGATGCGTGGCGGGATGGACAGGCAGCACATCGGGCTGGTCTCCGTCATGCCCCAGCCTTGCAAGACTGGCACACCCCATCGTTCGCGTACCTTATTGATCAAGGTGGGAGAGACCGCCGAGCCACCCGAGACGATCACCCGGAAACAGCTCATGTCCAAGGGGTCTGCTTGATCCGCCAGCAACAAATCATTGATCAAGGTGGGTACCAGCGCCGTGAAGGTGGGGCGCTCTTGTTGCACGGCTGTACGGATATCGCTGGCTTTGAGATGAGGGCCGGGCAGTAGCAAGTCTGCACCAGACATCCAAGCCGAGAACGGCAGACCCCATGCGTTGGCATGGAACATGGACGGCAACAGCAGGATGCGATCAGCCTGACGGATGCCGAACGTGTCGTGACCGAGCGTTCCCAGGGTGTGCAGAAAGATGGACCGATGGCTGTAGACAACACCTTTCGGCGCACCGGTGGTCCCACTCGTGTAGCACACGACGGCAGCATCGCGTTCGTTGAGTTCAGGCCAGGCGTGCGTACCGTGCGTGGCTTGCAGCAGTTCTTCGTAGTGATGGGTCTTGGCGTGACCGATGGCTTTGCTATCCACCGGAGCCGTGCCGATCACGATGACGTGACGTAAAGACGGGATCTGCGGCAGGATGGGCAATAATTGCGTCAACAGGCTTTCATCGACGATGAGCGCGCTGTCTTCGGCGTGATTCATGATGCCCGCCACCTGCTCCGGGAACAGCCGGACATTCAGGGTGTGCAGCACCGCGCCCATCGCGGGAATGGCAAGATAGGCTTCGAGATGAGGCTGATGATTCCAGCAATAGGTGGCGACACGATCACCCCGTTGGATGCCGAGCGCGGCAAGCGCCATGGCGAGTCGCTCTACGCGCAGCGACACTTCAGCAAATGATGAAAATGCAAAGCGGCCGCTATCAAAAGTTCCCACGCGACTTTTGGCATGAATACGGGATCCGTGCCGGAAGATCATCTGCGTCGACAATGGCAGATCCATCATGGTGGCGCGCATGAGTGCTGCTCCTTAGGTCATCTCAAAGAAATAGTGGGTGGTCAGTCAAGGTGGGCGAGATGTGCGGCTTCGGTCAGCAGCGCAGGGACGTCATACTCCAGTTTTTTTGCATAGTCCGTGTCCACCAAGCCTTGGGTATATAGCAAATAAGCCCCTTCCACGATGGAGGCAAGACGCCAGAGAGCGAACACGAGGTAATAGTCGAGCTGTCTGACATCGAGATGGGTCGATTCAGCCCAACGTGAGGCGAGTGCCATGCGCGAGACGAGCCCGACTGGGCCGCGCGTCACGTGTTGAACAAAAGCGAATCCGGGCGGCTCGACACTGCGTGATCCCCAGAAGGCCAACATCAACGCGAGATCGGCATAGGGGTTGCCGACACTCGCCAGTTCCCAATCAATGATGGCAGCAAGCGAGACATCGGTTTTCGAAAACAAAGTATTGTCGAGGTGATAATCCCCGTGCATCAGGCTGGCGGGTGGCGGTGGTGGCAGATGCGCGAGCAGCCAGTCTGCCAGTCGCTCGATCAATGGCAGATCGCGTGCCCGCTGCTCGGATCGCAGCTTTCGCCAGCGGCGGATTTGTTTGAGGACATAGTCATCGGGGTCGGTGGGGTGACGGATGCCCATCTGCTGCCACGGAGCCGTGTGCAGTTTGGCGAGCTCATCAACCAATTGTTCGCCGATGCGATTCAATGTTTCCACATCGCTGGGATAAGCCGACGGCAAGGTATCGGTGATGGCGACGCCATCCACATGCTCGATGATGCTGAAGGCCTGACCTAGTATGGAGATGTCTTCGCAGAGTCCCAGCACGCGCGGAACTTTGACGTGACCCTGCAAGGCCTTAAGCATACTGTACTCGCGCAGCACGCCCGCTGCGGCACTACTCGAGATAGCGTTATCCGGCGGCCGACGCAGCACCGCTTTGCCGTGCTCATGCCACACCAGCTGCGTGACATTCGAATTGCCGCCACCCAGACGCGGCCCTAATTCGGCATTGTTGAGTCCGAGCTCGGTTTCAATCCAGGCACTGAAACGATCCGGGGTCATATCTTTGCTCTCTCGCTCGTCGAAGTGCGGCGCATCCGACTGCCGTGTATCAGAGCTGCGCCAGCAGGCCGCCATCGGTCGGGATGACGGCTCCCGTCATATACGTGGAACCGGCGACCCACCAAATCACTTGGGCGATCTCCTCTTCTTTGCCCACCCTTCCGAGCGGGATACGCGCCACCAATTTTTCCAACGTTTTTTCATCCAGTTGCGAAGTCATTTCCGTGATGATCAAGCCTGGGATGACAAGGTTGACGCGAATATTCTTGGGCGCAAGCTCAATCGCCAACACCTGCGTGAGCCCGCAAAGGCCCGCTTTGCTTGCGCCGTAGGCACTATCGCCGGGGAAGCCACGCAGACCGACTACGGCCCCGACATTGATGATGGCGCTGCCGGCAGCGAGGTGTGGCAGGGCGGTACGGATACATTGCATCGGTCCCGAGAGATTCGTCTCGATGACGGCATCCCAATCTTCGCTCGAAAGACGATGCAGTTTGCCGCCCCGATGCAAACCCGCATTGTTGACAAGGACATCCACGCCGCCCCAGGCCTCGACGATCTTTGAAAAAGCGGCCTGCAATGAATCGCTTTGCGTGACGTCCGTCGGCAGCAGCAGCACGTCTTTGCCGAGAGCCGACCGTAATCTTTGCTCATCAATGGAGCGAGCGAGGATCGCGACGCGATCACCCTGCTCAAGTGCTTTCTGCGCCGTGGCCAATCCCACGCCGCGTGACCCACCGGTCACTACCCATCTTCTGGACATTTCTTTGATCTTTCTGGTGGCAGGCGCGCCACGATGGGGTGCGCCTGCAGCAATGAAACGTGATCCAAGCCGGGGCGCGTCACGCTGACGCGCCCCGGTTGGAAGTCAGCTGCGATCAGTTACCGAAATTGTGGGTGACACGCAGGCCATAGGTGCGCGGCGGGCGCGCGGCACCGTAAGTCCACAATCCGGGGAAGGTCACGCTGGTACCCACGTCGTACGCCTGAGTCCATGAATCGTCATTGGTGAGATTCATGCCCCAGAGGGTGAACGTGGTGTTGTTGATCTGGTAGCCGATTGAGGCATCAATCACCTCGTGCGCCTTCACACTGCTCTGTGGCGAGTTGAGGAAGGTCAGCTCTTGATCATCAACCATGCGCACATCCGCCTGCACCCACATCGATCCATTGCCCACATTCCAGCTGTAGTTGGGCGAGACGGTGACGGTGTAGTCCGGCGCGCGACGCAGCTTGAGGTACGACAGGTCACGCAGATTGGCCGGTGTGGCCGGGTCGGTATCGATCAGCGTCTTGAACTTGGAGTCCATGATGCCGAGGTTGCCCGACAGCGTGAAGTTGTCGGTGAGGCGAGCCGCGAAATCGAGTTCGATTCCGTTGATCTCGGCCTGCGCCGCGTTCAACACCAGAGTCTGCTGACCCGTGCCACCCGCGGTCGGCACACTCTGCTCTTCCTGCTTGTCGTCGTACTTCATCATGAACACGGAGCCGTTCAGGCGCACGCGCCCATCCATCCACTCGGTCTTCCAGCCGAGTTCGTAGTTGTCGACGGTCTCAGGGTCATAGGCAATCGAGGCTGCTTCGTAGGTGCCCGGTCGACCCGTAAAGCCGCCTGCACGGAAGCCCTTGGAGTAGAGGCCGTACACCATCACGTCCTCATTGAGGCGATAGCGCAGATTGACCTTGGGCG
>CAZHLL010000005.1:0-61373 GCA_964533305.1 uncultured Acidibacter sp.
CTGGTATCCCACCGCCGATGGCATACGACCGAGCAGTGCCGATACTTCGGTACCGGCAAGGGTGTAACGATAAATATTGTCGACAAAGAAAAGCACGTCGCGGCCTTTGACGCCGTCCTCGCGCACTTCATCACGGAAGTACTCGGCCATGGTGAGACCCGTGAGCGCGACGCGCAGGCGGTTGCCCGGCGGCTCGTTCATCTGGCCGTACACCATCGCGACCTTCGAGTTCTCGAGGTTCTCAAGGTCGATGACGCCGGACTCAGCCATCTCATGATAGAAATCATTGCCTTCGCGGGTGCGCTCGCCCACGCCCGCGAACACCGACAAACCGCTGTACTGCTTGGCGATATTGTTGATGAGCTCAAGCATGTTCACGGTCTTGCCCACACCGGCGCCGCCGAAGAGGCCGACCTTGCCGCCCTTGGCAAACGGCACCAACAAATCGATGACCTTGATGCCCGTGACGAGGAGGTCACTGCCACCCGCCTGCTCGTCGTATGCCGGCGCCGGACGGTGAATCGACCAAGTTTCCTTTGACTGTACGGGTCCGCGGTTGTCTTGAGGCGCCCCGAGCACGTCCATGATGCGACCCAAGGTGGCCTTGCCGACGGGCACCGAGATGGGCGCGCCCGTCGATTCGACGGCGAGGCCGCGCTTCAAGCCCTCGGAGGCGCCCATGGCGATGGTGCGAACCACGCCGTCACCGAGCTGCTGCTGCACCTCGAGCGTGAGATCCGCTTCCTTCAGCTTCAAGGCCTCATAGACCTGAGGGATGGATTCGCGCGGAAACTCCACGTCGATAACTGCGCCGATGATCTGAGTAATCTTGCCGGTTGCCATGTCGCTACCCTGTGCGTGTAATTCGTTTCGTATCCGAAATCAGACTGCGGCTGCGCCGCCGACGATTTCCGCCAATTCTTTGGTGATCGCCGCCTGGCGAGCCTTGTTGTAGATGAGCTGCAACTCACCGATGAGTTTGCCTGCGTTGTCCGAAGCCGCCTTCATGGCGACCATACGTGCCGCCATTTCACAGGCGACGCTCTCGACCACTCCGCGATACACCTGCGACTCGACGTAGCGCATCAATACCCCATCGAGGATACCAACTGCGCTCGGCTCGTAGATGTAATCCCACATGTCCTGCAGTTCGTCGTCCTGGACCGGTTCCACCGGCAGCAACTGGCTGACCAGCGGCTTTTGGGTCATGGTGTTGACGAACTCGGCATGCACGATAAAGACGCGATCCAAGGTGCCATCCCGATAGGCATCGAGCATCAGCTTGACCGGACCGATCAAATCTTTGATGTGAGGCTTGTCGCCGAGACCTGCCGAGGTCGCGAGCACCGGCACGCCGAGCCGGCGGAAAAACGCCACGCTCTTGCTGCCAAACAACGCGAGCGAAACCTTTGCGCCCTTGGCCTGCCATTCGCGCATCAAAAGCAGCGTGCTCTTGAAGACGTTGGTGTTGAGCGCACCACAGAGACCACGATCGCTCGAGACCACGATGATGCCGATATTCTGTGTCTCTCGCTCGATCAGAAACGGATGCTTGTAATCCGGATTAGCCTGCGTCAAATGGCCAATCACCTGTCTGATCTTGGCGGCATAGGGCCGAGCCATGCGCATGCGATCCTGCGCCCGGCGCATTTTGCTCGCCGCCACCATTTCCATGGCCTTGGTGATCTTCTGCGTGCTTTTGACGCTCGAGATCTTGCTGCGGATTTCTTTGGTACCGGGCATGAGAGGTCAGTCGCTCAGTAGCTGCCGGTCGCGGCAAAATCGTCGCAGATCTTTTTCAGGGTGTCTTCGTGCTTTTTCAGCACCGGCTCTGCGTTGATCGCGGCGAGTTCGTTGGCATAAGTGGATTTCGCGAACGACTGCAGCGCAGCCTCGAAATCCACGACCTTGTTACGAGCCACCTTGTCCATGTAGCCGTTGTTGACCGAGTAGATCGACAACGCCATTTCGGCGACGGACATCGGCGCGTATTGCTTCTGCTTCATGACCTCGGTCACACGCTCGCCACGCTCAAGCTGGCGCCGGGTGGCTTCGTCGAGATCCGAGGCAAACTGGGAGAAGGCCGCGAGCTCGCGATACTGCGCGAGCGCGAGACGGATACCACCACCCAATTTTTTGATGATGTCGGTCTGAGCGGCACCACCCACGCGGGATACCGAGATACCGGCGTTCATGGCGGGACGAATACCGGCGTTGAAGAGATCGGTCTCGAGGAAGATCTGACCGTCGGTAATCGAGATCACGTTGGTGGGGACGAATGCGGTCACGTCACCCGCCTGAGTTTCGATGATTGGCAGACCCGTCAGTGAACCCGTCTTGCCCTTGACGGCACCTTTGGTCGCCATCTCGACGTATTCTTCGTTGACCCGCGCGCTGCGCTCGAGCAGACGGGAGTGCAAATAAAACACGTCGCCGGGAAAGGCTTCGCGACCCGGCGGTCGGCGCAAGAGCAAAGAAATCTGGCGGTAGGCCACGGCCTGCTTGGAGAGATCATCATAGATGATCAGGGCATCTTGGCCGTTATCCATGAAGTACTCGCCCATGGTCACGCCAGAATAAGCCGCCAGGTACTGCATGGCTGCCGGCGTGGAGGCAGAGGCCGCAACGATGATGGTGTGATCCATCGCGCCGTTCTCTTCGAGCTTGCGCACCACGTTGGCGATCGACGATTGCTTCTGTCCGATCGCCACGTAGATGCACTTAATGCCCGAAGACTTTTGGTTGATGATGGTATCGACCGCAAGCGCCGTCTTGCCGGTCTGACGATCACCGATGATGAGCTCGCGTTGGCCGCGGCCTACGGGCACCATCGAGTCGATGGCTTTGTAGCCGGTTTGGACCGGCTGCGATACGGATTTGCGATAGATCACGCCCGGTGCTACGCGCTCGATTGGCGCAGTACGGGTGGCATTGAGCGGACCCTTGCCATCAATGGGGTTACCGAGGGCATCGACCACGCGGCCGAGCAGCTCCGGGCCCACGGGCACTTCAAGAATACGGCCGGTGGTTTTGACGGTGTCGCCTTCGCGCAGCGTCTTGTAATCGCCCAGAACCACGGCACCCACCGAGTCCTGCTCGAGGTTGAGTGCAAGGCCAAACAAGTTGCCCGGGAACTCGATCATCTCGCCGTAACGAACATCGGCGAGTCCGTGGATGCGGCAGATGCCGTCCGTGACGGAGATAATCGTACCGACGTTGCGCGCTTCGGCTGCCGACTCGAACTTGTCGATGCGTTGCTTGATGAGATCGGAGATCTCTGATGCCTTGATGGACATGTGTGGTCCTCTAAATATTCAAAGAGACAGGCGTCAACCGCCCGCCATGGTGTTGTTGAGTCGCTCGATGCGCCCGCGCAGGGAACCATCGACGACGAAATCGCCGGCACGAATCACCGCGCCACCGATCAAAGACGAGTCGATCTCGGTATGCAGCCGCACGGTTCGGGAGAGACGCTTGGCAAGTGCATCGGAGAGCTTACGCGCTTGCTCATCACTCAATGGCATCGCCGCCGTGACTTTCACGTCGATGGTGTTTTCCACCTCGGCACGCAAGGCAGCGTATTGGGCAGCGATAGCCGGCAGCGACTCAAGGCGAGCGTTTTCGGCGAGCAATTTCAAAAAATTGCCGAATCCCTCGTGCTTGTCTGCGCCAGCCACTTCCCGCACCAGTTGCACGAGCGCGACACGCTCGACGTGCGGGTTACCGATCAACGGTCGAACTTGCGGATCCATCACCACCAGGCTTGCGCGGGCAAGCAAATCACCCCAGGCGGCGAGTTCACCCGCCGCATGCGCGTGATCGAACGCCGCCCTCGCGTAAGGCCGTGCAATGGTTGCGTGATCAGCCACGGGCGATCTCTGTAGCAAGCTTGTCGATGAGCTGCGCATGCGCCTTGGCATCGACTTCGCGCTCGAGGAGCTGCGAGGCGCCCGCTACCACCAAGGCCCCGTACTCGCGCCGCAGCTCGTCGCGGGCACGATGGGTCTCGGTGACGGCTTCGGCGCGGGCCGCATCAACGATGCGCGCGCCTTCGCCTTGCGCAGCTTGACGAGCCGTCTCGATCGCCTCGTTGGCACGCTTGGCGGCCTGATCTTCGATTTGCCGGGCGCGCTCACGGGCCTCACGCACGATAGCGTCGGCACGGGTCGTGGCTTCAGCCAAACCCTGCTGGCCTTTCTCTGCTGCCGCGAGACCATCGGCAATTTTCTTTTGCCGCTCCTCGATGGCGCCAATGATCATCGGCCAGCCGAATTTCATCACGAGCCAAGCGACGGCGAGAAACGCCAGTCCCTGAACGATCAGCGTGACGGTGATACTCATGCTCTTCTACCCCTTCGTTTTCCCCGTACCCGACAGCGGCCGAGCACGGAAAGCCTGCCGGTAAGGCAGGTGCCTCACTCAGCCTACGCCGAGCGCGGAGAGGAACGGGTTCGCAAAGATCAAGAGCAGCGCGATGGCCACACCGATAATCGGCACCGCGTCGAGCAGACCGGCAACGATGAACATCTTGGTTTGCAGCATGTTGGTGAGTTCAGGCTGACGAGCCGCGCCCTCAAGGAATTTGCCGCCGAGCAGCGCAAATCCGATGGCGGTACCGAGCGCGCCAAGGCCAATGAGCAGGCCCGCAGCGATCACGGTCATGCTCATGACGTCAGCGATCTGGGTAATGTTTTCCATTGCAGTCTCCGTAGGTAACGACAAACAAAAAAATCAAACAGAAAAATCAGTGCTCTTGTACCGACATGCTGAGGTACACGACGGTCAGCATCATGAAAATGAACGCCTGCAGCGTAATGACCAGAATGTGGAAGGCCGTCCAGATGAACCCGGCGATGAACTGCATGGGCACCATCGCCCAGGTCATACCACTCAGGAGCGAGCCGCCCAAGGTCATGCAGGCAATCAAAATGAAAATGAGCTCGCCAGCATACAGGTTGCCGAATAGTCGCAGGCTCAAAGAAACCGGTCGCACCAGCTCTTCAATGAGGCGCAGCAGCAAATTGGCCGGTGCGAGCAGAATGATGCCGACCGGACCGCTTGCATGAAACGGAGCCGTGAACATCTCGCCGACGAACTTGCCGACACCCTTGTGCTTGATGGCGTAGTACTGGATCAGGATGAATACACAGATGGCCATGCCAAGCGTGGTTGATAGATCCGCCGTCGGCACTACGCGCAAGTAAGGCACGCCCATGGCGTGAGCGCTGGCCGGCAAGAGATCGACCGGGACCATGTCCATGAAGTTCATGAGGAATACGAGGCAAAAGATCGTGATCGCCAGCGGCGCGATGAATTTAGTCTTGGCCGGGAAGGTTTCTTTGACGATGCCGTCAATCCCCTCGACCATCATCTCGATGGCGCACTGCAACTTGCCGGGCACACCGGAGGTGGAACGCCGGGCGACACGCAAAAAGAGAAAAAGAAACAAGCCCGCCAGCGTGAGTTTGACGATGATGCTGTCGATGTTGAGGGTCCAAAACGGGCCATCAGCCACCGAGACCGTGAGGTGCTCAAGGTGGTGCTTGATGTAACCGGTCATGCCGCCCGATTCGCCCTCAGCCGCCATATCGATTTGACCTCACCTCAAAAATGCGATGCCCAACCAAAACCCCACCTGCGCGGCCACCAGTCCCAACAGGAACGGCAGAGGCGCAAGGTCTGCTGTGGTCAGCGCGAGCCAAACTGCCAACACCACCCACAGCCACTTCAAGCCTTCGCCCAGCCACATGGCTCGAGCGATCTGCGCCGCCGGAGCCACCCCCGGGGCGAACAATCGCCATCCGAAAATCACATTGCCCACGGCGACGACGCCGCCGCCGGCCAACGCAGCGTGTACGGCGGTCCAACCGCTGAACACACCCATCCCCAACGCAATCACCGAGGCTGCCAGCATCTGTACGACAGCAAACCTCAGAACTAGTGCCCTGCCGCGAGCAGCGGGATGATGGGGCCCCTCAAAAAGGCGGCGCATTGTAGGCATAAGCAGCCACCGCTTCAACAAAAAGTGTGCGCACGCTCAAAACGATGTCGCAGGCGATCAGCGAATATGCGCCAAGATGCCGTCGAGCTCGTCGAGAGAGTGGTACTCGATCACCAAACGCCCCTTGCCGCTTGCGGCCGTGTGCTCGATCAAGACCCGGGCACCGAGTGTATCGGCGAGGCGAGTCTCGAGTTCGCGAATATTGGCGTCCGGGGTCTCAGCCGGCGTACCCGGCTTTGTAGACACCGGGGTCGGAGTACCACCATTGATCAACCGGCGAACCAATGCTTCGGTTTCTCTGACCGTTAGGCCTTTTTTCGAAACCAATATGCCGAGCTCTCGCTGCTGACGTTTGTCGGCCACACCGAGCAACGCTCGTGCATGACCCATCTCGAGCTCGCGTCGTTCAACCTGCTCAGCCACTTCGGGAGCGAGCTCCAGCAAGCGCAGCAGATTGCTGACGGCGGCCCGTGATCGGCCGACGGCCTCGGCCGCCTGTTGATGGGTCAGGGAAAACTCCCGGATCAAACGATCGAGCGCGCGGGCTTCCTCCAGGGGATTGAGGTCCTCACGCTGAATATTCTCGATGAGCGCCATGGCGATGGCCGCCTCATCGGGCACCCGGCGCACCACCACAGGGACCTCGGTGAGACCGGCCATCTGCGCGGCGCGCCAACGCCGCTCTCCCGCGATGATTTCGTACCGGAGGTCGGTCTGTTCGCTGGCGCCCGGCATCTCGATCGGGCGGACCACGATGGGCTGCACCACGCCTTGCGCGCGGATGGAATCCGCCAGCTCCTGCAGGCTCTCGGGCCGCATGTCCATGCGGGGTTGATAACGACCCCGTTGCAGGCGATCCACGCCGAGCCGAGTGAGCTGATCAGCGGCGGTCTCTGCGCCGGCAGAGGCAGCCGCAGTGCCCCCGGTGGCACCCAACGTGGATGACCGTGGCATCGAGCCCAGCAGGGCATTCAAGCCTTTGCCGAGAGGGGGGCGCTTCTGGTTCATGCGGCGACCGACTGCCGACTCAGCATCTCTCCGGCCAAGGCGAGATACGCGAGCGCGCCGCGGGATTCTTTGTCGTACAACAAGGCCGGTTTGCCAAAGGACGGCGCCTCAGCCAAACGGATATTGCGCGGCACCAGTGTACGAAACACCTTGTCACCAAAATGGTCCAAGAGCTGAGTGCTGACCTCGTTCGCGAGGTTATTGCGCGGATCGAACATGGTGCGCAGCACACCCTCGATCTCAAGCTGCGGATTGACCGCCTCGCGTATCTGCTCGATCGTGGAGAGCAAGTCCGTCAAGCCCTCCAGCGCGTAGTACTCGCATTGCATGGGCACGAGCACGCTGTCTGCGGCCACGAGCGCATTGACGGTGAGCATATTGAGCGAGGGTGGACAATCAATGAAAACAAAGTCGTACTCGTCGCGTACCGTCGCGAGCGCCCGCCGCAATTTTTGCTCACGCCCCACGGCTTGCGACAGCAGCTGCACCTCCGCGGCCGTCAGATCCTGGTTGGCCGGCAACAGGCTCATGACCGGCGCCTCAAGCCTCAGCACAGCCTCCTGCATCGAGCACTGACCGAGCAACACGTCGGCGATACCCCGAGTCAGGGCATTTTTTTCGACGCCGCACCCCATGGTGGCGTTGCCCTGAGGATCAAGATCAATCAGCAGTACTCGGCGGCGCGTCGCGGACAGCGATGCGGCCAAATTGACGGCGGTGGTGGTTTTGCCGACGCCCCCCTTCTGGTTGGCCACAGCGATGATTCGGCTCATGGGTTTGAGTCTAGCCCAGACGATGCGGTGGGCGCAGCACAAGCACGTGGCGCGCCTCATGCAAACCCGGGACAAGGAGTTCGTGATCCGCCTCGATCGACCAACCCTCGGCAAGCGCCTCGCGGTCCTGCGGATCCCTCCGCCCCTTCATGGCAAGCACTCGGGTCTCGGCGCTGCAGAGTCCGGCCACCAAGGGGATCAGCTCCGAGAGCGGCGCGAACGCCCGTGCCACCACGCAGTCGAAACCCGACGGATCTTCATGGCTTTCCGCTCGCGCGTGCACCGGCGCTACATTCGAGAGCTGCAAGGTACGTGCGGCATGGGCAACGAAGCGAACCTTTTTGCCGTTCGAATCGAGCAAGACAAACTGCCGCTGCGGTTGCACGATCGCGAGCGGCAGGCCGGGAAAGCCTGCGCCCGTGCCCACATCGATCACGCGTTGGCCCCGCAAAAAAGGCGCCACCGCCAGGCTATCGAGCAGATGATGCGTCAGCATTTCCTCGCGGGATTTGATGGCCGTCAGGTTGTAGCTTTGGTTCCAGCGATCAAGCTCATCCAGCAGCCTTTGCAGCGCTTGCGCTTGCACCGTCGTCAGCGGCACACCCAAGGCTGCACCACCCGCCATCAATGATTCTAGCTCAGTCAATGATTTGCCACTCAGCCGATGCGCACCACGGTCCGACCGGTGACGGAGCCTTCGAGATACGCTGCAAATGCTTGTGGCAGCGCTTCGAAGTCAATAGTTTCTTTGACGATGACATCGAGGTGATGCGGCCTCAAATCGGTGGCGATCCGTTGCCAGATGGCGAGCCGCGGCTCGCGCAAGGTGGCTGACGAATTGATGCCTAATAAATTGATGCCACGCAGGATGAAAGGCATGACCGTGGTGTGCAACGCCGCGCCGCCCGCAAGACCGATGCTGGCGATATTGCCCCAGTTATCCACGCTGCGCGTCAACCAGGTCAGCAGCTCACCGCCCACGTTGTCGATCGCACCGCCGAATTGGGCTCGCTCCAGAGGCCGTTTACCGAGATCAAGTTCGCTGCGCAACAAAATCTTTGAAGCACCGAGCGACTGCAAATAATCCGCGCTCGATGCCTTGCCCGTGACGGCGATGACCTCATAGCCTCGGGCTGCCAGCATGTCGATCGCGATGCTACCGACACCTCCTGTGGCACCGGTGACCACAATCGGCCCTTTGGCTGGGGTCTGGCCGTTGTGCTCCATGCGATGGATAGCAAGCGCAGCCGTGAACCCCGCGGTACCGAGACCCATGGCCATGAAGGCATCCAGACCCTGCGGCATTGGAATCACCGAATCGGCGCGTACGCGCGCGAACTCGGCATAGCCACCGTCATACACCTCGGACAAGCCGCAGCCTGTCACGAGCACCGCATCCCCTTGGCGATAACGAGCGTCGCTCGACTCTTCAACCACGCCAGCCAGATCGACGCCACCGACCAAAGGAAACTTGCGCAAAATCTTGCCGGCACCGGTCGCCGCCAAGGCGTCTTTGTAGTTGATGTCAGAATACTGCACGCGCACCACCACCTCGCCGGCGGTGAGCTCGTCAATCGCCAGTTCCTCGAACTTCGCCACGACCTTGCCGTCGATGTCGTGAATCCGATAGGCCTTGAATCGCTTGCTCATCTTTTGTGCTCCGCGCTGCTGGCAATCTCTGCGCTGACGGGGCGCGCATGATACCCGCGGCGGCGGCGGCCGTCAGTGGCGCGCGCGCGCAAGCCAGGCGAGCAGCCCATCGGCATTGAGGTCCAAATCGAGCTGCAATACCTCGTCCACAACCGCCTCGGGCAAGGTGCAACCGTGCCGCGCCAGTTCGCCACGCAACACCTCATGCAGACCTTCGCGAATCAGACGCCGCGCCTCATCAGGCGGCAACGCCGCATGCTGGCGGGCGATGTGGGTGAAATCACCGATCATGCGAATGAGCCCCTCGGCAATGCGCGGCAAATCAGTGATACGCCCGTAATGCGTGAGGTAGGCCGCCTCGGGATCAAGCGCCATGATGCGATGCACCGAATCGATCAGCTGGTCTGGATCGAACTGGGTCGGCGTCGTGGTGGGAAAAGCAAATGCCCGCCCGTCCATATCAAAATCGCGATACGACAGTCCGAAGGTATCGCCCGTGAACACACCGCGCGACAGCTCGTCAAAGAAAACATGATGATGCATGGCATGGCCCGGAGTGTGCAGCACGCGAAACCCCCGGCCAGCCAGCTCGATCCGCTCACCCTCGGTGCTGGTATGTACCCGCGTTGCGTCTATGGGCAGAATCTCGCCGTACAACTTTTCATAGACCGCATCACCGTAAACGGCGCGTGAGGCGGCGATCAGCTTGGTCGGATCAATCATGTGCGGCGCGCCGCGCGGATGCAGCACGGCGCGCGCCTGTGGTAACGCCTGCATCAACTGCCCGGCACCACCGGCATGATCAAGGTGTACGTGCGTGATGAACAACCAATCGACGGTATCGCGGGCCACCCCCAGCGCTTCCAATGCCGCCAGAATGCGCGGCACGGAATGCGAAGTACCGCAATCGACGATGGCGGCTCGACCCTCGTGTATCACCACGTGGGATGCATCAAAGACGGGACGCAAATAATGAGTGTCAATGGCATGAATGGCATGCGGATAGTGGGTGATGCTCACGACGGATTCCTTGGGTTGGATTTATCGAGCACGTCTTTCCATTTTTCTTCGAATTGCCAAACTTCGCCAAAACCGATCATGCGACAAAACTCATCGAAGCTGAAGAGAGGCAGATCATCGGCAATACTTGTACCTTTTTCTTTGAGATTCAGCATCGCCCGCTCCATGGCAAAGCTAGCCGACAAGGCCGCCATCGCCGGCCAGATGGCGAGCCTATAACCCAGCGTTTTCAATTCACTCACTGGTCGAATGGGGGTTTTGCCGCCATCGGACATATTGGCCATGAGCGGCGCCCGGATCAGACTGCAGGCGCGGCGCATTTCATCTTCGCTCTGCAAGGATTCGACAAACACCACATCCGCACCCGCCTCGGCATAGGCTTGTCCACGACGCACCGCCTCATCAAAACCCGATCCGGTGCGCGCATCGGTGCGAGCGATGACCAAAAAATCGGTGGAGCGACGCGCATCCACGGCAACTCGCACCTTGGCCACCATGTCTTCGATGGGCACGACCCGCCGATACGGCGTGTGGCCACATTTCTTGGGAAACTCCTGATCTTCGATCTGGATCGCCGAGACCCCTGCCTGCTCGTACCCTCGCACCGTGTGCTGCACGTTCAGCAAGCCGCCAAAACCGGTGTCAGCGTCGGCGATCACGGGAGCGGTGGATTTTTCGACCACCTTCGAGACCCGCGCCAACATGTCGGTGTAGGTGGCAAGCCCCGCGTCGGGAATGCCGAGATAGGATGCTGTCAACCAAAAACCTGAGGCATAGACCGCATCAAAGCCCACCCGCTGTGCCAGCAAGGTGGACATCATGTCGAAGACGCCGGGCGCGAGAATGAACTCGCCCGCATCCAGTTTTTGTTTGAGCCGTGGGTCCGCCATGTTGTCGTTCATTCCTTTTATAAAAGTTGGAGCAGGATACAAACCTGCGGCAACATAGCAAACATGATGACCTCTCGTACCTCGCGTCCAGCAGCGACGCGCACGCTCCGGATGTGCTTGGCCCTTGCACTGTGGCTCTGCACCCTCGCCCCCTTGCTTTTGGTGTCTCCTGCCCACGCCGAGCGACGCGAAGTGGGTGCGCTGATCTACGATCAGGTGCCCGCCATACCGACGGATATCCCACCGCAGCTTGCCCCGTGGCTTGAGGTCCGGTCCGCTTCATTCCAGGATTTTTTGCCGGATGGCGGCGTCCTCATCAGCACCCGCTTCGGTAACTCAGCACAGCTGCATCGAGTGGATCGACCACTGGCGGCACGCGAGCAACTCACATTCGCTGCCGAACCCGTGGCATCGGCGCAGATGCTGGGTTCGAGCATCGTGTTCTCGCGAGATGCGGGAGGCAATGAAAATGCGCAACTTTGGCAACTTGGGGCGCAGGGAGGCGAGGCCCGCCTGATGACCGATGGCCGCTCCCGGCACGGAGGCGCGCTGGGTTCACCGGATGGCAAGCGACTGGTTTTCTTTGGTAATAACCGCAATGGACGCGATCAGGATGTTTATCTGCTGCAAACTGACGGCAGTGCACCGCGCCTGCTGGTCGCAGCGCAGGGACAAACCTGGCAACCGCTGGATTGGTCGCGTGACGGTCGCAGTCTGCTACTGCGCAATTTCATCTCCGTTACTGAGTCGGAACTTTTTATTGCAGAGGTGGAAACGGGCGCGCTGCGTCGTCTCGACATTGGCGACCAGGGGCGCAAGGCAACAAAGATTGCCATCGGTACGGCGGGATTTTCGGCCGACGGGCTTGGCATCTGGCTGATCTCGGACCTCGGCGGCGAGTTTCGGCATCTGCATTACTTTTCTTTGAGCGATTCCGGTTTACGCACACTGACCTCGGGTCTTTCCTGGGATGTGGAGGATCTGGCGGTGGGCCCGAACGGCCGCTATCTCGCCTACGTGATCAATGTGGATGGCTTTCATGAGCTTGTTGTCCGAGATCTCGGGGCTGCCCGCGAACTGCCCATCGAAAACCTGCCCAAGGGCCTGATCTCGAATCTGCGTTTTGATGCCAGCGGTAATCGTCTCGGCTTCGGCCTAGAGTCGGCGACTCGTACCCGCGATGTATGGACTCTCGATCTCGGCGCGAGCGCGGTCTCGTCCGAACCCAAGGCGATCGCAACGCGATGGACACGCAGCGAAATGGGTATCGTCGGCCAACGCTCTTTGAGTGAGACCAAAGTCATTCGCTATCCCACCTGGGATCGGATACGACTCAAAAACCGTGAGGTACCTGCACTGGTGTATCGACCGCAAACTGCCGCCAGGACGGCCAATGGTCGATACCCCGTGATCATCGACATTCACGGTGGCCCCGAAGCCCAAGCGAGGCCCTCGTTCAGCGCTTTCACGCAATACCTTGTCAATGAATTGGGTTATGTGGTGATCAGGCCGAATGTGCGTGGCTCGACCGGCTACGGTCGCAACTACACGCTGCTCGACAACGCTCGATTACGCGAGGACGCCGTGCGCGATATCGGTTCGCTGTTGGTCTGGATCGCAGCGCAGGATTTTCTCGATGCCGATCACGTGGTCGTGATGGGGGGGTCTTACGGCGGCTACATGACGCTCGCCTCCTTGATCGCCTACGGCGACCGACTTCGCGGTGGCATTAACGTGGTGGGTATCAGCAATTTCGTCACCTTCCTCGAAAGCACGGCCGAATACCGCCGGGACTTGCGACGCGTGGAATACGGAGACGAGCGTGACCCTTCAATGCGCGCATTCCTGCAGCGTATTTCGCCGCTCAATCGCACACACATGATTCGTCGACCGCTGCTCGTGGTGCAGGGTCTCAATGACCCCCGTGTGCCGGCTTCGGAGAGCGAGCAGCTAGTCGCCAAGGTGCGCGCGAACGGCAGCGAGGTCTGGTATTTGGCTGCCCGCGATGAAGGTCACGGCTTTCGCAAGAAAGCCAACCAAGAAGCTTATCTGCAGACGGTGGTGGCCTTCCTGCGCAGACTGAAACAGCAACCCTGACTGGCGATCAGCGACCGCCGACGGCCAGCACTCTTTTCTTTGAGGTCTCGAGGCCCGGGCGCTGGCGCGAGTAGTAAGCGGCCAGCTGCTTGATGTCTTGCGCCGAGAGCTGAGCCGCGAACCCGGCCATGATGGCGTTGCGGCGGCTGCCATTCTTGTAGTCGGTCAAGGCACGCTCAAGGTAATCGGCATGCTGTCCCGCCAGGGTTGGATACTCGGGAATGATCCCAACGCCGTCCGTGCCGTGACAGGCGACACAGGTCTGAGCAGACGGCGGCATGTTCGCCGGCGGCGCGCTCGGGGCCGCAGCGGCCACCGGCGGACCGGCGAGGAAAGCGGCCATGTCAGCGAATTCCTGATCGCTCCAGGAGGCCGCATTGGCATGCATGGTGGCGTGGCTACGCTCGCCGTTGCGGTAGGCCTGCAATGCCAAGACCAAATATTCCGGATGCTGGCCGCGCAGCTTGGGCACGCGGTAGTTGGGGTAGGCGTTGTTGTAATTCGGGATGCCATGGCAACCCAAACAGGTGTAGGCCAGCTTTGCGCCACGTTCGGCATCGCCCGCCGCCTGCGCCTCTGCCGACGAAACCATCCATGCTGCCAGCAGGGACAAAGCCAGTAGGAACTTGGACACCACAACCCCCGAGAACCACAAGTGCTTGAAACGGGACGGGATGTTAAGGTTTCAGCTGCGGAATTACTACTCCGAGCCGGCTTGATGATTGCGCTTGTACAACGTGTTTCCAACGCCAGCGTGCACATCGAAGACCAGCCTGTGGCGCAAATCGGCCCGGGGGTGCTCGCCCTGATCGGCGTCCAACCGCCGGATGACGAAACCACCGCTGCGCGGTTACTTGAGCGCCTGCTCGCCTACCGGATTTTTGCAGACTCGAAGGGCCGCATGAATCTCGGCCTGAAGGAAGTGGGGGGCGGGTTGTTACTGGTGCCACAATTCACACTCGCTGCAGACACCCGCAAAGGCAACCGACCCGGCTTCAGCACCGCCGCCACCCCGGCTCAAGCCAGAACCTTGTTCGATCACTTGTGTGCGCTCGCGCTCTCGGCCCATCCCCACACTCAATGCGGCCGATTCGGGGCCGACATGCAGGTGGCGCTGGTCAACGATGGACCGGTGACGTTCTGGTTGCAGGTGGATTCCGCAACGCCCTGAACTTTCCCTATCCAACGGACTCTTTTGTCCTATCATCGTTGACTAATGTCGCCCGTAGTTGGGCTCGCCTGCAGAGGTCGTTATGGGAATAGGAATGCGCGAACTGATCATCATCTTGCTGGTGGTGTTGCTGGTGTTCGGCGCGAAGAAGTTGCGGACCATCGGTTCGGATCTGGGCGCCGCCGTACGTGGCTTCAAGAAAGGAATCGAGGAAGGCGATACCGAAGAGAGTCTCAAGCAAATCAAGCAGGACCGTGCGGATGCCGACTTCAACGAAACCAAGTCGAGCGACAGCAAGTCCGGCGAACGCAACGCCTGAGTCTTGACCCGCGACAGGCGGGTCGATCAATGCGATGTTTGAAGTCGGCTTCAGCGAACTGTTGCTGATCATGGGTCTCGCACTTTTGGTGCTGGGCCCTGAGAAGCTGCCCAAGGTCGTCACCGAGATCGGCCGTTGGATGGGGCGTGCCCGCGCCATGGCACGCCAGTTCCGTGACCAGCTTGAAATCGAGGCAGCCGACTCGGCTCGCAAGAAGACCACGGCATCGACCAACACTGCACCCGCCTCGAGCCCAGCCGAGACGGGCCCAGTCGAGACGGGCCCGAACGAATCAAGCCCCACCGACACCGGTCCGATTGACCCGACCCTGGCTGATTCACCTCATCCCCATTCCGAGACCCAGCCCCCTCCAGAGACCCAGCCCCATCAGGACGATGAGCGCCGAGCCCCCTGAGCAATTGGCAGAAGGCACACTGATCTCGCATCTCCTCGAGCTGCGTGACCGAATCCTGCGTGCCTTCATCGCGGTGATCATTTGCTTCCTGCCGCTCGCTTTCTTTGCCAACGACGTCTTTACCTTCGTGGCGCAACCTTTGATCGCACAACTGCCGAGCGACTCATCCTTGATCGCCACCAGTGTCGTCTCGCCTTTCATGACACCCTTCAAGCTCGCTTTCTTTGCCGGGCTGTTCATCGCCATGCCTTATGTGCTGTATCAGGCGTGGGCGTTCGTGGCGCCCGGGCTCTACAAGCACGAAAAACGTTTTGCCGTGCCTTTGCTACTGTCGTCGATCGTGCTGTTTTACGTGGGTATCGTCTTTGCCTATTTTGTCGTGTTTCCGGTGATGTTCGATTTCTTCAGCAACACCACCCCGACGGGCGTACGCATGATGACCGATATCGCCCTGTACATGGATTTCGTCTTGACCATGTTTCTTTGCTTTGGTCTTGCCTTTGAAGTACCGGTGATCGTGGTGTTACTGGTTTTGACGCGCATCCTGACCGTGGAAAAGCTGGCCGCCGCAAGAGGCTTTGTCTTGATCGGCATTTTCGTGTTCGCCGCCTTGCTGACACCGCCCGATGCGATTTCTCAAACCATCATGGCTTTACCCATGTACGCCTTGTACGAAGGTGGTTTGCTGATGGCGCGATTACTCGTACGCATGCGGCGCGCACAGGAAGAAGAAGCCGAAGCCTGACGATCGCGCACTCGATAAAACAAGCTCGACGAAAAACTCTGACAAGTTCAAGATAAAAAAGCACAAGGGGAGAACCATCATGACCGGATCGGGCAAGGAATTTTTTGGCCATCCTCGTGGCTTGGCCACTTTGTTCTTCACTGAAATGTGGGAGCGCTTCAGCTACTACGGCATGCGAGCGCTACTCGTGCTTTTTTTGGTGGACAACATCGCCAACGGCGGTCTTGGGCTAGACGATAAAACCGCCACCGCCATCTATGGTTTGTACACTGCAGCCGTATACGTCGTGGCATTGCCGGGGGGCTGGGTCGCCGACCGCCTGATTGGTGCGCAACGCGCCGTGCTCTACGGCGGAATTCTGATCGCGCTGGGTAGCATCGGTCTTTGGATCTCGCAGGATGCCAGCGGCTTTTACTTGGGATTGCTCATCATCATCGTTGGCGTCGGCCTCTTGAAGCCCAATATCTCGGCGCTGGTCGCGGATCTTTATCCCGATGGTGGCGGCCGTCGCGATGCAGGATTCACCATTTTCTACATGGGCATCAATGTCGGTGCCTTCATCGGCCCCTTGATTACCGCCTGGTTGGCCGTCACCTATGGCTGGCGTGTCGGTTTTCTGGCCGCTGGCATCGGCATGTTGCTGGGTGTCGCGCAGTTCATGCTCACCCGCCATCACCTCGGCGGCGCCGGGGCACGGCCGCATGTGGCAGAAGGCACGGATTCGCGACTGGCCTGGCGAAATCTCTGGATCGGCTCGGCGCTGGCCGCCGTGCTCATCGCACTGCCGTTTCTCGGCATGGTCGAGATCTCGCCCGTGCAGTTACAGGGCTATGGCATCGTCGTGATCATCGCGATGGCCGCGCTGTATTTCCTTTATCTGCTGCTCCTTGCCGGGCTCGATGCGGCGGAAAAGAAACGCGTGCTGGTGCTCATCGTGTTGTTCTTTGCCTGCGCGCTGTTCTGGTCGGGTTTTGAGCAAGCCGGTTCCTCACTCAACCTGTTTGCGGAGAGATATACCGACCGGGTGGTCAATGATTTCACGATCCCCGCAGGCTGGTTCCAATCCTTGAATGCCGTGTTCATCGTAATTTTCGCGCCCGTGTTCTCAGCGCTCTGGGTACAACTCGCGCAACGAAACATGGACCCATCCACGCCGGTCAAATTTGCGCTCGGACTCGCTGGCATGGCGCTCGGCTTTTTGGTGATGGTGGGTGCGGCCAACGTAGTGGCCGAAGGCATGCCGGCGGCGGTGTACTGGCTGGTGCTCACTTACTTGCTGCACACCTTCGGTGAGCTGTGCCTTTCACCGGTCGGTTTATCGTCTGTCACCAAACTGGTTCCCCAACGGTTTGTCGGACAAAGCCTTGGCATCTGGTTTCTGGCGGCGTCACTCGGCAATCTCGTCGCGGGTGCCATTGCCGGTGAGTTCGATGCCGAGAATGTGGCTGCGATGCCAGCTCAATATTTGAGCATCTTCTGGTTCGGAGCGATCTCGGCAGTGGTGCTGTTCCTGTGCAGCCCCATCGTCAAAAAGTGGATGGGCGGCGTCAAATGAAATTGGCGGGGGCGCCTGCGCCCCAATTGACGCTGCGAGCCGTCACGCTTGCCATCGTGCTGGCGATGATCCTCGCGGCGGCCAATACGTATCTCGGTCTCTTTGCCGGAATGACCATCGCTTCGGCTATCCCGGCGGCGGTGGTATCGATGGCCGTACTGCGTCTCTTTGGCGGTGGCGGCATCCTCGAAAATAACATCGTGCAGACCGGCGCATCGGCAGGCTCCTCCATCGCTTCAGGAGTGATCTTCACCCTGCCTGCCCTCGTGATCATCGGCTTCTGGCAGGACTTCAAATATTCCTGGGTGCTGGCTATTGCGGGCCTCGGCGGAATTTTAGGCGTACTTTTTTCGGTGCCCCTGCGAAGGGCGCTGATCGTCGAGCAAAAATTGCCCTTTCCAGAGGGACAAGCCGCTGCCGAAGTGTTGAAAGCTGGCGAGAATCCGGGCCAAGGCCTTCGCATTCTCGGCGTGGGCGCGTTGGGCGGCGCCTTCGTCAAGCTCGCCGGTGGCAGCGGTTTGCGGCTGATTCCGGATGCAGCCGCGAGCGCCGGTTTCTTTGGGCCTTACCTTGCCTTCATTGGAACCAACCTGTCCCCGGCACTCCTGAGCGTGGGTTACATCGTAGGCCTCAATGTCGGCGTGGTCGCATTGGCGGGTGCGATGATTTCCTGGAATATCGCCATCCCCTATTACGTCGCCTACATACTGCCCAACCAAGGCGAGCTGCTCGCGCTCGCCGCGGGTAGTTCCGCCGAAGACCTTGCCGGGCTCATCTGGTCAAAGCAGATTCGCTACCTCGGGGTCGGAGCGATGCTGGTCGGCGGTGTGTGGGCGCTGATTTCATTGCGCCATTCATTGATGTCGGGGATACGCAGCGGTCTCGCCGCAGCCAGAGCCGGTGACAGCGGAGCCGCCATCGCCCACACCGAGCAGGATCTGCCGATGAAGGGCGTGTTGCTCAGCATGCTGATTTTCACACTCCCGTTGTGGGCGCTTTATCACAGCATCGTCGGAGTGGTGGGCGTCAGCCTGCCGATGACCCTCATCATGATCGTCACCGGGTTTTTATTCTGCTCCGTATCGGCCTACATGGCAGGGCTCGTCGGCTCCTCCAATAACCCCGTGTCCGGCATCACGATCGCGACCATCCTGTTCTCGGCGGTGGTGCTGCTGATTTTGATGGGTCCAGACAGCAGCATCGGACCGGTCGCAGCCATCATGATCGGTGCGGTGGTGTGCTGTGCCGCCTGCATTGCGGGCGATAATCTGCAAGACCTCAAATGCGGCTACATCGTCGGTGCCACCCCGTGGCGACAGCAAGTCATGCTCGCCATCGGTGCAGCGAGTAGTGCGCTCGTCATGGCGCCGGTGCTCAATCTGCTCGCCAAAGCTTATGGCATCGGTGTACCCACCGAAGAATTGCCGAATCCGCTGCTGGCACCCCAGGCGACCCTCATGGCATCCGTTGCCGAAGGGATGTTTGGGGGTCAACTACCTTGGGACATGATTGCCGCTGGAGCCATGATCGGTATCGCCATCATTGTGGTCGATGAGTGGCTCAAGGCGCGTGGCGCGTCGTTTCGCACACCCGTGCTCGCGGTCGCTGTCGGTATTTATCTGCCCATTGATCTGATGACACCCATTTTCCTTGGGGGCCTGATCGGCTGGTTGGCCGAGCGTACGCTCAAACAAAGAAATACGGATTCTGACTCACGCGATCGCCGCTTGCGTAACGGTCTTTTATTTGCGGCGGGCCTGATCACCGGGGAGGCCCTGATGGGGATCGGTATCGCCATTCCCATCGTCAGCAGCGGCAGTGCAGACATCCTCGCCTTGCCGGCCGGACTGCATTTTGATGAATGGCTGGGCCTCGTCGTGTTCGCGAGTCTCGCTTGGTTGCTGTATCGCACTGCCACACGCACCGCTTGAGCGCGCAAGACCCCACATTTCGCGCGAAGCTGATATTCAGTTTCGCCACGGTGTATCTGGTCTGGGGTTCCAGCTACCTCACGACCAAACTTGGCGTCGCAGAATTACCGCCGTTTCTGTTTGGCGCGGTGCGCTTCATCAGTGGTGGGCTACTGTTGTTCGGGCTCGCCTGGTGGCTGGCCGCCCGCGACGATCGGCCTCGCCCCAAACCCTTGGCAAGCGATTGGCGTGCCCTTGCGCTCATGGGCAGTCTCGCGGTGCTGATCTCGAACGGCGGCAACATCTGGGGACTGCAGTACGTGCCTTCCAATCAAGCTGCCCTCCTAAACGTGTCGGCCTCTTTCTGGATTCCCTTATTCGGCCTCTTTGGCCGACGTGCTCAAAGAATTCCGCGACTGGTGGCACTGGGCTTGGCGGTGGGCTTCGTTGGCACGCTGTTGGTGGCCTGGCCCGGCAATGAAGCCTCTCGTCCGACGCATGGCCTTGGCATGTGGCCGATTGTTGCCGTACTTGTGGGTTGTATTGGCTGGTCAGCCGCGACGTTTTACATGCGCAACGTGCAGACTGGGCTCGATGTGATGGCATTCACCGGTCTGCAGATGCTGCTCGGCGGCTTGATGATGCTGATACCTGCACTGCTGCTCGGCGAACCTGCCCGCTGGCAATGGAGTCCGGTCGGACTTGCCGCACTCGTCTACATGACGCTGTTCAGTTCCTGTCTCGCCTACACGGCCTACGCTTGGCTATCCGTGCACGTCGCGCCGGCGCAGGTCGGTACCTATGGGTTCGTGAACCCCGCCATCGCCGTGCTGCTTGGCTGGTGGGTGTTGAATGAAGGCCTGAGCCCCATCCAAATCGTTGGCACCGCAATCATCATTAGCGCCATGCTGTTGATCAATTGGCCGGGCAACGCGCGACCAGTGGCTCGGCCTGCAGAGCCGCAAAATCCAGTGGACCGGTGAGGCGTCGCTCTGCGGCCGGAAAATCAATCCTGGCCACCAGGTTGCGGCGCTCGAGATCGCGTACGTTGGTCACACCCGCGTAGCGCATGAGCGCTCGGTCACGCTGCCGGTACGACACCTCGATATCGGACAAAAACCAACCGAAAACACCTGACAGGTTGAGCTGAATCACGCTTGCCGGCTCGCCATCCAAGCGGGTCTCACCGATTTTTTTGATCTTGAAGCTGAGGTAGTCCAGGCGACTCGGTACCAGGAAAGAAAACCGCAAGGTTTCGCCCGTCTCGAGTTGCGACCAATTCGCTCGCACAAACTCATCGAACCCTGCATCGGCGACGAGCGCTTTTTCACGGCTCAAGCGCGCGCTGCGCTCAGCGGAGTCAGCCGTTTCACGCAAGTACACTTCGGTGTTGCCACCCTGTCGTCGCAAACCCTCTGTGTATCCCAGGCGACCATCGTCAAAACGAAACTCGGGTGCGAACCGCTGCCGAGCGTAGTTGAGCTGCTTGCGGGCAAACACTGGGCCCTGCTTGGCGCAGCGATACAACACGATCCGTTGTTCATCGGCAGCGCCTAAATCTTTGACGTAATGCGACTCCACATAAAGCAATGCACCTGTCTGCGGATCACGCGCATAACCGGTAAAGAGTCCGTATTGTGCGGCAGCCGTCGTGGCCGCGAGCGCCAACATCAAGCACACGATACGCTTCATCGACGACACATCCGCTTCAATAACTGTTCAGCCGAGCGAGGCCCCGCGGGCCGATGAACCAGGAGCCGAGCCAACCGGTGATACCCACAATCACGGCGCCCCAAAACGCGTCCCAGAAACCGGCGATGTTAAAACCCGGCACCAGAGCGGCCACCAAGGCAATCATTCCCGTATTGACCACCAACAAAAACAAGCCGAGGGTCACAACGCTGATTGGCAAGGTCAGGATAATCACGACGGGACGCACGAAGGCATTAACGACGCCGAGCACGGCCGCGGCGACCAATAGCGTGATCGAATGATTGATTGAAAAACCATCAACCCAAGCGGTGGCCAGCCAAAGACCGAAGGCGGCAATGACAGCCCGCAATATGAAACCAGTCATCCTTTACCCTCAGCCTCGGGGAGTACGAGTATCAGCCGTTCGCGTTCGCTTGGACAAATTGCTACGGCGAAGTTCCGTCACAGCGGCCTGCACGGTGCTATCCCATTGCGGCGCTTCGCCAATCGAGTCGGCGCCTTCGAACTCGATATCGGGTTCGATGCCTGCGGCCTGAATTTGTCGTCCCGCAGGCGTTGCGTAACGCGACGTGGTGAGTTTGATGGCGCGGCCATCGGCGAGCGGGATCACGCTTTGCACTGAGCCTTTGCCGTAACTGCGGCGGCCGAGCAGCAGCGCCCGGCCGTGATCCTGCAGCGCGCCGGCCAGAATCTCGGCTGCCGAAGCCGAACCTTGGTTGATCAGTACGACCAGCGGCACGCCTTGAAGAACATCTCCCGGTTGCGCCTGCATCTGAAACACGGATTCGGCGGCACGACCCTCGGCCGATACGATGATCCCCTCCTCGAGCAAGGCATCGGCCACGGCCGTGGCCGACTCCAGGACGCCGCCCGGGTTGCCGCGCAAATCGAGCACCACACCGTTCAATTTGGGTGTATCGCTTTTCAAGTCAGCAACCGCATCAAGGAAATCGACGGGGGTGGTGTCACTGAAAGCGTGAATGCGCAGATAACCCAAGCCTTCTGCCAAAGATTCTGCGGTGACGCTTTTGACGTCCACCTGGGTGCGCTCAAGCGCGAGCTCGACAAGTTCGCCGCCTTGCGCACGCCGCACCGTCATGCCGACCAAAGTTCCAACCGGGCCGCGCATCCGGGCGATGGCCGACGCCGCATCCGCAGCAACCGGCTCACCATCAATGCTCAAAATCTCATCCGCGGGTCGCAAACCCGCACGCTCGGCCGGAGAGTCCGCCAAAATGCGCAATATTTTGATGCGTCCGTTCCGGGCTGTAACCTCCACACCCACGCCGGGATAATGCCCTGCGACGTTGCGCAATATCGCCTCATGCTCGCGGGCATCCAGATAGGATGAATGCGTATCAAGGGATGACACCAAGCTGCGCAAGCTGCGCTCAAGCCACTCTTCCGTCGATAGCTCATCCACGTATTCGCGCCGGACTTTGCTGACCACCTCCGCCAATCGTGCGGCCATGTCCTGTTCTGTCGCCGTGGCCAAGAGAGGAGCGGCTGGCTCGGCCAGAAGCGGCAGCTGGCCGATGGAATCTTTGACTGAGTCCGAGGCTTCAGCCGTTCGATCCGGGTTGTCGAGCCATGAGCCTGCGAGATTCGCGGCCGCAATCCCCACCGCCAAGGCAAGCAGGGCGGTCACTGTCAGTTGTACTCGAGGAGTCATCAAGGTTGAGTGTACACCTGATCTTTGTGGTGGCCGGGGGTGGCTCTCTCAAGGCGTGCGGGTACGAAACCACGGCGCCGGATCGACGGGCTTGCCGCCACGACGAATCTCGAGGTAAAGCTCCGGCCGGGCACGCCCCCCGGTGTCGCCCACCGCGGATATCGTATCGCCCGCATTGACCATATCGCCGACGTTGCGAAAGACCTGTTCGTTGTGGCCGTAAAGGCTGAGAAATCCGCCGCCATGATCCACGATCACGAGCAAACCCATCCCGGCGAGCCAATCCGCATAGACGACGCGCCCACGATAAATGGCACGCACCGGGGTACCGCGGTCGGCTGCAATCATCGCGCCCTGCCACTTCACACTGCCTGCCCGGGCGGAGCCGTAGCTCGCCACCAGCTTGCCCGCCACCGGCCACGTCAGCTTGCCACGCATCTGCGCAAAAGGACTTTTGTTGTCACTGGGGAAGGCGCGGCTCGCGCGCTGCAGCTCGCGCAGCAGTTTTTCCAGTGCCGCTTGCTCGGTGCGCAAGCGTTGCAATTGGGTCTCGCGCGCCTTGGATTCCTGCTGCAGCTTGGCCAACACCTCACCGCGCTGTTCGCGCACGCTGTTAAGTCGCGAAAGCTCCCTCGCTTGCTCGCGCTCGAGCCGCGCGATGCGCTCGGCTTCCACCACGAGCTTTTGATCGAGGGTTTCGATGTCGGCCAGCGTGCCCTCGATCGTCGCGACCTGCTCCGCCTGCGCCCGACCGAGATAACCGAAATACGCAAACAAGCGACTCGCCCGCCCCGGTTCATCTTGGGCCAGAAAAATCTTCAGTGCCTGATCGCGACCCTGTCGGTGTGCTGCGCGCAATTGATCTGCCAAGCGCTCCCGCTCAGCTTTCAACTGCAGCCTGCGTCGTTCCCGATCCGCGGCCAAACTCGCCCGCTCGCGCTCGCGCTGGCCGCGCTCATCGCGCAGTCGATTGACTTCGCGTCGTACCGTCGCTGCTGATTTTTCAGTGCTACGTAACTCTTTGGTCAGGCGATCGCGCTCGGCTGCATCCTGCGCCATACGCGCGGTGATTTTGGCGATCTCGCCACGCAATTGGCGTAATTCGGCCTCCGTCCGTGCTGCATTTTGCGCAACACTTTCGGGTACCAGCCAGGTCGTGGCGGCAAGGACAACCAAGCAAATCAAAGCGATGGCGGGGCGCATGAGCCGTCATTGTAATCGCGGGCGCCCGAGGGCGGTGGCAAGCGGATATAATTGCGGACATGGCTCAGCTGTCCGAATACATCGCCAACCACCCATGGCTCTTCAGCCTGACGGTGCTGGCTGCTCTGCTCGTGCTGGTATTCGAGGTCAAGAGCCGGCGGGATGCCGTGGGCGCGATTTCCCCCCAGGATCTGATCCGTCTACAGAATCAAGGCGCGCTACTGATCGATCTCAGGCAACCGGCCGCGTTCGCGGGTGGACATATCAGCGGCGCACGACGCATGGACTCCACAGAGATCCTGGTCGCCAAAGAGAGCCTGAAAAAATACAAGGAAAAGCCGGTCGTGGTGTACTGCGAGTCCGGCTCCACGGGCGCAGCGGCCGTGCGGGTGCTGATCGGCCAGGGCTTTGCCCGCGCCTTCAACTTGCGTGGTGGGCTGAACTTGTGGCGCAGCGAAAATCTGCCGCTGGTGCAAGGCGATGACAAGGCGAGCGGCAAGGATGGCAAACGTGGCAAAGGATCCCCGGCATGAGCGATTCGGCGATGCCGACGACTGCCACCTCGAGCGGGTCTGGCGGAATCGTGATGTACGCCACCGCTTGGTGTCCTTATTGCGAGCGGGCGAGACAGCTTTTCGCCCGTAAACAGGTGTCTTTTCAGGAAATCGACGTTGATCGCTCGCCGGAGCTTCGCGCCGAAATGATGACGCGCAGCGGCCGGCGAACCGTGCCGCAAATTTTCATCGGGGACGTGCATGTTGGCGGATGCGACGATCTGCATGCACTCGATGCGACCGGCGGCCTAGACCCGCTACTCAAAGAAATCCATACAGGAAGATGAACCATGGCTGATCCTACCCCGCAAACCGACGGCGCCGTGCAAGCGAACTCCACCGCGCCCGAATTTTCCCTGCAGAACGTGTACCTCAAAGATTGCTCGTTCGAGGCCCCGAAGGGTCCACGCATTGAGGGGGCCTGGAACCCCCAGATCAATCTGGATCTCAACACGGCTTCCGAGGTCATCACACCGGATTTTCGCGAAATCGTGCTGACGGTGAGCGTCGGTGCCAAGATCGGCGAAACCACCGCTTTTCTGGTCGAGGTCAAACAAGCGGGCGTGTTCGGTGTGCGCAACCTGAGCGAAGCCGACTACAAGCGCGCGGTCGCCAGTGTCGCACCCACGGTCTTGTTCCCGTACGCGCGTGCGGTCATCGCGCAACTTGTGACACAAGGTGGCTTTCCGCAGATGTTGCTGCCGCCCGTGAACTTTGAAGCGCTGTATGCTCGGCAAATGGCCGAGGCGCAGCAACAGACGCAGGCGGCCAGCGACAATCCCGCGCCACCGCTCAATAGCTGATGACCATGACCGCGCCTGCAGAGCTCTGCGTCCTCGGCGCAGGGTCCTGGGGCACGGCGCTCGCCGTCCAGTTTGCGCGAGCGGGTCACCCCACGCGCTTGTGGGGGCATATCGCCGCTGAGCAGCAGACCATGGCTGCCGCGCGCTGCAATGAACTCTTTTTGCCGGGGGTCCACTTTCCGGCGACGCTCAGCGTGTTTGACGATCTGGCGGCGGCCGTGCACGGGATCAACGACCTGCTGCTTGCGGTACCGAGTCACGCCCTGCGAGAAGTTTTGACTCGGCTTGCGCCGTTGCTTGAACCGCAAGCACGCATCGCCTGGGCGACCAAAGGTTTTGAACTCGAGACCGGCCTGCTACCGCATCAGGTGGCACGCGAAGTACTCGGCCCGGGTCGCGCGATGGCGGTATTGTCAGGCCCCACCTTCGCCAAGGAAGTGGGCGCTGGACTGCCGACGGCCATGACCGTTGCCTCACCTGATGCAGACTTTGCCAATGATCTTGCGCTGCGTATTTCTTCGGATAATTTTCGCGCCTATACCTCCAGCGATATCATTGGTGTCGAGGTGGGCGGTGCCACCAAAAATGTGCTCGCCGTCGGCGCCGGCCTCGCCGATGGGCTCGACTTTGGCGCCAACACCCGGGTGGCTTTGATCACGCGGGGTCTGGCGGAAATGACTCGGCTTGGCATGGCACTCGGCGCCCAACGCGAAACGTTCATGGGTCTGGCCGGGCTTGGCGATCTCGTACTGACCTGCACAGACGATCAGTCACGCAATCGACGCTTCGGAAAATTGCTAGCCAAAGGCGTACCAGTTGATCTGGCGCTCAAAGAAATCGGCCAGGTGGTGGAAGGCTACATGGCCGCCAAGGCCGTGCACCGGGTGGCGGCAAATCGCGGGGTGGAGATGCCGATCTGCGAAGGCATTTATCTGATGCTGCACCAAAATACGCCACCCCAAGCGGTGGTGCGCGATCTGATGTCGAGACCAATCAGGGCCGAGATTGATTGACGGTGGCGACAGCAAAATCCACTTGCCGCCACGCCTCATAGACCACGACGGCAACCGCGTTGGCGAGATTAAGACTGCGATTGCCGTCCTGCATCGGGATCGACAGCTGTTGCGGTGGGCCACCGATTTCTTCGAGTACGGAGGTAGGCAAACCGCGCGTTTCACTACCGAACAGCAGCACGTCCCCGGCTTGATAACGAATGCGGTCATAGCGTGTATCGCTACCGGTTTCGATCGCGAACCAACGATGTCCTGCCAACGCTTGCCGACAGGCGGCAAAGTTGTCGTGCACAGTGACCGCAGCCATGAGGTGATAATCCAGGCCTGCACGGCGCAGCGAGCGCCGATCGAGATCAAAACCCAGCGGCTGGATCAGATGCAATGAGGCCCCCGTATTGGCACACAGTCGGATGACATTGCCCGTGTTCGGGGGAATCTCGGGCTCATGCAACACGACGTGAAACATGGGGCGCATGGTAAAGCGGTTCGCGCTCCCGAGCGACAACCCGAACTATAATCAACGACTATGAGCGCCCCGTCCTCCCCCGCCACTCCGCCCGTTGGTGTCAACGGGCCCGATCTCGGCGGGCCCAGTGCCCGCCTGCACTATGCGTTTTTGGGCATGAACTTCGCGTCGCCCATCGTGCTGCTCTCAGGCTGCGTGGGCTTTGGTGAAGAGTACACGCGGGTCGAGGGATTTTCGAACGCGGACTGCGGCGCCATCGTGCTCAAGGGCACCACACTTGCGCCAAGGCTCGGCAACCGGCCGCATCGAGTTTACGAAACTCCGATGGGCATGCTCAATGCCATCGGACTGCAAAACCCGGGTGCACATCATGTAGTCGAAGATATCCTGCCCAAGCTCGATTTCACCGAGACACATTTCATTGCCAACGTATCGGGTTCGACCATCGAAGAATATGCCGAAGTCACGCGAATCTTTGACGATTCACCGATCGATGCGATTGAAATCAACATCTCCTGCCCCAATGTCAAGGAAGGCGGCGTCGCCTTTGGCAACTATCCGGAAATGTCGGCACGCGTGGTGGCCGCCTGTCGCGCAGTGACGCAGAAGCCGCTCATCACCAAGCTCTCACCCAACCAGACCGACATCAAAGAAAACGCCCGCTTGTGCATTGAAGCCGGTAGTGATGGTCTGGCGGTGATCAATACCATCATGGGCATGGCCATCGATGTTCATACCCGTCGGCCGGTGATCGGCAATGTGCAAGGTGGGCTCTCGGGCCCGGCGATCAAACCCATCGCCCTGCTCAAGGTGCACCAAGTGTACGAGGTTGCCAAGCGCCACCAAGTACCGATCATCGGCCAAGGTGGCATCATCAGCGCTGAAGATGCCATCGAATTCATGATTGCCGGCGCCAGTGCCGTCGGTGTGGGTACCTCGCTGTTTTACGATCCGATGACCTGCAAGAAGATCAACGCGGGCATCGAAGCGTATCTGCAGAAGCACGGCATGACCAACATCCGCGAACTCGTCGGTTCGCTCGATCTCAATAATTGAGCGGCGTTCCATCCCGTCGATAAAGCCGACAGAGCGCCGCCAAGCGTTCCGCGGGCTGGGGTCCGAACTGCGACCAGACAAAACGCCAGCGCCAGCAATGATCACCATGCCCTGGCACATTCATGCGGTGGGCCGCATCCAGACCGAGTACATCCTGCAAGGGATGGATCGCGGTGTCAGCGACGCTCGCGCAAGCAAGCTGAATCATGCTCCAATGAATTTCGGCCGGCGCATAGCCAAGATAATCTCTCACTCGGCGACGCTCGCTCTCGTCCAAGGTCTGCCACCAGCCGACTGTGGTGTTGTTGTCGTGGGTGCCGGTATACACAACGAGATCCGAATGGTGATTATGCGGCAAGTAGAGATTGCCGCTATCGCCGCCGAACGCAAACTGCAACACCGCCATACCCGGCAGGTCGAAGCGGTGGCGCAAACTCACCACGTCCGGCGTGATGATGCCCAGGTCCTCGGCGATGATGGGCAGCGGGCCAAGCGACGTCGCCAGTGCCTCGAACAGCGCAGCCCCGGGACCGAGCACCCATTCGCCTTTGAGTGCGGTGGCCTCGTGCACAGGGATGCGCCAATGAGCGGCAAAGCCGCGGAAGTGATCAATGCGCAGGATGTCGAACATCTGCAGACTGTGTCGCAGTCGTTCAATCCACCATGCAAAACCTTCTCTGGCGTGTGTACTCCAGCGGTATAGCGGATTACCCCAGCGCTGCCCAGTGGCGCTGAAGTAATCCGGCGGGACCCCGGCCACGGCCTCCGGGCGACCCGATGCATCGAGTTCAAATAAATGCGGATGTGCCCAGACATCCGCGCTTTGCAAAGCCACGAAAATGGGGGCGTCACCGATGATCTGCACGCCCCGGCGATTGGCGTATTCGCGCAACTTGTGCCATTGCCTGAAAAAGGTCCATTGCCAAAACTTTTGTTCTTCGATGGCGGCATGCCAGTGTCGTCGGGCCTCAGCAAGTGCTTCAGGGATGCGCTGCGCCAAGCCTTGCGGCCATTGCTGCCAGGGGCAGCCGTCATGGGTCGCCTGCAGCACCATGAACAAGGCGTAGTCGTCGAGCCAAGCGACGTGGTGCTCGCAGAAGACGGCATATCGTTCTCGTTCGTCAGCGGTAGCCGTGGTGGCAAAGCGGGCTGCCGCTTTGTGGAGTCGCTGCCTTCGCCACCGGGCAACGGTCTCGAAATGCACTTGATCGTCGGCAAACAAGGCGTCCGGCTCAAGATCGGCAGGGTCCAGCCAACCGTTCTCGGCAAGTTCATGCAGGTTGATAAGGAGGGGATTACCCGCAAAGGCAGACGGGCTCATGTAGGGGGAGTAACCGGCACCAACATCCCCGAGCGGCAGGACCTGCCAAAGTTTTTGGCCTGCAGTGATCAACCAGTCAATGAAATGATAGCCGCTCGCACCCAGATCACCACTGCCATGCGATCCGGGCAGGCTGGTCGGGTGCAGCAAGACGCCACTTGCACGCGGAAATCTCATGACAGAAGCTCTACAGCGACGCTGCGTAGCAATATGACCGCATGCCCTGGCAAATTGATACGGTGTTGCTGCGGTTTAATCCCTAAAGCGTGGGCGTTGGATGGTAGACCCCGCTCTTCGGTGCTGTCGAGCAGCAGCTGCCAGAAACCAGTCGGCAAAGAAAACATTTGTCGCGAGGATTCACCGTTGACGAGCATCAATAGAACGGCACTCGAACCGCTTTCATTGATCAAGGCGCCAAGACATCGATCCTCGGAGCGCTGCCATGCCTCGCCCTCCAGTCGACTGCCGTCGGCTGCCAACCAATCGAGATCATGCTCACCAATTTCACCTCGAGCACCCTGATACCAGCGATTCAGAAACGGCTGATATTGTTGACGTAGGCTGATCACATGGCGGGTAAAGTCGATCAGTGCATCATCTGCTTGCGCCCAATCAAGCCAACCGAGTTCGTTGTCCTGACAGTAGGCATTGTTGTTGCCGCGCTGGGTGTGCCCAAGCTCACTGCCCGCCGACAACATCGGGGTACCCTGCGCCAGCAGACAAGTGGCAAGCAAAGCTCGCTGCATGCGCTGGCGGGCGACTACGATCTCGAGGTGCTGCGTTTCTCCTTCGATGCCGAAATTGCAGCTGTAATTACTGGTGTGACCGTCGCGGTTGCCCTCACCGTTCAATTCATTGTGCCGCTCGGCATAGGTCACGAGGTCGCGCAGCGTGAAGCCATCGTGCGATGTGAGATAGTTCACCGACTCAGCAGGAAGCCGATATCGCTGTTGAAAGATATCGGCGGAGGCGCATAGTCGGCGAGCAAATTCGCCGCGGGTGACATGACCGCATAACCAGAAGCGCCGCATGTCGTCTCGAAAGCGATCATTCCACTCGAGCCAACCGTCAGGAAACGCACCGAGCTGATACCCACCGACCCCGACATCCCAAGGTTCGGCGATCACGATGATCGATGAGAGCACCGGGTCCTGCGACAAGGCATGAAAGAAAGCATGTCGACGATCAAAGCCGTGATCACCGCGAGCGAGAATCGGCGCAAGATCGAAGCGGAAACCATCGACACCCATCTCTTCGACCCAGAAGCGCAACACGTCCATCACGAATTGCAGCACACGAGGATGACGGGTATCGAGTGTGTTGCCACAACCGCTATCATTGATGTAACGATCCGGCCAGTCCTGATCCAATCGATACCAGCTGGCGTTGTCCAAGCCGCGCCAACTCAGGGTAGGGCCATCGTGATCCGATTCGCAGGTGTGGTTAAGGACCATATCGAGCACCACTTCGATATTGGCCTGATGCAATGCCGACACCATGTGACGGAATTCATCGCGGATCGCGCGTGCGGCGTCGGCATCGTGATGCGGATCGCCCAGAGCGCGCACCCGTGCGCTGGCGAAGCGGGGATCCGGGCAAAAAAATCCCAGCGTGTTGTAACCCCAATAATTGACCAAGCCGCGCTCGCGCAAGGCTTTTTCGCTGAGACTGTGTTGCACCGGTAACAGCGAAACGGTCGTCACGCCAAGCCGCGAGAGATGCCCTAAGGCGGCAGGATGGGCAAGCCCCGCATAACTGCCGCGCAAATCCGCATCGACCCCAGCAAGTTGCTGGGTAAATCCCTTGACGTGCATTTCATAGATAACACGGGTTTGATCGGCGAGCGAAATCTTGGGTCTTTTTTCGGGTGGAGGTTCGGCAGCGACAACCCGGGCCTTGAGCGGGGCCGAACTCTCCGTATGCCAAACAAACTTACCTACAATCTCGCGCGCGTACGGATCCAGTAGAATCCGATTTTCGGCAAAACGATGTCCTACATTGGGAGCATAAGGGCCTAGAGCGCGCAGGCCATAGACCAAGCCTGCTTTGGCGTTCGGTAGAAACCCGTGCCAGACATCGGCACTCCGAGCAGGCAGGGGCGCAGCCCAAAGCAGGTCCCTGCCGCGCGAATCAAAGATACAGAGCTCGATACTGCGCGCATGCGCTGAAAAAACTGCGAAATTCACGCCCTCGGCCGTAGCCTTCGCCCCCAAGGGGTATGGCAATCCGGGCAACAACTCGGCGGGCGCCATTAGAGTCGGTACTCGTAAAACACCGTGGCCAGCGGTGGTAAGCGAAGCATCACGGAACAGGGCCGGCCATGCGAAGGCTCGTTCTCGGAGACCACCACACCAAACGGGCTGCCCACATCGCTGCCACCGTAAAACCGCGAATCGGTATTCAAACGTTCCTCATATCGCCCTGCACGCGGGACGCCAATGCGGTAGTGCTCATGCACCGTCGGGGTGAAGTTGCATACCACCAGCACCTCGGTGCCTGACTCGGGATCGCGGCGCATGAAACTGATGATCGAGTGGCCATGATCGGCGTGATCGACCCAGTCGAAGCCGGCGGCTTCACAATCAAGTCGATGCAGCGCGGGCAAGGCGCGGTAGAGATGATTGAGATCGCGCACCAGGCGCTGTACGCCCGCGTGCTCGGCTTGAGCGAGCAAATGCCAATCGAGCTCGCGATCGTGGTCCCACTCGCGTTCTTGCGCAAACTCGCAGCCCATGAAAAGCAGTTTCTTGCCGGGATGCCCGAACATGAAACCGAGGTAAGCTCTTACATTGGCGAAGCGCTGCCAACGATCACCGGGCATTTTGCCAAGTAGCGAGCCCTTGCCGTGCACCACTTCGTCATGCGAGATCGGCAAGACGAAATTTTCGCTGAAGGCGTAGCACAAGCCAAAGGTAAGTTCGTCCTGATGATGGCGGCGATGTATGGGGTCGCGCGAAATGTAACGCAAGGTGTCGTTCATCCAGCCCATGTTCCACTTATAGTGAAAACCCAGGCCCCCGACACTGGTGGGCCGAGACACCCCTTCCCACGCAGTGGATTCCTCGGCAATCGTGACCGCCGCCGGCAATTCTCGGCCCAGAATTTCATTGAGCCGACATAAAAACGCTTTGGCTTCCAGATTTTCGCGGCCGCCGTGCACGTTTGGCAGCCAATCACCATCGGTGCGGCTGTAGTCACGATAGAGCATCGACGCCACGGCATCCACTCGCAAACCATCAAAGCCGTAACGCTCAATCCAATAAAACGCACTACCAATCAAAAAATTGCGAACTTCATCCCGACCGTAGTTGTAGATCAAAGTATTCCAGTCGCGATGCAAGCCCTCGCGTGGATCGGCATGCTCATAGAGTGCACTGCCGTCGAATCGACCAAGACCATGCGGGTCGGAAGGAAAATGCGCAGGCACCCAGTCAAGCAGCACGCCTAAGCCTGCGGCGTGACAACGCGCAATGAATTCCTGCAACGCCTCGGCGTCGCCAAACCGTGCCGTAGGGGCAAACATGCCCGTAGGCTGATATCCCCAGGAGGCATCGAGGGGGTGCTCGGTCACCGGCATCAACTCGATATGGGTAAAACCGAGATCCTGCACATAGGGGATGAGTGTGTCGGCTAGCTCCTGCCAGGACAAAAAAGGCTCACCACCCGCTTTGCGTCGCCACGAACCGAGATGCACTTCATAAATGCTGATGGGTGCCTGCCGCCCATTTTGGGATTGCCGGGTACCAGGCGGCGCAACCGGCGCGGGTAGGCTTGCAACGATGCTCGCCGTGGCCGGCCGCAACTCGCTACGAAATGCATAAGGGTCGGCTTTTTGGTGCCACGAGCGCCCCCCCGCACCCAAAATATCGAACTTGTAACGAGCTCCGGGAGCAATACCGGGCAAAAATAGCTCAAAGATTCCGGGCTCGTGCAAGCGTCGCATGGAATGTCGGCGCGAATCCCAATGATTGAAATCGCCAACTACACTGACACGCTCGGCCTGCGGTGCCCAGACGGCAAAACGCACGCCGGCGATTCCTTCGATCACGCACGGATGCGCGCCCAGTACTTCATGCGGACGCAGATGGGTGCCTTCGCGCAGCAACCAGAGATCGAGTTCGCCGAGCGTGCTGGCAAACCGATAAGGGTCCTGCAATTCTTCGATCACACCTGGCTGCCACTCGACCCGCAATACATAGTCGGCGATACGGTCGCCCGGTAGTCTGCCTTCAAAGAATCCGGCTTTGTGCCTACACTCAAGATCTACACGCTCTTCGCCCGTGAGCGCGGTCACTTGCAGGGCCGTCGGCAAAAACACCCGCAACCACAGACCCCCGGAACCATCAAAATGGGGGCCGAGTACGGCAAAAGGATCGGTCTCTCGCCCCTCGCAGACAGCTTCAATCCGCTCTCTTGCGAGCATGTCAGTGACGAGCAGGCACGCGCCAGATCCGCTCTGCGTAGTCGCGAATGGTGCGATCGGAAGAAAACACACCCATGCCTGCGACGTTCAAAAGCGCAGAGCGCCGCCATTGACGGACATCGCGATAGCGCTCATCGACCCGGCGCTGCGCGGCAAGATAAGATTGAAAATCCGCGAGCAGCAAATAATGATCCCCGCCCCAGAGCAGGGCATTCACGATACCGCGGTGGCGCTCGGGCTCCTCGGGTGAAAACCGGCCGCTCGCGATGTCGTCCAACACTTCGCGTACGGCCGTATCTGCCGCATACAACTGCATCGGATCGTAGCCCTCCCGACGCAATGCGGCCACTTCGGGTGCACGTAAACCAAAGTTGAAAATGTGATCTGCGCCCACCTGCTCAGCGATTTCAATGTTGGCACCATCCTCGGTGCCGATGGTGAGCGCACCATTGAGTGCAAGCTTCATGTTGCCGGTGCCCGAGGCTTCGGTACCTGCGGTGGAAATCTGCTCGGACAGATCGGCGGCCGGCATGATGAGCTCAGCCACAGAGACCCCGTAGTTCGGCACGAACAAGAGCTGCAGACGGCCCTCGGTACGTGGGTCGCTGTTGATCACTCTGGCTACGTCGTGAATGAGCCGAATGATATCTTTGGCCATGGCATAAGATGAAGCGGCCTTGCCGGCAAACAGTATGGTTCTCGGCACCCAATCGCCATCAGGATGCGCGCAGATACTTTGGTAGCGGGCAATCACATGCATCAGGTTGAGCAATTGCCGCTTGTATTCGTGAATACGCTTGACCTGCACGTCAAAGAGGCTATCGGCGTTGACGAGCACATCCAGCTCTTGCTCAAGCCAGGCCGCCAATCTTTGTTTATTGGCGAGCTTGATGGCGGCGAACCGCGTCTGAACCGCTTGATCATCCGCCAGCGCGCGCAAGCCCGCGACGGCGTCGAGATTGCGGCGCCATTGCTGCCCAAGATAGTCATCCAGCAGCGAAGACAAGCCCCGGTTTGCCTGCTGCAGCCAACGCCGCGGCGTAATGCCGTTGGTGACATTGGTAAAACGCTCGGGCCACAGCACCGCAAAATCCGCAAAGATGGTCTGCACCAATAAATTGGAATGCAGGGCAGAGACACCATTGATCTTGTGACTACCCGCAATGCAAAGATGGGCCATTCGTACCCGGCGCTCACCCTCCTCATCAATCAGGGAAAGCCGTGCCAAAAAATCGAGGTCGCCGGGGCGGACGTCGGCCGCATGATCCAGCAGTTGCTGGTTGATCCGGTAAATGAGATCGAGATGGCGTGGCAGGACCCGCTGCATGAGATCCACAGGCCAGGTCTCAAGCGCCTCGGGCATCAAGGTGTGATTGGTGTAGGAAAATACCCGGCTGCAAATATCCCAGGCCCGCTGCCAGGGGAGCTCGTGTTCATCACAGAGCAAGCGCATGAGTTCCGGAATGGCGATGGCAGGATGCGTGTCATTCAAGTGAATAGCGACATAGTCCGCCAGTGAATCAAAGTCGCCATGCTCGGCTTGATGTCGTGCGAGGATGTCCTGCAGGGATGCCGAGACAAAGAAATACTCCTGGCGTAGACGCAGTTCTCGTCCGGCTGGAGTGCTGTCGTTGGGGTACAGCACCCAGGAGATATTCTCGTATTCGTTTTTGACGATGGCGGCGCGTGCATAATCACCGCTGTTGAAGGCATAGAGGTCGATCCGATCGGGAGCCGCAGCCCGCCACAAGCGCAAACTGCTGACCGCATTGCCCGTCTGTCCGGGGATGATCAGATCGAAGGCCTGAGCCCGCACTTCGCCCGCGGCCACCCAGTGGGACTTGCCGGTTGCATCGTGTTCCACTCGACCACCGAACGACACTCGGTAATCGATTTCGGGCCGGGGAAACTCCCAGGGATTGCCTTCGCTCAACCAAGGATCGGGATACTCAACCTGCATGCCATCACGAATGGCTTGCGCGAACATCCCGTGTTCGTAGCGGATGCCATAGCCCATCGAGGGGATGCCCAGGGTGGCAAGGGAGTCGAGAAAGCAGGCGGCCAGCCGACCCAAGCCACCGTTGCCGAGCCCGGGATCCAGTTCCTCGCCGAGCACGTCCTCAAGCTGCAGGCTGTACTTGCGCAAGTCCTCACGAGCCGCAGGCGCGAGCTCGAGTGCATCGAGCGCATTACCCAAACTGCGCCCAATCAAAAACTCCATCGATAAGTAGTACACCCTGCGCACCTTTTCGGTGCAAAGCTCGCGCTCCCAGGCGAGCTTACGGATCGCAAGCTGCTCGCGCGTGGCCTTGGCGGCCGCCCACCAGCCATCATGGAGGCTGGCTTCTGTCGGCTCGACACCCACCTCGCCGCGCAACACCCGTTCCACATCCCATTTCGCGGTCATCTTGTCTTCAATGGCCAAGGCCCCACCCATCCCGTCTGCAGGGCGTCAAAAAAACGCCACAAAGAAATTTCGTGTGCGGTTGGCGATGAAAGATACGTTTCAACGCCGACACTGCGATTATGATACCGAGGCCTGTCCGCCTTCGAAACTTTTAACTCGGGAGGTGAGGTGTGCTTCCGCACGAACTCGCTGTCAGCCTGGATCTGCCCAAACGGGCCATGGCGCTGGTGCTTGCCGGCGGCCGCGGCAGTCGTCTGCTCAATCTGACGGATCGACGGGCCAAGCCGGCAGTGTATTTCGGTGGCAAGTTTCGCATTGTCGATTTCGCGCTCTCCAATTGCCTCAATTCGGGCATTCGCCGCATTGGTGTACTCACCCAATACAAAAGTCACAGTCTGATGCGCCACATCCAGCGCGGCTGGGGGTTCCTGCGTGGCGAACTCAATGAATTCGTTGATGTGATGCCCGCACAACAAAGACTGAACGAATCCAACTGGTACCAAGGGACGGCGGATGCCGTACACCAGAATCAGGACATCATTGCCAGTTATCGGCCGAAATATCTGATCGTCCTGGCGGGCGATCACATCTACAAAATGAATTATGCGATGGCGCTCGCCGAACACGTGGCGCATGGCAAACCCTGTTCGGTGGCCTGCATCGAAGTACCGAGGCTCGACGCCCGGGCGTTCGGCGTGATGGCGGTGGATACCAACAACCTCATCACGGCCTTCGTGGAAAAGCCCTTGGATCCGCCCTGTCTGCCTGACAACCCGGATCGGGCACTCGCCAGCATGGGTGTCTATATCTTTGATACCGACTATCTTTTCGCCGAATTGTCCTGCGATGCGCGCGACCCGGAGTCCAGCCACGATTTCGGCAAGGACATCATTCCGCGCATCGTGGCCCGCGGCGAGGCCATGGCGCACCGGTTCGAGCAAAGCGCGGTGGGCGCGCGGCCGGGCGAGGCACCCTACTGGCGCGATGTCGGTACCATCGATGCTTACTGGGATGCCAACATCGACCTCACGGCTACCGATCCGCAACTCAATCTTTATGATGATCGTTGGCCGATCTGGACCCACCAGCCGCAATTACCACCCGCGAAATTCGTGCATAACAGCGAAGACCGCCGAGGCCTTGCGCTCGAATCATTGGTTTCCGGCGGCTGTATCGTCTCAGGTCATGTCGAACGCTCGCTGATGTTTTCTGGCGTGCGCGTGCACTCCTATGCCCACGTGCATTGGAGCGTACTGCTGCCCAACGTGCAGGTGGGTCGTGGGGCCAAGATCAGGCGCGCCGTCATTGATCGCGGCTGCGTGATTCCGGATGGCATGGTCATTGGCGAAGATCCTGAACTTGATGCGCAGCGTTTCCTCTGCACGGAAACCGGGATCACCTTGGTGACGAGGCAGATGCTGGCCCGACTTGCGGCATAATCGCACCGTGCCAAAACGCTCTACTTTGCGCGTGCTGCATGCCGCCGCCGAAATTCATCCGTGGGTCAAAACCGGCGGCCTCGCCGATGTGGTCGATGCCTTGCCTCTGGCTCAGGCTCGTGCGGGTGCGGACGTGCGGCTGGTGCTGCCGGGGCTCCCCGCCATCGCGGCTGCCATCGAGCACAAGCGGAAAATTTTTGAATGCGGTCCGTTGCTGGGTGCAGGCACGGTCAGGGTGCTACGCGGCCGACTGCAGCACAATGATCTTCCGGTTTATTTGATCGATGCGCCTTATCTGTACGCACGAGCCGGCGGTCCCTACCAAATGGCAGATGGCCAGGAATGGGCCGATAACCTGCAGCGGTTTGCCTTGCTAGGCTGGGTTGCCGCCCATTTGGCCGCGGGCGAAATCGATCCTAAATGGCAGCCGGACATCGTGCATGCGCACGACTGGCATGCCGCGCTCACACCCGCTTACATGGCAAGACATCCCGCAACGCCTGCGCGCAGCGTGTTCACGGTGCACAACCTCGCCTATCAAGGCCGATTCCCCTTGAGCGGCTTTGCCGAGCTCGGCTTGCCGGAGCCTTGGAAAGAACCGGGCGCAGCGCTCGAGTTTCATGGCGAGCTCTGTTTCATGAAGACAGGGCTGGTATTGGCCGACGAAATCACCACCGTCAGTCCGAACTATGCCAAAGAAATCATGACGGTCGAATATGGGGCGGGGCTCGAAGGCGTCATTCGGTCCCGCGCAGGGTCCTTGACCGGCATTCTGAATGGCGTCGATCTGGATATCTGGAATCCGGCCACCGATCCGCGCCTGGCCAAAAACTTTGATCGCAAGCAGCTGCACGGTAAAGCCGATTGCAAAGGCGCGTTGCAACAGCTGAACACACTCGCGGTTGATCCTGCGGCGCCGCTCTTTGGCGTAGTCAGCCGGCTGACTGCGCAGAAGGGCTTGGATTTGGTACTTGATTCTCTTGAGCGTCTCGTCGCGCAAGGCGCGCAACTCGTGCTGCTTGGCAGCGGTGATACCGAGCTTGAACAGGCTTTCATCGCCAAAGCGCAGGCTCATCCCCGCGCGATCGGTGTGCGTATTGGCTACGACGAAGATTACGCCCACCAGATCATCGCCGGGGCTGACGCATTACTCATGCCGTCACGTTTTGAGCCTTGTGGGCTCACGCAACTTTACGCCATGCGGTACGGCACGCTGCCGATCGTGCGCGCAGTGGGTGGCTTGGCAGATACGGTCGATGAGCAAACGGGGTTTTGTTTCCGCGGTGCCGATACCGGTCTCTATGACGTACTCGACCGAGCCTTGAACTGTTACCGACAAGCGACGCCATGGCACCAAAAAATGATCGCGGCCATGCAACGTGATTTCAGCTGGCAAGCTGCTGCCGAACACTACCTCGCGCTTTACACTCGGCAAATGGCGCAGCGGGCCTGATCAGCAAAGACAGATCAGGCTGCAGCATCGGCGGCATCAGCGGCATCGTCGAGACCCAGCTCCTTGAGCTTTCGCGTCAAGGTATTTCGGCCCCAACCAAGCAAGCGCGCCGCATCCTGACGATGACCGCCCGTATGCCGCAAGGCTACGCGGATCAGGGTGCGCTCAAATTCGGGCAAGGCGGATTCCAGCAAGGCTTCCGCGCCCTCCTGCAGGGCTTGCACTTCTGCCCAACGGGCAAGCTGAGCCGACCAGGCGATCTCCTGCTCGATCGTCGAAGCAGCAGCGCCTGCGATCGACGCAGGCAGATCCGCGAGACAGATTTCCTTGCCCGGCGCCAGCACAGAAAGACGCCGACAAAGATTGACCAACTCACGAACGTTACCAGGCCATGAATAGCGTTCCAGACATCGCCTCGCCTCGGCTGACAATGTTTTTGTCTCTACACCCATTTCTTTGGCGGTAATCTGCAGGTAGTGGTCAAGCAAATCACCCACATCCTCGTGCCGAGCCCGTAACGGGGGCAGCTCGATACGAATGACGTTGAGACGATGATAGAGATCCTCACGAAAATCACCGTTGGCGACACGCTGTTCGAGATTCTGGTGGGTCGCGGCGATCACCCGAACATCCACCCGTATCGGAACCTGGCCGCCGACACGATAAAACTCGCCCTCGGCCAACACCCGCAACAGCCGGGTCTGCAAACCCGTTGGCATGTCACCGATTTCATCCAGAAACAAAGTGCCGCCATCGGCTTGCTCGAAGCGGCCTCGGCGCAACGACTCGGCACCGGTGAACGAACCTTTTTCGTGGCCAAATAATTCGGATTCGAGCAACTCCGACGGAATTGCGGAGGTGTTGAGTGCGATGAACGGCTTACCCGCTCGAGGACTGTGTTCATGCAGGGCCCGAGCCACCAATTCTTTGCCCGTTCCCGACTCACCGGTAATTAACGCGGTGACCGACGAACGCGACAGTCTGCCGATGGCACGGAATACGTTCTGCATCGCGGGCGCACGACCGAGCAGTGCCGTGCCCTGCGCCGTGGGGCCGATCTCATTGCCCGCTAAACCCGCCTGGGCATTGCTGGCGGCGCGCTTGACGAGTTCGACCACCTGATCGATGTCAAACGGCTTGGACAAATATTCGAAGGCGCCGTGCTCGTAGGCAGAAACGGCATTACCGAGATCCGAATAAGCTGTCATCACGATAATGGGCAGGCTTGGGTGATCGGTATGCAGGTGCGCCACGAGGTCAAGGCCGGACATCCCCGGCATGCGGATGTCGGTCATCAGGACATCAGGGGTTTCGCGTCGCAAAGCCTCCAATACTCGCTCCGCCGAATCAAAGGATCGGGGCAGCATGCCTCCCGCGCGCAAGGCGCGCTCCAACACCCAACGGATGGATGCGTCATCATCCACCAACCAGACTCGCAAGCTCGTTGTCATGGTGTGCCCATCTCCATGGCTGGCTGCTCCAATGGCAGCAGGATTGCGAACACGGTTCGCCCGGGTTCGCTTTCAAATTCGATTTGCCCGGCGTTGCGCGTGACCAGTTCCTGCGATACCGCAAGGCCCAGACCGGTACCCTCCGCACGCGCAGTCACGAGCGGATAAAACAAGGTGGAGCGGATTTGCTCCGGCACGCCCGGGCCATCATCCACGACCTCGATTCGCGCCACCAATCGGTGACGGACCAGACCGATATGCGCATGCGACTGGGTACGAGTGCGCAGGACGATTCGGCCCTGATCGCCGACGGCCTGCAAGGCATTGCGCGCCAGATTGAGCAATGCTTGCACGATCTGGTCGCGATCAAAGAAACCTTCCGGCAGGCTCGGGTCATAATCGCGTTCGATGCGCACACCCGCAGGCGCCTCCGCCATCAAGAGCGCACGAATATGTTCACAGGGCTCGTGAACATTGGTCAGTGTTTTTCGCGGCGGTCCAGCGGGATTCGACATGCTATCCACCAGTGTGGTCAGTCGATCCGCCTCCTTGATGATGACACCGGTGTACTCGCGCAACGAAGTGTCGGTCAATTCACGCGACAAGAGCTGCGCTGCCCCGCGCATACCGCCCAAAGGGTTTTTGATCTCATGCGCGAGCTGGCGAGTCATCATTCGGCTGCCCTCCAGTCTGGCGCGCAACTCCTGATCACGCGTCAGCCGAGCCCGGGGGGCAGCATCCGTCAACTCCAGCAACAATCTTTGTGTACCCGCAGGAGACAACAACGGTGTGACGGTGGCGTCGACCAGCTGCGGCTCGCGCGGCGATCCAATCGTGCGTAAACCGAGTTCGCATTCACGACAGATCTCGCCGGTGGCCAGAGCGCGTCGCAGTACATCCTCGAAAAGATGGCCATCCATCAAAAGATCGGCCAGTCGTCGCCCTTTGGCCTGATTGAGACCGACGGCCATGAAACCCTGTGCCGCCACATTGGCCTGCAACAAGATCAGCTTGTCATCGAACAGGACTACGCCCGTGGTCAGGGCATCCATCAGCTCCAAAGATTCGAGCGGCGAATGAAGTGCGGAATCGATACGTTCAACGGCCATACCCGACCTCGGCGGTCATGACGGGCCGACAGTACCTGACTGCCGGCCCGCCTGCGGGATCAAAGAAACGCGTCTTTCCGCAACATGGCCACGCGACTTACACGCTGTAGTACATGTCGAGTTCGGCAGGGTGCGTCGACATACGAATGCGGGTGACGTCCTGCATCTTGAGAGCGATGTAGGCATCAATCACGTCATCGGTGAAGACACCGCCACGCGTCAAGAACTCGCGGTCCTTGTCGAGCGCCTCGAGCGCCATATCGAGCGAGTGACATACCGTCGGGATGCTCTTGGCTTCTTCCGGCGGCAGATCGTACAAATCTTTATCGGCCGGATCGCCGGGGTGGATCTTGTTCTGGATGCCATCGAGACCCGCCATCATCATTGCCGTGAAGGCGAAATACGGATTAGCGGTGGAGTCAGGGAAGCGCACTTCGATTCGGCGACCCTTCGGGTTCGCAATCCAGGGAATGCGAATGGACGCGGACCGATTGCGCGCCGAGTACGCGAGCATCACTGGGGCTTCAAAGCCCGGCACCAACCGCTTGTAGCTGTTGGTCGACGCATTGGTGAAGGCGTTGATGGCTTTGGCGTGCTTGATGATACCGCCAATGTAATACAGCGCGATTTCGGAGAGACCGCCGTACTTGTCGCCAGCGAATAAAGCCTTGCCATCCTTTTGCAGGGACTGGTGCACGTGCATGCCCGAACCATTGTCACCGACCAACGGTTTCGGCATGAAGGTCGCGGTTTTGCCGTAACCATGTGCCACGTTATGCACCGCATATTTCAGGATCTGAACCTGGTCGGCCTTGGCGACAAGACCGCCCGCGCCGATGCCGATTTCGCCCTGACCACCCGTAGCGACCTCATGGTGATGCACTTCAACCACAAGACCGAGCTCTTCACAGGCCACACACATCGCGTTGCGGATGTCCTGATAAGCATCGACCGGCGGCACCGGAAAGTAGCCACCTTTGACGCCGGGCCGGTGGCCCATGTTGCCTTCGGGGTAGTTCGAGTTCGTGTTCCATGCGCCTTGCACGGAGTCGATTTCATAGGACGCCGTGTGCATCTCGTTTTTCCAGCGCACGTTGTCAAAGATAAAGAATTCGTTTTCCGGGCCGAACATGGCGCCATCGGCGATGCCCGTGCTCTTGAGGTAAGCCTCGGCACGCTTGGCGATGGAACGCGGGTCGCGCTCATAGCCCTGCATGGTCGCGGGCTCAATAATGTCGCAACGAATGATGACCGTCGGGTCGTCAATGAAAGGATCGAGCACGGCCGTCGCAGCCTCGGGCATGAGGATCATGTCCGACTCATTGATCCCTTTCCAACCGGCGATGGACGAACCATCAAACATCTTGCCGTCGCGGAACAGGCCTTCATCGACCGCACGCGACGGGATAGTGACGTGCTGTTCCTTGCCACGGGTATCCGTGAAGCGCAGGTCCGCCCACTTCACTTCCTTGTCCTGAATCATCTTGATGACATCACTCGGGGTCATGTTCGCTCCATTACGAGTCAACGGTTGAGAAAGCACCAATGTGATGCATTTACCATGCCGATGCACCAAAGTGCATTGTATTCAGGCACTTAAGTATGCGGCCACGCTCTTGCGGTGGCATAGTATGCACTGGTTTAGTGCGTTTTGATCACTTATTTACACGTAATGCACTATTTAAGTGCGGAGCGGCTTTGACCGGCGGGGCCCCAAAACAGCATATCGACGCCCACGGTGAGACCGGCGTCCTCCGTCCAACGTCCGCCCATCGGCTCGGTGCGAAATGAGCGCCAAAAGGGTCGTACCGAAAAGAACAACCAATCGGACTGCAACGGTCGTTTGAAAAAGAAGGCCAATTCCTTCTCCTGCAGGCGATCTTCCTCGCCCGATGCCGACAGTTCCAGGCCCCAGCCATGAACGATGTCGCGACTGCCGACGCGTGCAAGTGGTCGACCTTCGCGCAAGATGTCGGTGGTGCGGGCCCAAATGAGCGATTGACTCCAAATCGCGGTGGAACGACGCGGCAAAGCGAGCGCGGAACTCGATGAGCGCCAGAGCGTGACGCCTTGCCAGTGATCGATCACCAAGGCCGTGCCCACTCCCGGCCCTTGCGACGAATCAATGAATACTTTGGCGAAAGGATGAATCCACCAGAACCCGCGGCGATATTCCTCACCCCAGCGCAGCGCGGCAAACGCCACAGGCGGCGCATCCACCTTGATGCCGATCTCGACATCCGCGCCGGGAAAAGCTGCCACGCGCAGTCCCGCGCGCAGGTCGCGCGCTACGTCAGTCACGGTCTCGGACAAATCATCGGTGGTCAAAAATAAACGCAGGCGCTGCTCAAGTTGAGGCAATCGCAAATCGATATCAAAGCGCGTGGCACCACGGACATCGATCTCGGAACCGCGCTCGAAGACCGACAAGTCGAGCTCCAACCGGAACGGTGATGGGATGTCGGCTGCGGTGGATTCGTGCAACGCAGACTCCCCGGCCAAACGCGCATCTAACTGCCGCAACTCCCGTTGCACGGCGAGATAAATGGCGTCGTGCCACACATCAGCGCGACTGCGCCAGGATGTGGGCAAGGTATCGGCCGCCAACTCCGGTGTCGCCACCAGAACCAGCCCAAGTATCAGGGCGCGTGCTGACAACATGAAACGAGCCTAGCATGCGACCCGTTATACTTGCGGTCATGCCACCGACCTTTCAGGAACTGATTTTTGCCTTGCAGAAGTACTGGTCGGACCAGGGCTGCGTGATTCTGCAACCCTACGACATGGAGATGGGCGCGGGTACCTTTCATACCGCGACCTTTCTGCGGGCCATCGGCCCGGAGCCGTGGAATGCGGCCTACGTGCAGCCGTCGCGACGACCCACGGATGGTCGCTTTGGCGACAACCCGTTTCGTCTGCAGCGCTATTACCAGTTTCAGGTGGTGCTCAAGCCCTCACCCCTCGACATCATCGATCGATATATCGGTTCACTGAAAATGTTGGGCTTCGACCCGCTGGTGCATGACATCCGACTGGTCGAAGACAATTGGGAGTCCCCCACTCTCGGCGCCTGGGGTCTTGGCTGGGAAATCTGGCTCAATGGGATGGAAGTCACGCAGTTCACTTACTTTCAGCAAGTGGGGGGGCTCGACTGTCGACCCGTGACCGGTGAAATCACCTATGGCCTCGAACGGCTTGCCATGTACTTGCAGGGCGTGAATAGCGTCTACGACATCGTCTGGACTCGCGGACCCAACGGGCCGGTCACCTACCGCGACGTCTACCATCAGAACGAGGTTGAACAGTCGCACTACAATTTTGATCATGCCGATGTCGATGTGCTATTTCGACACTTTGATGATCACGAAGCTGCCTGTCAAAGATTGCTGGCGGCGAAACTCGCCTTGCCTGCCTATGAACAAGTGCTGAAAGCCTCGCATACCTTCAATTTGCTGGATGCGCGTCGAGCGATTTCTGTTACCGAGCGCCAACGATACATTCTGCGCGTGCGCGCACTCGCCCGCGGTGTCGCTCAAGCTTACTTTGAAGCGCGCGAAGCGCTGGGTTTTCCGATGCTGCAGACGGGTCATGACAGCGACATCAATGGCGGTGCGGCATGAGTCACGCTGAAGTGGCCGATTTTCTTTTTGAACTCGGCACCGAAGAATTGCCGCCGCTCGCTTTGCCTGCACTTGAACACGCGCTGGCGGAATCGGTCACCCGTGATCTTGCGGCCGCCGGTGTTCGCCATGGCGTGATCCGCTCATTTGCCACACCCCGACGGCTCGCCTTGTTGATCGAAGACCTGGCCCGGCAACAAGACGAGCAAACGCTCAAGCGCAAAGGCCCGCCGGTGAAGGCGGCCTTCGATGCGCAGGGTGCGCCTACGCGCGCCGCCACTGCTTTTGCGGAAAGCTGCGGGGTGGGCGTTGCGGATCTCGGACGCCTGCAGGAAGGCAAGGGTGAGTTTCTTTTCTTTGAGGGCCGCAAACCCGGCGAGCCGACCGCAGTGCTGTTGCCAAAGATTCTGCAAGCGGCGCTCGATGCGCTTCCGATCCCAAAGCGTATGCGCTGGGGCGCCGGCAACGCCGAGTTCGTGCGGCCCGTGCATTGGTTGCTTCTGAGGCACGGCGACGATCTGATCCCTTGTCGCCTGCTGGATGTGGATGCAGGCCTGACCACCCGTGGACATCGGTTCCATGCCCCCGGCGAGATTTCCTTGAAGTCGGTACGGGATTACCCGCAAACCCTGGCGCGGGATGGCAAGGTCATCGCCAATTTCGCCGAGCGCCGTACCCTGATTCGTCAGCAAGTCGAGGCACTCGCAGCCTCGTTGCAGGGTCGCGCCGTGCTCGATGAGTCATTGCTGGATGAGGTCACCGCGCTTGTCGAGTGGCCGGTGGCGATCGCCGGTGAGTTCGAAGCGCCCTTCCTCGATCTGCCGCGGGAAGTATTGCTTAGCACCCTGCAGGCCCATCAGCGTTACTTCGCCATCGAAGCGCTGAAAACTAACGCAGCGCCGCAGACCAAAGAAACCTCTTCGGCACCCACCCTGCTCAATCGCTTCATCACCATCAGCAACATCGACAGTCGCGAACCTGATCGAGTTCGGGAAGGTAACGAACGCGTAGTGCGCCCTCGACTCGCCGATGCCGCCTTCTTTCAAGCACAGGACCGTCGCCGACCCTTGGCGGAGTCCTGCGCGGGACTCGATCAGGTCACGTTTCAAGCCAAACTCGGGTCAGTCGGCGACAAGGTGCGCCGAATCACGACCTTGGCAAGCCAGCTCGCCGAGCTCATCGGTGCGGATCCCACTGACACCGCTCGTGCGGCGCAGTTATGCAAATGCGATCTGCTCTCAGCCATGGTCGGCGAGTTCCCGGAACTGCAAGGCGTGATGGGTGCGTATCATGCGCTAGCCGATGGTGAAGCGGCGGCGGTGGTCGCTGCCATTCGCGAGCATTACCAGCCGAAGGGCGCACAGGATTCGGTGCCCGGCCCGCGAGAGGCGGCCGCGCTCGCGCTCGCAGATAAGCTTGATACCTTGGCCGGCATTTTCGCGATAGGACAAAAACCGAGCGGCACTAAAGATCCGTTTGCGTTGCGTCGCGCCGCGATCGGCGTGCTGCGCATTTGCCGCGAGCACGCCCTGCCGGTACGACTCGGCGAATGGGTGCATCAAGCCGTGGCGCTGCAACCCATCCAGTCAAGCAATGCGGGCGCCGAAGTGGTGGAATTTATCTTTGAACGGCTACGGGCACAGTATCTGGAAGGGGGTCGGGCCGCGGAACTCTTCGATGCGGTGCGTGCGACGGGCTGTGAGGAAGTGCGCGATTTCGATCACAGACTCGACGCTCTGGTCGACTTTCTGCAACGACCCGAAGCCGAGTCGTTGACCGCGGCCAATAAGCGCATCGCCAATATTTTGAAGAAGTCACCGGACTCGGATAAGCATGCCAAGGTGGACTCCGCCCTGTTGCACTTGGGCGCCGAACAAGAGCTGTACTCGGCGCTGATGACAGCAAAGCCGACGCTCGATCAAGCACTCGCCAGTCGTGATTACGCCGCAGCGTTACGCTGCTTGGCGGCACTCAGACCCGTCATCGATACCTTCTTCACCGACGTGATGGTGAATGATCCTGATCCCTCGCTGCGCAGCAATCGACTGGCGCTCGTTGCACAAGTGCGCCACGCCTTTCTGGGCGTGGCGGATTTGAGCTGTCTGCCGGGTTGAATGTCCCATGTCGCAGTGGCTACGCTCGCTGCTCTTCACCACGTTCATGTTCGCGTGGACAGGGATTTATGCGGTTTTCTTTGTGATCGTTGCGCCCTGGTTGCCGATGGATCAGCGCTTTGCGCTCGTCCGATTTTATGCGCGCCGCATTCTGGACGGCGCGAGCGTTATGGTGGGGCTGTCGTTTTCGGTCACCGGCCTTGAGAACCTGCCGCCGCAAGCGCATGTCGCCTACTGGAAACACGCTTCGGCCTGGGAAACCTTTGCCCAGTTTTTGGTTGGACCCTCCAAAGTCATCGTGCTCAAACGCGAGCTGATGTTCATTCCTTTCTTTGGTTGGGGGCTAGCCCTGATCGGTGCGATTCCGGTGCAGCGCGGCGCGGGTGCGTCCGCGGTCAATCAAGTCGTACAGCATGGGGTGCGCAGGCTGCAGCAAGGCTTGTCGGTATTGATCTTTCCCGAGGGTACTCGCACTCGGGCCGGTGAGACCCGTCGCTATGGCGTGGGCGGTGCGTTGCTCGCCGCACGGGCCCAATGCAAGGTGGTGCCCATCGCACACGATGCGGCTTATTACTGGCCGAGGCGCGGCCTGTTGAAGCGAGCCGGTGTGATCCGGGTGGTGATCGGATCGCCGATCGATGCCACGGGACTCGAACCTCGTGAGATCAATGAGCGGGCGCAGACATGGATCGAAGCCACGATCCGCGAGATTCGTGAGCAAGCGGCGTGCGAACGCCCACGGTAGTTTTCCGAATGGTGTAAATGACGGCCACTTCGCAGCATGGCTTCCCATCAATGGAGAATGACCATGGCTCGATACCGAATAGTCGTCGCGGATTCCCGCCACGCGGATTTTTTTGATCTAACCGCGCTCGGTGCCCCGCTCGATAAGCTGACCACCCTGCCCAACCCCTACTACGCTCGCTTCAATCGGGATATCGGCGCAGATTCCCCCGGTCGTAGCATGCACCGCACCGGAGCGGGCATTCGGCGCACGGCCCTGGACAGCCGTACGCCGCTCAAAGATCAGGCCAACGAGCGGTTTGCGAAGCTGCTCGCCGATCAGGTGGCGCGCGATGTGCGCGCGAATTCGTTCGACGGGCTGGTGTTGGTGGTGGCGCCGCGATTTTTATCCCAACTCAAGCGGCAATTACCCCCCTCCGCGCGCGAACAGGTGATCGCGGAAGTGCCGCAGAATCTCAGCGATCTACCCCGACTTGAGCTCCAAAAGCGCATCGAGAAAATCGTGCGACGACCGAGCTACCGACCGATCGCCTAAAAAAACGGCGATCGCCGCGGCATCGCCGCTATCGCACCGAGAGACTGCACGGATTCGCCCGCGGCGGCGACCGCAGCTTCGATGGCAGGCAACATCTCGCTGCCCTCCGCCAAGCGGGCGGCGAGCACGCCACAAAAACAATCGCCTGCGCCGGTGGTATCAATCGCCTCGACGCGGGCAGCGGGTACGTGTACCTCAGCGTCGGCATGGATCCACATCGCACCGCGTGCGCCTAAAGTAACGATCACCGAGTGCAAAGTCGGCGTCAATAATTGCCGAGCGGCGTCCGCCAAAGAGGGGTTTTCTGCAAACACGCGCAACTCGCCTTCGTTGACGATCAGAATCTCAATTTCTTTGAAAAGCACGCTGGCGGCCGGCAAGGCAGGCGCTGCATTCAGAATCCGAATGCGGCCCCGGGCTTGGGTCAAGAACCGAGACACAGCATCCATCGGCACCTCAAGCTGCGCCAAGTGGACCTTGCCGGGTACAAAGCTCTGTTCCACCTCGGCAGCCGTCAGGGCGGCGTTCGCGCCGCCGTGGATCACGATGGCGTTTTCAGCATCGTCGGCAAGATGGATGATCGCCAGACCCGTCGGTAAATCTTTGAAGGTCGCGACGGCAGCAGCCGCCACGTTCTCCTCGCGCAAGACCTGCCGCAACAAGGCGGCTTCGGCATCATCGCCCGTGGCACCCAGCATGGCGACGCGCGCACATTGGCGCGCGGCGGCGACAGCCTGATTCAAACCCTTGCCGCCGGGCAGGCGTAATAGACCCGTGGCGGGCAACGTCTCCCCGGGGTTCGGCAAGTGCGGCACTGTCGAGACGAGATCGAGGTTGAGGCTGCCGCACACGACCACATCAAATAAAGGCGCGGTCATCGCAGCGGGGTCAGTTTCGTTGGGTCTGTCACGGGTGCCAACGAACGTCAAAGAGGATCCGTGCCGGGGAGCGAGCGCGCACGGTAAGCGGCGAGCTTCTCCCGGCTATCCGCGATATCGAGATTGCGCAAATGCAGCTGCCCGATGCGATCGCTCGCCGTGAAGGCGGCATCGCCTTTTTCCATGGTCAGACGAGACGGGTCGTAACTGAGGGCGGGGCCCGTGGTGTCGAGCAAGCCCCAATCATTGCCCCGGCGGAGCTCGAGCGTGACCTCGCCCGTAATCATGGAGGCCACCCAGCGACGACTCGCGTCGCGCAACATCAGGCACTGCGGATCAAACCAGCGCCCCTCGTACAACAACCGTCCGATGCGCGCACCATGTTCACGGTACTGACTCAGGGTGTGTTCGTTGTGAATTGCGGTCGCCAGGCGTTCGTAGGCGATATGCAGCAAGGCCATGCCCGGCGCCTCGTAGATGCCACGGCTCTTGGCTTCAATGATGCGATTTTCGATTTGGTCGCTCATACCGAGGCCGTGGCGACCACCGATGCGGTTGGCCGCGTGAAACACATCCACCAAAGACGGGTATTCATGACCATTAATGGCGACCGGACAGCCCGCTTCGAAGGCGATGCTCACGGTTTCGCGCTCGATGACGCAGTCCTCGCGCCAGAAGGGCACGCCCATGATGGGCTGCACCAAACTCATCCCTCGGTTCAGAAACTCCAAATCTTTGGCTTCATGGGTGGCACCGAGCATGTTGGCATCGGTCGAATAGGCCTTTTCCGCCGACATGCGGTACGCGAAGCCTTCCGCACGCAAGAACGCCGACATTTCCTCGCGACCACCGAGCTCGGCGATAAATCGTTCGTCCAGCCAGGGCTTGTAAACACGCAACTCGGGATTGACGAGTAGGCCGTAGCGATAGAATCGCTCAATGTCATTTCCCTTGTGTGTGCTGCCATCTCCCCAGATGTGGACGTCATCTTCGCGCATCGCGGCAACCAGAGCGAAGGCAGTGATGGCCCGGCCGAGGGGTGTCGTATTGAAGTACGGCAGGCCTGCCGTGCGGATATGAAAGGCGCCGCACTGCACAGCCTCGAGACCGGCGGCGGCGAGCGCAGCGCGACAGTCGACTAATCGAGCGTGTTCGGCGCCAAGTTTGCGCGCATGCTGCACGATCGCAGCCAGATCCGACTCATCGGGTTGTCCAAGATCCGCGGTGTAGGCAAAGGGCCGCGCGCCGCGCTTCGCCATCCACAACACCGCAGCGCTGGTATCCAACCCGCCGGAAAACGCGAGTCCCACTCGCTCACCGACCGGTAGGGTGTGCAGAATGGTGTTGCTCATGAAATTCCCTGCCGACTCCTTGCCATGGGGGCCGGCAGAGTAACATGCGTCTCGTGCGACCAAGGAATGTCGCGCGTCATCAGGAAGCTGGGGTATCAGATGCTGCGGAATCTGGCAGAGCTGTTTGCGAAACTGTCGCCGGAAGCTTTGAAAGCGGAAGGCTCGGACCACACGCATTCAATACAGTTGGCCATTGCGGTGCTGCTGGTGGAGGTCATGCGCGCGGATAGCGCGCACTGTAGCGTGGAGCGAAGCACCTTGCGCGATGTCTTGCGGCAACGGTTTGAGCTCGCGCCCGATGAGCTCGAGCGGCTGATTGAGCTCGCCGAACTACGCTCTACCGAAGCGCATGATTTGCACAGTTTTACTGCCGTGCTCAACCAATCGTTCAATGAAAATGAACGACAAAATATCTTTGAAGAGCTGTGGCAGGTGGCCTACGCCGATGGGCGTTTGGACGCGCACGAAAACCACCTGATGCGGCGCCTCGCGGATCTGTTGCACATCCGCCATGCCGCGTTTGTCGGCACCAAGATCAAGGCCAGTCAGCGCGATACGCCCTGACGGGGCGTCGATTACACGTCGAGATTGGCGACCGTCAAGGCGTTGCGTTCAATGAATTCGCGGCGTGGCTCGACCTGATCACCCATCAAGGTGGTGAAAATTTCATCGGCCGCGACCGCATCTTCGATCCGGACCTGCATCAAGCGACGCGTTTCGGGGTTGATGGTGGTCTCCCACAGTTGGTCAGGGTTCATCTCACCAAGGCCTTTGTAGCGCTGGATTGATTGGCCGCGCTTGGCATGATCAAAGAGCCAGTCGATCGCCTGCTTGAAGGACGACACCGCGTGGCGCGACTCGCCACGTTGTACATAGGCGCCCTCACCAATGAGATCGGCAAGGGTTCGAGCCAAATCCGCGATCCGTCGATAATCGGCCGAGTCAAAGAAATCGCGAGTCAGGGTTTTCTCGGTAACCGAGCCGTGTTCGCGCTTGCTGATCTGGATGCGAGCCGGTAGCTCATCAGATGTGGCCGACTGCAGCGTGAGCTCATAGCGCGCCTCGCCTTCAGCCAACTGATTCAAGCTGGCGGCTAACTCGGCGACCCAGGCAGAGAGCTTGGGCTGATCGGCAAAATCTGCTGTCGAAAGCACGGGCACATACAACAAGCGTTCGAGCAAGCGCTCGTCATAGCGACGCGACCAGCGCCGCACGATCGCCTGCACCTCGACATATTGCCGCGCGAGCGATTCGAGCCCGGCGCCGCGTAAAGGAGGTGCTTCGGGGTTCAGATAAAGGGCCGCGTCATCTAGCGCGGCATTCAACAAAAGCGCATTGAGTTCGACGTCATCTTTGACGTACATCTCCTGTTTGCCGCGTTTGACCTTGTACAAGGGCGGCTGAGCAATATAGATGTGGCCGCGTTCGATCAACAGCGGTAGCTGCCGGTAAAAGAACGTCAGCAGCAATGTGCGGATATGACTGCCGTCGACATCCGCGTCGGTCATGATGATGATGCGGTGATAACGGAGCTTGTCGACGTTGAATTCTTCGCGGCCGATGCCGCACCCCAGCGCGGTGATCAGCGTACCCACCTCAGCGGAGGACAACATTTTGTCGAAGCGGGCTTTTTCGACGTTCAGAATTTTGCCTTTGAGCGGCAGAATTGCCTGAGTGCGCCGATCACGGCCCTGCTTGGCCGAGCCACCGGCCGAATCACCCTCAACGATAAACAGTTCGGAAAGCGCGGGATCCTTTTCCTGACAATCGGCGAGTTTGCCAGGCAAACCGGCGATATCGAGCGCGCCTTTACGACGCGTCAGTTCGCGAGCCTTACGAGCGGCCTCGCGGGCGCGCGCCGCTTCAATGATTTTGCCCGCAATGGCTTTGGCTTCTTGCGGATTCTCGAGCAAAAACTCGGAAAGCTTTTGGGCGACGGCCGTCTCAACGACGCCCTTCACTTCGGATGAAACCAGCTTGTCCTTGGTCTGCGAGGAGAACTTTGGGTCAGGCAACTTCACCGACAAAATCGCGGTCAGTCCCTCGCGGGAATCATCCCCGGTCGTCGGTACCTTTTCGCGTTTGGCGATGCCCTCTTTTTCGATGTAATCATTGAGGGTGCGGGTCAGCGCGGCACGGAAGCCCGCCAGATGCGTGCCGCCATCTTTTTGCGGAATATTGTTGGTGTAGCAAAACATGGACTCCGCGTAGGAGTCATTCCACTGCATCGCCACCTCCACCCCAATCGGACCCTCCTGGGTGCGAAACCATAGGACGTGATCGTGGATGGCGTGCTTGCTGCGATTGAGATGTTTGACGAACGCCTGGAGCCCGCCTTCGTGTTCGAAGACATCACGCTTGTCTTCCCGTTCATCGGTCAGCTCGATCCGCACCCCTGAATTGAGGAATGACAGTTCGCGCAAGCGTTTGGCGAGAATGTCGTAGTCAAAAGTGATGTTGGTGAAAATCGTGGGGCTCGGTTTGAAGCGGACGCTGGTGCCGCCGCGATCCGTCGTGCCAACGACAGCGAGCGGGGCCACGGGCTCCCCGAGCCGATACTCCTGTTTGTGCAGCTTGCCATCGCGATGGATGGTCAGTTGCAAGACGTCAGACAAGGCGTTGACAACCGACACGCCGACACCGTGCAAGCCTCCGGACACCTTGTAGCTGCTGTCGTCGAATTTGCCGCCGGCATGCAGCACGGTCATGATGACCTCAGCCGCGGAGCGCCCTTCTTCGGCATGGATGTCGACGGGAATACCCCGGCCGTTATCTTCGACGGTGACCGATTCATCAGCGTGGATGGTCACCAAGACACGATCGCAATGGCCCGCCAAGGCTTCGTCGATGGCGTTGTCGACGACCTCGAACACCATGTGATGCAAGCCCGTGCCATCATCGGTGTCCCCGATATACATGCCGGGGCGTTTTCGGACCGCGTCTAGGCCCTTTAAGACCTTGATTTTACTGGAATCGTAGACTTCTTGTTCGGACATGCGAAGGGCCAGTGGAAGGATGGGGAATTATACCCGAATTACCTGTCCCCGTTCCACGTGAAACACGTTTTCCGGGACGCCAAATAAACTGAAATCGCGCTCGAGCGCGGTCACGACCAATTGCGTTTGCAGCGCTCGGACGCGATGGATAAATCGCTCGAGGTGAGCCTGATCGAGTTCGGCGGAAGGGTCATCCAATAACACGGTCGGCAACAAACCGACGCTGTCTTTCAGATAGGCGAGCTGAGACAACGCCAGCGCCACGGCGGTCAGCTTCTGCTGTCCTCGCGACAGGACATCCCGCGCCATCTTGCCTTGGTAGCGCAAGCTGAGATCCGCGCGGTGAGGCCCCACTGAAGTCGTGCCGCGTTCGCGGTCGCGCGCGCCGTGTTGATCCAGACTTTCCTGCAAGCTCAGCTGCCGATCCCAACCCGACTGAAAACCCAGCTGGATATCCAAACCCGTGAGCTCGATGATCGCATCCGACCAGTAAGGCTGCAGTGCTGCGACGACGTGGCGACGACTTTCCGTCAGGGCCTCCCCGTCTTTGACGAGCTCGCTATCCCAGACGGTCGCGGACTGGCGGGTCTTCAAGGCGGCGTTGCGTTGCGCCAAAGCGCGTTGATATCGGGTCCAGGCTTTGCCGAACCCTGGTTCCACGTGGAACACCGACCAATCCAACCACCGCCGCCGTCGACCCGCGCTCTCCTCGATCAGCTTGTGGGCATCGGGGTCCAGGATCTGAACGGGAAAGGTGGTTGCCAATTCAGCCAGTCCCTCGGCGGCGCGACCATCGATTCGAACCGCGGTTTCGCTGCGAGCGCCCGGTACCCGCTTGAAACCCAAGCCGATTTGATGAGTTCGTTCTCGGTCAATGCGACCAAACACGTGGGACTCGGAACAGCCATACCGAATCAGCCGCTCATTGACCCGGGTACGAAACGAACGGCCGCGGCCCAACAGAAAGATGGCTTCGAGCAACGTGGTTTTGCCCGCGCCATTAGCGCCCTGAATGACATTGACCCCGGGGCCAAAGCGGAGTTCGGCGGCGTGAATGCAGCGCAGATCTCCGACGGTAAGATCCGTCAGAGGCATCGACGGCTCACAGCCTCATCGGCATTACCACGTACTGCGCGCCGTCCGCTTCGGCGGCGGTGATCAAGCAGCTGCTATTGGCATCTGTCAGTGCGACGTTGACGCGCTCTGTTTCAATGGCGGACAAGGCTTCGAGCAAGTAGGTTACGTTGAAACCGATTTCGATTTCATCGCCCTCGTAATTAACCTCAATCTGATCTTCCGCTTCTTCTTGTTCGGGGTTGTGAGCCTGCAAAGTCAAGATCTGTGGCTTGATGGCCAAACGAATACCGCGGTACTTTTCGTTCGACAAAATCGCCGTTCTTTGCAAACTTTGCCGCAATACGCTTCGATCTGCGTCGATCACACGATTTGCGGATTTCGGGATCACCCGTCCGTACTCCGGGAAACGACCATCGATCAGCTTTGAAGTGAAGCGAATGTCGCCGATCTCGCAGCGAATGTGGTTGGTTCCGAGGGTCAACTCGATATCACCCTCTTGGCCCAGCAAGCGCTGTAACTCCAGCACCCCCTTGCGCGGTAAGATCACCTGTTGTTTACCGGTGACCCTTTCTGAAAGGCTCCCTTCGCACAAGGCCAACCGATGGCCATCGGTGGCGACGGCGCGCAATTTGCCGCCTTCCGACTCCAGCAACAAGCCGTTGAGGTAGTAACGAACATCTTGCTGCGCCATCGAAAATTGGGTTTTTTCGATTAGCCGGCGAAAATCGGCTTGACCTAGCTTAAGCACCTGCTGCGTCTGGATCTCTTCCACCAATGGGAACTCGGCTGCCGGTAGTGTCGACAGGGTAAATCGGCTCCGCCCTGCCTTGACGACCAAACGATCGCCTTCCAGCGACAACGTCACCTCGGTGCCTTCCGGCAAGGCGCGCAATATGTCGAGCAACTTGCGGCCAGGGACCGTGATCTCGCCCGGGGCTTGTACCGCAAGACTGGTCTGGCTCACGAGCTCCACCTCGAGATCGGTACCAGTCACGCTCAGCCGATCGGCCTTGGCGCTGAGCAGTACATTCGATAACACCGGCATGGTTTGCCTGCGTTCGACCACACCGATCACGCTTTGAACAGGACCCAGGATGTCTTCACGCAACGCTTTGAGTTTCATGGCCGTACTTTATTAATGAGTTATTTAAGAAAGAAGATAGCTGTGGTTATAGGTGCGGTGGGTAACTTAACAAGAGTTGAAATCCTTGTGTGCTCAAGCACTTGTTGGCGGTCTCGGCTGTGCGTAGCCACCGGTATCAACGCAGCATAGTCTGTGGATGGATTGTGAAGGATTTTCGCCGCCAAAAACATCCACAGCTTACCCACCTCACGTTGTCAGGGTTCTCAACAGGTTCGAGTAGTCATCCTTGATGCGCTGATCGCTTTCGCGCAGGGCTTCGATGCGGCGACAAGCGTGCAAGACGGTCGTATGGTCCCGCCCACCGAAGGCTTCACCGATCTCGGGAAGGCTATGTCGAGTGAGCTCCTTGGCGAGCGCCATCGCCACCTGCCTTGGCCTTGCGATCGAGCGGCTGCGACGCTGCGACAATAAATCCGAGGTGCGCAGCTTGAAATATTCGGCCACCACTTTCTGGATGTTGTCGATGGTGACGAGCCTCGCCTGCAACGACAGTAAATCTTTGAGCGCTTCTTTGGCGAAGTCGACCGTGATGGGTTGCCCCGTGAAGCGTGAATTGGCAATCACACGCCGCAGCGCCCCTTCAAGTTCTCGCACATTCGAGCGAATACGTTTAGCAATAAAAAGTGCGACATCTTGAGTGATGAGTACGCCCGCCGCCTCGCCTTTGCTGATCAAGATCGCGGCGCAAGTTTCCAGCTCCGGCGGTTCAATAGCGACCGTCAAACCCCAGCCAAACCGGGATTTCAGGCGCTCTTCCAAGCCATCGACTTCTTTGGGATAGCGATCGCAAGTGAGAATCACCTGTTGTTGGCCTTCAAGCAACGCATTAAAGGTGTGGAAGAACTCTTCCTGGGATCGCTCCTTGCCAGCAAAGAATTGAATGTCGTCGATTAGCAGCGCATCGAGTGATCGATACGCAGCTTTGAACTCATTCATTTGGTTATGTTGCAGCGCTTTGACCATATCGCTAACAAAGCGCTCGGAATGCACATAGGCAATACGAGCTTGCGGGTTGCGCCGTCGAATATCGTGACCCACGGCGTGCATGAGGTGGGTCTTGCCCAACCCCACCCCGCCATAAATGAATAACGGGTTATAGGCCTTGCCCGGATTTTCGCCCACCTGCAGGGCCGCCGCCTTCGCCAACTGGTTGCTTTTGCCAACCACGAAATTATCGAAGGTTGAATCGGGATTCAGACGGCCCCCGACCACCAACCCTCGTGGGGCAGCGCGTTGGGCCGTTTCAGCGGCGGGCGTCGTCTCAACCGCTGGTTTGGACAACTCCCCAACCTGCACCGTGACGATGGGCACATCGCCCTCGAGATTCGCGCGCAGGAACTCGCCGATCTTGCCGAGCAGGTGTTGGTTCACCCAATCCACGACGAATTGGTTCGGTGCCAGCAATTTCAGCGAACCATCGCTCTCCACCGCCTGCAACGGCCGCACCCAGGTATTGAACTGAGTCTCGGGCAATTCAGCCTCGAGCGTGCGAACACAACTAAACCAAAGCGGCGAGTCCACGGGGTGCTGCCTGACCAAAATCCAACAGGGGATGGCAAGAATATACCCAGCTTGCGCCTGTGGATATCTTTAATGAAACTTGACACCCTACGCGTCCGTGCTTAACCTCTGCGACCTTTTTTTGGTGATGTACCGATGAAACGCACCTATCAACCGAGCAAAGTCCGCCGCGCCCGTACCCACGGTTTCCGTGCCCGCATGGCTACCGCCAATGGCCGCAAGATCATTGCTCGCCGTCGCGCCAAGGGTCGCAAGCGGCTCGCCCCCTGACCGTGACCTTGCGCTTCCCACCCTCGGCGAGGGTGTTGCGCAAAGTCGAGTTTGAAGCCGCTTACCGTCAGGGCAGCCGTCATGGCAATGCCCACTTCAGTGTGACGGTTCACCCCAATCAGCTCTCAGGTGCCCGGCTCGGCATGGCCATTGCCGCTCGCACCGTCGGAAAAGCCGTCTCCCGCAACCGACTTCGGCGCATAATTCGTGAATCGTTTCGACAGGCGCGCGATGGTCTGCCATCCGTGGATGTCATTGTGGGCGCGCGAGTGGCGGCACGCACAGCTTCGGCCGGCGAACTGCGCGCGAGTTTGGATAAGCTTTGGAACAAGGTGTCGAGGTGATGCGGTCCGTGTTTTGCGCCCTGATTCGGGGCTACCAAATCCTGATCAGTCCGTGGCTGGCACCGCGCTGCCGTTATTACCCCACGTGTTCGCAGTACGCGCTCGAAGCGGTCGAGGTGCATGGCGCTTGGCGCGGCATCTGGTTGGCGCTGAAGCGCCTTGGGCGTTGCCATCCCTTGCGCGAAGGCGGCTATGACCCCGTACCGCCTTCGAGCTCCGGTTAATTTCTTTGATCTTCAGTCCGGGAATTTTTTGACGTGACTTCGACCAACGCCCGAATGTTTCTTTGGCTCGGCCTCGCTATGCTGCTGTGGATCAATTACGAGACCTGGCAGCTCGATTACGGCACTCGTCCCGAAACGACGACGGTCAACCGTGATGTCAACAGCTCTCCCGGTGCTGAGCCTACAGGTTTGGCTGGCAGCATTCCTTCGGCAAGTGAAACAGCGACGCCCGGCTTGGACGCCGGCAGCATCCCTGCTCCGGTTGCGGTTCCCGAAGCGGTGGCGAGCGCGTTGCCTGCCGGCATCGCGCCCCTTTCTGCTGACGCCAACTCCACCGCCGAGATCACAGCACAAACCGATGTGCTCGATTTGCGTATCACCTTGCGCGGCGGTGACCTCGTCGGCGCGCAGCTGTTACGGTATCCGCAGATCAAGGGCCAAGCCGAGCGCGTGACGTTGTTCAACGCGGCACCCCAAGGCTTTTATTTGCTGCAGACCGGTTTGACGGATGCCTCGGGTGAGCCCCGGCCAACCCATCTTGCATCGTTCACGAGCGACTCTTTGCAGTACCGTTTGAGCGACGGTCAGGACGAACTGCGTATTCCGCTGACTTGGGTCGACGCAGACCGCGGCGTGACCGTGGTCAAGACCTACGTATTACGCCGCGGTCAATATCGCATCGATGTGGAATACGACATCGACAACCGGGGTGAGGCACCGTGGCGAGCGGCCTCCTACGCCCAGATTTTGCGGGACGACCTTCCGGTCGAGCGCTCGATGTTCAATGTCGAGAGCTACGCCTTTCAGGGCCCGGCCTATTACGACGGCACTCGCTATGAAAAGCTCGATCGCGACAGCGCCGAAGATCGCGCCTTGAGTCGCGACATCACCGGTGGCTGGATCGCCGGGATGCAGCATCATTTCGTGACGGCGGTCGTACCCGCTGCCGATCGCCCCTACCGCTACACCTTGCGCACCGACGGCAATCAATATTTGTTGTCGACCGCCGGTTCTTCGTTTGTGGTCGCTCCGCAGAGCGGCAGCCGCATCACCGAAACCCTGTTTGTCGGCCCCAAGTTGCAGGCGGAGCTTGAAACCACCGGCCCGCGGCTTGACCTCGTGGCCGATTACGGCATGTTCACGCTGCTCGCCAAGCCTTTGTTCTGGTTACTGGAACAAGCCAACAAGTGGGTCAACAACTGGGGTGGTGCGATCATTCTCGTCACGTTCCTGCTGAAGCTGGTGTTTTACCCGCTCTCCGAAGCCTCTGGCAAATCCATGGCGAAGATGCGCGTGCTCGGCCCACGCATCAAAAATTTGCAGGAGACTTACAAGGACGATCGCGAGAAACTCGGTCGCGCCATGATGGATCTCTACAAGCGCGAGAAGATCAATCCGCTCGCCGGCTGTCTGCCGATCTTGCTGCAAATGCCGGTGTTCCTCGCGTTCTACTGGGTCTTGCTCGAAAGCGTGGAGATGCGCCAGGCGCCATTTGCGTTCTGGATTCAGGATCTCTCCTCGCGTGATCCGTTCTTCGTGCTGCCCATCATCATGGCGGGCGCCATGTTCGTGCAGTACAAGCTCAACCCCACACCGCCCGACCCCATCCAGGCCAAAGTATTCATGATTTTGCCAATCGTGATGAGTTTGACCTTTGCCTTTTTCCCGGCGGGTCTCGTGCTCTATTGGGTTACCAACACCCTGCTCACCATCGCGCAGCAATGGAACATCAATCGGCGCATCGAGGCGCAGGCGAAGAAGGCGCGCTCGGCGTAACGCCTATGCCAGAGGGTGTCACCGCCACACCCGGATCGGCGACCATCTGCGCGATCGCAACCGCCGCAGGGCGTGGCGGCGTCGGCATCGTGCGCTTGTCGGGTCCGCGGGTGCGCGAGATTGGCGTGAAACTGCTCGGCCGCGCTATGCCTGCCCCGCGAGTTGCCACCCTCGCCTCGTTTCTGGATGAGTCCGGTGAACCACTCGATCAGGGTCTCGCGCTTTTCTTTGAGGCGCCGCACAGCTACACCGGTGAAGACGTGCTCGAACTGCACGCTCACGGCGGGCCCGTATTGCTGCACGCTCTGGTGGCTCGGGCGGTGGCGCTCGGCGCCCTGCCAGCGAAACCGGGCGAATTCACGCAGCGCGCCTTTTTAAACGACAAGCTCGATCTCGCCCAAGCCGAAGCGGTCGCCGATCTCATTGATGCCGGGTCCCTGGCTGCTGCGCGTGCGGCACTCCGATCGCTGCAAGGCGAGTTTTCGCAGCGGGTGCACGATTTGGTCGCGGCTCTTACCGACCTTCGTGTATGGGTGGAAGCGGCGATCGATTTTCCGGAAGAGGAAATCGATTTCCTGGCCGATGAACGTCTGCACGCCCGACTCGCCGCCTTGCGTGCTCAGTTCAATGATTTGATTGCCACGGCTCAGCGCGGCCGGCTGTTGCGTGAGGGTATGACGGTGGTGATCGCTGGTCGACCCAATGCGGGTAAATCAAGCTTGCTAAATGCACTTGCTGGTCATGAGGCCGCCATCGTTACCGACATCGCAGGCACCACCCGCGACATCGTCAAAGAATACTTGGCCATTGATGGTATGCCCTTGCATGTGCTTGATACCGCGGGTCTGCGGCAAGCCAGCGACGTGGTGGAAGCTGAAGGCGTTCGCCGCGCGCGCGCCGAGATCGCCCGCGCGGATCGGGTCTTGTTCGTGATCGATGCGGTGAGCGACCCCGAAGGCCAAGCGTGGCGTGAAGAAGGCGAGAGCTTCCCCAAAGATATCCCGGTTACCCTCGTGTTCAACAAGGCGGATCTCGCGACCCCTGTGCACACGGATCTCGGCGCCTCGTATTCGCTCTCGCTGTCGGCGAAAACGGGCGTGGGTATGCAAGCCCTGCGTGAGCACTTGAAGCAGTGCATGGG
>CAZHLL010000006.1:0-20665 GCA_964533305.1 uncultured Acidibacter sp.
TTATTGTCGAATGTGGGTGATTTGCACTGGGCGGAGCTGCGCCGGCGTTGGGCACTGCATGAGCAGGCGGATCAGGTGATTGCGTCCTTCGAGGCCGGGGTCATGAAGCCAGATCCCGGCATCTATGCCATCGCTGAGCAACGTTGCCAACTCGTGCCAGCGCGCACGGTTTTTATTGACGATCTGCCGCCCAACATCGCCGCTGCCGAGGCGCGGGGCTGGCGCGGTATCCTGCATCAGGACGAATCGACGACGCGCGAGCGGCTGCAGCAGCTCGGCGTTTTCCTTGCGGGAAAAAACTGATGCAGACTTCAACCATGGATAGGGCTCCCGTGACGGCGATTCATCTGACGGCGATTCATCGACGGGTTTTGGCCTTGCAGCGCGCGGAGGATCCGACGCTGATTGCGCGTTTGCCGTCGGGTTGGGCGGTGTTTGGCGAGCAGCAGTTTCTGCGGGGCTATTCGCTGTTGTTGCCTGACCCGGTGGTCGGTCATCTCAATGATTTCGCGGTCGATACCGCTGGGTTTTCAGCCGCTCGCGAGCAATTTTTGGTAGACATGGCTCGTTTGGGCGAGGCGCTGCTGCAGGCGACGGGCGCCTTGCGCATCAACTACGCCATGTTCGGTAATGTCGAGCCCGCACTGCATGCGCATCTGATTCCGCGCTACACGGATGAAACCCCAGCGCTGGCAACGGCTCATCCGTGGGCCTATGACTGGCAGGCTGCGCCTCGCTTTGATGCTGCGGCATTGGCGCCCCTGCGCGAGGACATTCGCCGGCGTTTGTAGCTGGATCAGTCGGTCGGGGCGTAGTCGAGCGGCAGGGCAGTGGTCGACTTGATGGTTTCCAAAGAAAAACTCGCGCTCACATCGAGCATTTCGAGTGAGGCAATGAGTTTTTTGTACACCCGATCGTAAGCCTCGATATCGGGTACAACCACGCGCAAGAGATAATCCACATCGCCGCTCATGCGATGCAATTCGGTGACCTCGGGCATGTCGCGCACGACCTTGACGAATCGCTCAAACCAATTGGCGCTGTGACTGGCGGCCTTGATGGTGACAAAGACCGTGGTACCGACGTTGAGCTTGCGGGCATCGAGCAAGGCGACGGTTTGGCGTATGACCCCGCTCTCCTGCAGGCGCTGAATCCGGCGCCAACAGGGGGCCTTGGAGAGCCCCACCCGATCCGCAATGTCTTGTGCAGTCAGGCCTGCATCCTTTTGCAGCAGGCTGAGAATTTTCTTGTCCAATTTGTCCATGAAACAAAATTACATCAATTAACAAAAAAGAGAAACAAAATTACCAAATCTGGGCGCAACCCTGTTTCGAACGCAACCCTGTTTGGCGTGGCTGCCGTTAAGGTTGAGCCATGAATATTTGGCGCGCATTTACTGAGCATCCAGCTTCCGTGGGTGAGAGCTACTTGGGTCATTTCATGCAGGCAACGAGTTTTGGCTTGCGCATGATCTTTGCCGGTGTCGCCTGTGTCCTGCATGGTCTATTGCCATTCCTGTTTGTGACCACGGGGTCCGACGCCATGAAGGCCTTGAACGATGAGATGAGCGCACGACGCGATCGCGCGCTGCGAGGCGCACCGATCCGTTAAACTCCGCCCGGCTGTGGCCGATCGCGGATGGACGCTTGAGCTCAAAAACCGTTTCCGATTTTCCCGTCCTGCGTTTGCGTCGCGGTGAAGACCGTCGGCTGCGGGCGGGGCACCTGTGGGTGTTCAGCAATGAAATCGATGTGGCTCGGTCTTCGCTCGGCGATGTGGATTCTTTGGTCAGGGTGGTCGACGAGCGCGATCAGCTGCTTGGTATCGCGTACTACAACCCGGCGACCTTGATTGCAGCTCGTCTGTTGAGCCGATCCTCTGCCGCCATCGATCTCGCCTGGATGGTGGGCCGGCTGCGGGCGGCGCTCGCGTTGCGCGAAGCTCACTATGCTCTGCCGTGTTACCGCTGGGTGTTTGGCGAGAGTGATGGCCTGCCGGGGCTGATTCTCGATCGCTATCAGGATGGGGTGGTTGGGCAAATCGCAACCCGTGGTATGCAAGCCCTGCAATCTTTGGTGGAGCAGGCAGTGCGTGAGGTGCTCGCGCCCGCTTGGCTCGTGTGGAAGAACGACTCATCGGCCCGAACCCTCGAAGGCTTGCCGCGCGAGCAGCAGGTGGCTGTCGGACAGGTGCCAACGGAGCTGTGCGCGGCCGAGAGCACCGCGCGCGGGGCGGCGCTGCAATTTCTGATGCCTTGGGAACACCTGCAGAAAACCGGTTGGTTCTACGATCAGGCCTTCAATCGCAGCTTATTGCCAAGATTCCTGCCCGCTCGGGCGCGAGTGCTCGATGTGTGTTGCTACGCGGGGGGGTGGTCAGTGGCCGCCGCCGCGGCCGGTGCCTCGGCGGTGACGGCCGTGGATGCTTCCGCTGCTGCCTTATCGGCCGCCGCGGCGAATTTCAACCGCAATGCGGCGCTGTGGGCGGACCGCGAGGTGCAGGCCACCTGGTTGAAGGGCGATGCCTTTGAACAGCTGGCGGCCTTGGATGGGGCACGGCAGCGCTTCGAAGCGGTGATCGTTGATCCACCCGCTTTCATCAAGCGCCGCAAGGATCTGCATCAGGGTCGGGCGGCCTATCGCAAGCTCAACCAGTTGGCCTTGCGCCTGGTGAGCGAGGGGGGCTTGCTGGTCAGTTGCTCCTGCTCCTATCACCTGAGTGAGGCCGATCTGCTCGCTGCTTTGCAGGCGGCCGCTCGGCAGAGCGGCAAAACCGTGCAGGTATTGCATGTCGGCGGCCAGTCGCCGGATCACCCCGTGCATCCAGCGGTACCCGAGACGCGCTATCTCAAAGCCATTTTCTGTCGCGTCAGCGCGGCAGACGGCTAAAATCCCACGATGCTGCAGTATCCCGGCTTCGACCCTGTTGCGCTTGAAATCGGACCGCTCAAGGTTCGCTGGTACGGCATTACCTATCTCATCGCCTTTGCGGCAGCGTGGTGGCTCGCGCGGCGTCGAGCTGCGCTGCCGGGGTCGACCTGGAAGCCGGTCGATGTGGATGATTTTCTTTTCTTTGCCATGCTCGGGGTGATCTTGGGCGGGCGCATCGGTTACACGCTCTTTTACGGTATCGAATTCTGGTTGGCGGATCCGCTGTATCTGCTGCGTATTTGGGAGGGCGGGATGTCCTTCCATGGCGGGTTGATCGGCGTACTGGTGGCGCTCGCCATCTTTGCCCGTCGGCGCGGCCGAGAAATCATTGATGTCTTCGATTTTGCGGCTGCTTTGCCCGGTCTTGGTATCTTTGCCGTGCGGGTGGGCAATTTCGTCAACGGCGAATTGTGGGGTCGGCCGGGAGATGTACCCTGGGCATTCGTGGTCGATGGGGTGGCGCGACATCCCACCCAACTCTACGAAGCCCTGCTCGAAGGAGCTTTGCTTGCCCTCGTGCTGTGGTGGTTTACCTCGACCTCGCGACCGCGCTATGCCGCCTCGGGTCTCTTTTTGTTGATATATGCCAGTGGTCGTTTGCTGGTGGAGTTCTGGCGTTTACCCGATGCGCACATCGGTTACCTCGCCGGAGGTTGGCTCACCATGGGTCATCTGTTGACGCTGCCGATGTGGATCGGGGGTGTGGTGCTGCTGTGGTGGGCGTATCGACAGCGAGAGCCTTCGGGCAATCTCGCCCGATCAGCATGAAGGATCGCGCGGAATGAAGGATTGCGCAGAATGAAGGCTTACATCGACTTCATGCGCCATGTGCGTGATCACGGTACGCAGAAGACCGACCGCACGGGCACGGGGACGCTGTCCGTATTTGGTTATCAGATGCGGTTTGATCTGCGTGCCGGTTTTCCCTTGGTCACCACCAAAAAAATCCATCTCAAGTCGGTGATTCACGAGTTGCTCTGGTTCTTGCGCGGCGAGACCAATGTCGCCTATCTGCGCGAGCACGGCGTCAGCATCTGGGATGAGTGGGCGGACGCCAAGGGCAATCTCGGGCCGGTGTATGGCAAGCAGTGGCGCTCCTGGCCTGCGCCGGATGGGCGCCGTATCGATCAGATGTCCGAGGTGCTGCGCCAGTTGCGCGAACAACCCGATTCACGCCGCATCATTGTCAGCGCCTGGAATGTGGGTGAGCTCGACGAGATGGCGCTGATGCCCTGTCATGCGTTCTTTCAGTTTTACGTGGCCCAAGGCAGGCTGTCCTGCCAGCTCTATCAGCGCAGCGCCGATATCTTTCTGGGTGTCCCCTTCAATATCGCCTCCTATGCCTTGTTGACGCATATGGTGGCAGAGCAGTGTGATTTGCAGGTAGGTGATTTCATCTGGACGGGCGGTGATTGCCATCTCTACCTCAATCACCTGGAGCAGGCCGATTTGCAGCTGACGCGTGATCCGTTGCCTCTGCCCACGCTCGCCCTCAAGCGGCGCCCGGCCAGCTTGTTCGAGTATCAATACGAAGACATCGAAATCAAAGATTATCAATGCCATCCGGCGATTCGCGCGCCGGTGGCCGTTTAACCCGCTTCAGTATCCGTCCGTATCCATCCGTATCCATCCGTATCCGTCAGCAGGAGAAAGCCCGTGTCGATTCCCGTCATGCGTACCAGTCCGTGGATCAAAGTTCGCAATTCCCGCATACACGGCAAGGGCGTATTTGCCGCCAAGCGTATTCCGAAAGGGACCCGGGTGATCGAGTATCTGGGTGAGCGCATCACTCACGGCGAGGCGGATGCCCGCTACGCTGATCACGACCCCAATGACAACCATACTTTCTTGTTTGTGGTGAATCGCCGCACCGTCATCGATGCCAATCATCAAGGTAATGACGCGCGCTTCATCAATCACTCCTGCGATGGCAACTGCGAGTCTGCTATCGAGGACAATCGGGTTTTCATTGATGCGGTACGCACGATAGAGCCCGGCGAAGAGTTAGGTTACGACTACGAGATCGGCCGCGACAAGTCAGATCCGCCGAATGTGGATGAGATCTATGCGTGTCGTTGCGGTAACAAAAGCTGTCGCGGCAGCATGCTGTGGCCGACCCGCGCCGAGTGGGAGCGTGAGCAACGCGCCAAATTGCGGGCCAAGGCCAAAAAGAAAGCTAAAAAAACCACCCAGAAAAAAACCAAAAAGAAAGCCAAAAAGAAGGCTAAAAAATCACGCGCCGGGCGCTGAGATCCATGTTACCGCCGAAAGTCACCTTAGTGGTGGCGATGGCTGCCAACGGCGTGATTGGACGCGAAGGTCGTTTGCCCTGGCGATTGCCCGCCGATCTGCGGCAGTTCAAGGCCGATACTCTGGGAAAGCCCGTGGTCATGGGGCGAAAAACCTTTGAATCCATTGGTCGTGTGCTGCCGGGGCGGCACAACATCGTGCTGACGCGCCAAGTGGATACCGTGGCTGACAGCCTGGCTGACTCGAGCGGGACTCAGCTCAGTGTGGTCAAGGATTGGCCGTCGGCGCTGCAGGCAGCAGGAGCGGTCAATGAAATCATGGTGATCGGCGGAGCCGAAATTTATGCCATGTCCCTGCCCAAGGCTTCATGCATTCTGCTGACCCGGGTGGAGGCCGAGATTGAGGGTGATACGCACTTTCCGGTCATCAACGCAGCCGATTGGCAAGAGACCGTGCGCGAGTATCGCCCCGCCGATGCCGAGAACGTGTATCCGATCCGATTTCTGAGTCTCACTCGTCAGCGCTGACGCACCGGGATCGCCGCAATTTTTTGGCTCCACTCCGCCGGGCCGCTTTGGTGCACCGAGGTGCCCTCGGCATCGACGGCCACGGTCACCGGCATATCCTGTACGGTGAATTCATAGATCGCCTCCATACCGAGGTCCTCAAACGCGACCACACGTGAATCTTTGATGGCCTTCGAGACGAGATACGCTGCGCCTCCCACGGCCATCAGATAGGCGGCCTTGTGCTTGCGGATCGCCTCGATACCGGCAGGACCCCGCTCGGCTTTGCCAATCATGGCGATGAGCCCGGTGTTGGCCAGCATCATCTCGGTGAACTTGTCCATGCGTGTGGCGGTGGTCGGGCCTGCGGGGCCAACGACTTCGTCTCGCACCGGATCCACCGGGCCCACGTAATAGATCACCCGGTTGCGAAAATCGACCCCCTCGGGCAAGCCTTCGCCTTTGGCGAAAAGATCGGCGATGCGCTTGTGCGCCGCGTCGCGACCCGTGAGCATTTTGCCATTCAGCAGCAGGCGATCACCCGGGCGCCAGCTCATGACCTCTTCGCGAGTGAGGGTATCGAGATTGACCCGCTTCGATTCGGCGGACGGCACCCAATCTACCTTGGGCCAGCGCGTGAGATCAGGCGGTGAAATCTTTGCCGGCCCAGAGCCATCCAGTGTGAAGTGCACGTGACGGGTCGCGGCACAGTTTGGAATCATGGCCACGGGTTTGGAGGCCGCATGCGTCGGGTAATCCAGGATCTTGACGTCGAGTACGGTTGAGAGACCCCCCAAGCCCTGAGCGCCGATCCCGAGTGCATTGACCTTGTCATGCAGTTCGATTCGCAGCTCTTCAAGAGGGGTTTGGGGGCCACGTGCCTTGAGCTCGGCCATGTCGATCGGCTCCATCAGCGATTCTTTGGCAAGCACCATGGCTTTCTCCGCCGAACCACCGATACCGATACCCAACATGCCGGGTGGGCACCAGCCTGCGCCCATGGTCGGTACGGTTTTGAGCACCCAATCGACGATCGAATCGCTCGGGTTCAGCATGACGAACTTCGCTTTGTTTTCCGAGCCGCCTCCTTTGGCCGACACCGTAATCTCGACCGTATCCCCGGGGATCATTTCCACGTGGACGACGGCGGGCGTATTGTCGCGGGTATTCTTGCGCGTGAAGGCCGGATCACTGACGATGGAGGCGCGTAGCGTGTTGTCGGGATCGAGGTACGCACGGCGTACGCCTTCGTTGATCATTTGCTCAAGCGTGAGCTCAGCATCCCAGCGCACGTTCATCCCGATCTTGACGAACGCCACCACGATGCCCGTGTCCTGGCAAATCGGCCGATGACCTTCGGCGCACATGCGTGAGTTGGTCAGGATTTGTGCGATCGCATCCTTGGCGGCGGGCGATTCTTCGAGCTCATAGGCCCGACCCAGCGCTTCGATGTAGTCCATCGGGTGGTAATAGGAAATGTATTGCAGGGCATCGGCGACACTGTCGATGACATGCTGCTGCGAAATCACGCTCATGAGGACTTCCTGAAACTAGAGATCCGACCCCGGTATTTTAGCCGGCTTCGGCGCTCAGTCGTTGCCTGCTTGCGCTCAGTCGTCGCCCAGTTGACGCGGTGAGAGGCTCGCTACCTGCCAGCATCGCCCATCATCCAAGTCCACTGCAGTGAGCGCGCCACCCCAGATGCAACCCGTGTCGAGCCCGAGCAGATTATCGCGCTGGATCAGTCCGAGCGCGGACCAGTGACCGAAGATGATTCGGGCCGAGCGGTTGCGACGATTGGAGAGATCAAACCACGGTACGAGTCCCGGTGTTTGGCTACCGGGAGGCCCCTTATCGCTGAAGCGTAGCCGCCCCTCGGGTTCGCAGTAGCGCATGCGGGTCAGCGCATTGATGGTGAACCGCCAACGATCAGCGCCCGTAAGGCTATCTGACCAGATATCGGGTTCGTTGCCATACATGACTTCAAAGAAATGCGCAGGGTCTCGCTGTAGCGCGCTGTGAGTCTCAGCTGCATGCTGCAGGATGTCCTCTCGAGTCCACTGCGGCGGAACACCGGCGTGCACCATGATGTCACGCGAGCCCTCGGCTACGGCGAGCGGCCGACCGAGAAGCCACTCGAGCAAGTCATCGCGATCTGGCGCTTCGAGGATGGCCTCGAGCGTGTCTCCTTTGCGTAGGCGACGTCCACGACTGAAGGCGACAGCGAGCAGATGCAAATCATGGTTGCCGAGTACGACCTGGGCCGAGTCACCCAGGCTTTTGATCCAGCGCAGCACGCCGAGCGAATCCGGGCCCCGGTTGACGAGATCACCCACCAGCCACAGCCGATCGCGATCTGGCTTGAAACGGATTTCTTTGGTGAGTTGCTGCAGCTCCTGCAGGCAACCCTGGATATCACCGATCGCGATGCGGGCCATGCCGGGGCGGACAGGTCGAGCTCAATGCAGGATGCCGGGTTTCGCCAAGCGGAACGCCGGAATGGGTGCATCGAATTCGAGACCATCATCCGCGCGCATTTGGTAGCTGCCTTGCATCGAACCCACCGGTGTTTCGATCACAGCACCGCTTGAGTAGCGAAAACCCTGTCCCGGTTGCAGGTGAGGCTGTTCGCCGACCACGCCCTGGCCTCGAACCTCTTGAGTTTTGCCGTTGCTGTCGGTGATCAGCCAATGCCGCGACACGAGTTGCGCTGGAATACGGCCGATATTGCGGATCGTGATGGTGTAGCTGAAGACGTAGCGATCGTCGGAGGGGTCGGACTGCGCCTCGAGATAGCGCGTTTCGACATTGATCTCGATGTGATAGTTGTCTTCCATGACGGGTACCACGCTAGCCTCTTCAAAGAAGCTCTGCAAGCTTGCCGTAACTTTCCGGGGGTAAAGTCTCGGGTCGCACGCTGGGATCAATGCCGCAAGCAGTGATTTGGGTTGCATCGAGCACCCCTTTCAGGGTGTTGCGCAGGGTTTTTCGCCGCTGGCTGAAAGCGAGGCTGACCACCCTGGCAAAGCGGGCATCGGCGGTGAAGCGTGGCTGCTCGCGAATACGCAAGCGCGCCACGGCGGACCACACCTTGGGCGGTGGCTGGAATGCCCCCGGACCCACATCAAACAAATGCTCAGAATCCACCCAAGGAGCGAGCATCACCGTGAGCCTACCGTAGTCGCGGCTGCCCGGGACAGCACAGATTCGCTCGATGACCTCTCGTTGCAACATGACATGCAGGTCGAGGATGGCCGCTGGCGTGTCGAGCAAGTGAAAGAGCAGCGGCGTCGAGATGTTATAGGGCAAATTGCCGACCACCCGGAGGCGCCGTCCGCGCGCGGCGGCCAGCGCCGCAAAATCAAACTTCAGGGCATCGGCTTCGTGCACCGTCAGGGCAGGGGGGGCGTACGAAGCGCGCAGCGCTGCCGCCAGATCACGGTCGATCTCGATCACCGTCAGTTCCCGGCCGCGTTCGAGCAGCGGAGCCGTGAGCGCCCCTCGACCCGGGCCGATCTCCACCAAGGTCTCGCCCGGTTGAGGATCGATGGCTTCGACGATTCTTTGCAGTACCGTTCGGTCGTGCAGAAAGTGCTGACCGAAACGTTTGCGTGCAAACACCACCTCGAGACGATCCGGGCTCAGGCCGAGGGCGCAGACAGTTGCTGCGCAGCGAGTTCAGCGGCCAAGCGTACCGCCGCATGCAGACTGCCGACTTCCGCCCGGAGCGTGCCCGCGAGATCGAGTGCCGTACCGTGATCGACGGAGGTGCGGATGATGGGCAGGCCAAGGGTGATGTTGACGGCGTGGTCGAAGCCCAGCGCTTTCAGCACGGGCAGCCCCTGATCATGGAACATGCTGAGTACAGCGTCATATTTAGCGCGCTCGCGCGGTACAAACGCCGTATCCGCGGGCACGGGGCCTAGAGCGTCGATCCCCCTCAGGCGCGCCGTCTGTATGGCAGGTTCAATGATTTGCTGCTCCTCCAAGCCGAGCAGACCTTTCTCGCCGGCGTGGGGATTGAGGCCGAGAACGCCGATCCGAGGCCGGGCAATGCCAAAGAAATGCCGCAAGTCGTGATCCATGATGGTGAGGATCTCGAGCAGCATGTCATGCTGGATGCTATCCGCGACCTCGCGCAGAGGCAGGTGGGTCGTGGCCAGTGCCACGCGCAGATCATCGGCGACCAGCATCATGACGGGGCGGGCGCTGCCCGTGCGTTCAGCGAGATACTCGGTATGGCCCGAAAAAGCGACCCCGCTGGCAGCGATGGTATTTTTTTGAACGGGGGCGGTCACCATCGCATCAAATCGGCCGCTACGGACACCCTCAATGGCGGCGTCGAGCAGTGCGAGCACGTAGCCCGCATTGCGCGTATCCGGTTGGCCGGGGATCGAGGGTACGGTGAGAGCGTAATGTTCGATCGCAGGCAGTGGCAATCCCCGCGCACGACTCTGCATCAGATCTTTATCGGCCAGACAGATGAGCTCGCAATCGGGCAGCGAGGTCGCCATCAGCTTGGCGCAAAGTTCGGGGCCGATCCCCGCCGGTTCTCCCGAGGTAAGCGCGATACGCGGCCGGCGTGCGCTCAAGGCGTCCGCCTCACATCTTCACGTCAACAAACGCCTCATCGCGCAGCCGACGCAGCCAAAGCTCTGTTTCCTCATCGGCCTTGCTTTCCCGCAGCTGCATGAAAGCGCGTTGCCGGCGCAGTTCGTCCGTGTTGTCGAACTCGCGCCGACCCAATAATTGCACGATGTGCCAACCGAACTGGGTACGGAATGGCTGACTGATTTCATTGATCTCGAGTGACGCCAGGGTTTGTTCGAACTCCGGCACATAGGTGCCTGGAGCAGCCCAGCCGAGATCACCGCCATCGGCGCCCGAGCCCGGGTCTTCCGACAGCGTTTTGGCTAGCGCCCCGAAGTCCTCACCTGCCAGAATACGTTCGCGCACATCCCTCAGGCGTTGCGCGACGGTGGCGTCGTCCTGAATCTCGGTTGGCTTGACCAGAATATGCCGCGCGCGATTTTGTTGAATCACGACCTGTTGGTCGGCACCGCGGATTTCATTGAGCTTGACGATGTGATAGCCGGTCGGTGTTCGCAGCGGTTCGCTGACTTCACCTGGGCGTAGACCCACCACGAGATCCGCGAGCAATGTCGGAATTTCGGGGCCGCGACGCCAGCCGAGCGCGCCTCCCTCGAGAGCGGTCTGGCTGTTCGAATAACGCACCGCAAGTTGCGAGAAATCATCGCCCGCGCGGGCACGGCTGCTGACTTCCTTGGCCTTGGTTTCGGCTTCCGCGAACTGGGTCGGCGTCGCCTCGCTCGGCACTGCGATCAGGATGTGCGAGAGGTTGTATTCATTGAGTTCGGAAGGACGGGATTTTTGTTTTTCGAGGAACTGCTCGAGCTCGCGCGGCGACACGTTGATGCGCTGGATGACATCGCGCTGTTGCAGCACCTGCAGGGTCATCTCCTTGCGGACGTTCTCCCGATAAGAGCCGTAGTCGATCCCTTGTTCAGCGAGGGCGGCCGGCAGCTGCGCGAGCGAGATGCCGTTGCGTTGTGCGACATCCGCCAAGGCCTGATTGAGATTTTCATCGTTGATGCGGATGCCCGCGCGCTTGGCGCGTTGAGACTGGATTTCCTGCAGGATCAGCCGCTCGAGTACCTGTTCGCGCAGTACCTCCGCGGGAGGCATCTCCACCCCTTGGGCGCGCAGCCGCTCGACGATGAGCAGCAGCTGTTCATCCAACTCGCTGCGTAGCACCACGCCGTCATTGACGACGGCCGCCACGCGATCGAGCATCAGCCCGCGGTCATACAGCGAGCGGCTCTGTGCATGGGCGGTGGTGGAGGTGGCCAGGCTGCCGATAGCCACGCTGATCATGGCAAAACCGATCGTGACGAAACCTGCGCAGGCCGCCACCAGAAACGGCGGGGTCTGGCGCCCGGCGTTCGGACTCTTGATGCTCATCTCGCGGAGTATCCTCGAATTGCCTGTTCCAGAAAAGCGTCGGCCCCACTTCCGACACTGGCGAGACCGTTGAGTTCCAGCTGCAGATACACGCCGGTTTCGCGCTCACCGCTACGACTCGAGACGAAGCGACGTGCCACTGCGCGCAAGCGCCAGCAACAGGCGCGATACTCGAGCCCTGCAAAGCGATCAAGACTGCTGCTGTCCGCGAGGTCGTACACGAGGCGCGAAAAAACGCTCCAATTGCGACCCAGGGGCCATGCGCCCGACACCTCGCCTTGCTCCAGCCGATCGCGCTGAAAGCGATAGGTGAGGTTGAGGGCGCGCTCCTCATCGGGGCGGTATTGCAGCCGGACCTGACTGCGCTCCTGGCGCGACTCGCGAGTATCCCACTGCGTCGCCAGGCGCAAGCTGATGTGTCGCCATGCCGCAACGTCGACCTCTGCCACCAGATCCGAACGTCGGCCGGACAGCGTCTCTCCCGGTAGTCGTACCCGGGGCGTTTCAAAATAATGAATCTGACCGACAGTGGCCGCCAGCAACTGTCGACCCGAGTCGGCATCAAAGATTCGGCTGGTCAGTCCGGTGCTCAGTTGATTGGCATCCGCGACGCGATCGGCTCCTACATAACGTGTAGTGCGAAAGAGTTGCACGAAATCCAGATCGGGTAGGGCCGTGTCAAAGATCGGCAGCTCATCCTGTTCTCGATACGGCGTCCAAAGATAAAGCAGACGCGGCTCGAGTGTGATTCGTCGCCGCGATGTATCACTGGCAGGGCGCTCAAAGCGCAAGCCCGCATCGAGCGCCGCATAGGGTAGCGACCGGCCCGGACGTCGATCGACTGTACCGAGCTCACGCGATAGCTCATAGCGCGTGTGGCGATAGCCAAAGCGGGGCCTCAGGAATACGGCCGGACGATTGAACTCAAGGCTGATCTCGGGCGTGACATCCGCGCGCCAGCCATCGAGCTTGTCATCGCGGGCAAACTGTACGAGTTCTGCATCGAGCGAATAACGCAGTGGCCATTTGCCCTGCAGCACATAATCACCGTTTGCATGCAGTGCGGGTACCCGTGCGTGGGGCAGATCGCGATCGGCGAGTCCACGGTCGATGGTTTGAAAGTGCTGAAATTCGCCGCGCAATTGCCAGTGTTCATCGCGGTAGGCGAGGCGTGCCACTCGCTCGAGAAAAGTCGTACTCGTGCCCTCGGCACCGGTGGCGAAATCCTCAAAATATTCCGCATCGCTGACGCTTTGCGCATCGACATCGAGTCGCCAGTGATCGCCCAGATCACCGCGATGCACGACTCGCAACCAGTTTCGGTCACGCTTGCGGATGTCATCACCCGGCAGCTGATTGAGCATGAGCTCCCCTCGGTGCCGCTCGCCGAGATAACGAAACCGGCCTTGCAGGTCGATGCCGCGCTGCCCATACAGGGTGGGCTGTACCGTCAGATCATACTGCGGTGCGAGATTGAAGTAGTAAGGCACGGCAATCTCTGCGCCGCCGCGCGAACTGTAGCCGACGCTCGGGAACAAGAATCCGCTTTTGCGTTGTTCGCCGACCGGAAAAGAGATGTAGGGCAGATAAAGAATGGGAACACCAAAGAATTCGATGGCGGCATTGCGACCACTGCCTTCGCGCTCGATGGTATCGATCGTGATACTGCTCGCGCGGATGCGCCAGTCCGGATCGTCGGGGCAGGTGCTGAACCACACTGAGTCGAGCCCAAGCTTGCCATCGATGCCGATGGTCAGGGCTTCGGCGGCACCCTGCGCAGGTCGGGCAGGCAGGCGGAACCTCGCTCGGTCGATTTGAGCACCGCTCGCAGCTGAATAACTGCCGCCCTCTCCGCTCGCTTCCAAGTTGGGGTCGCGGTATCGCACCTGACCGCCGATGCTGAAGACCCCGCTCTGGCCGTCGTAGTCGACATCGTCGGCGGCGAGTTCGCGATCGCCTTGCCGGATCTCGACACGACCCGAGAGCACGGCATCGCCGTCAAGATCGAGCGCGGCGCCATCGCTCGTGACCTCGATGAACGGGGTCTGCGTTCTCTGCGGTGCCGTCACCGGCACGGCCTGCTCGCTCTCTGCCTGGCTCGGGGCAGGGCAGCGCGCGGCGGCGGACGTCGGCATGGCGTTTGACGTCGGAACGGCGGCGGACGTCGCAAGGGTCCCCGCGAGGGCGAAGACCACCATGCAGGCCGTAACCCGGCAGGATGCGGGCGGCGCTCGAAGGATGGTGGGCGTCAGCGGCATGATCGAGATCATTATAATGATCGTTTCCCTTGCGTCCCGGTTTGCATGTCCCACACTTCCCTGTCCACGGATGATCGGCTTCATCAGCTGCGTCGATGGCTCCATGAAGGGCTCGGCTTGCGGCAGGGGGAGTTATCCGTGGCATCGGCTGACGCGAGCTTTCGGCGCTACTTTCGCTGGCGCCCGGCGCAAGGCGTCAGCCTGATCGTGATGGACGCACCGCCGGAGCATGAAGCACTCGATGCGTACCTGCAGGTCACTGAGCTCTTGCGCAGTGCCGATGTCCACGCGCAGCAGTTACATGAGGTGGATTCCGAGCAGGGTTTCATCCTGCTTGAGGATCTCGGCTCAACGCCCTATCTCACGGCGTTGCGCGAGCCCGGCAGAGCACCTGCCATGTACGCCGCTGCCCAGCTTGCGCTCTCGCAGATGCAGTTGCAGCTGCCTGCGGGCACTTTGAGCTTGCCGGCCTATGATGCCGCGATGCTGCGACGCGAGATGGAGCTCATGCCGCACTGGTTCTGCGATCGGCATCTTGGTCTTGAGCTCTCTGACGAAGATCGAGATTTTTTGGCGCTGACGATGGGTCAACTGGTCGAGGTGGCATTGGAGCAGCCCAAAGTATTCGTACACCGTGACTATCACTCGCGCAACCTCATGCTGCTGCCGCAGGACGGTCCCGGGGTCATCGACTATCAGGATGCCGTGACAGGGCCGGTCACCTATGATCTCGTTTCCTTGTTCAAGGATTGCTACATCCGCTGGCCTCGTGAGTCGGTCGAGCGCTGGGTGCGCGATTACCACTTGCTTTTGCGGGCCCGTGGACGTGCCGATCTGGCCGGTTCGGCCACCGAATTTCTTCGCTGGTTCGATTTCATGGGTGTGCAGCGTCACCTCAAGGTGCTCGGCATCTTTGCACGCCTGCACTGGCGCGATGGCAAATCGGGCTATCTCGCCGATTTGCCTCTGACCTTGGACTATTTGCTTGAAACTTGCTCGCGGTATGTCGCCTTGCAGCCGTTAGCCGGGTGGCTGGATGAGCGGGTTGCACCGCAGCTCGCCGCTGCGAACGCACGGGCACAGCAGGCGGCCAAGGGGGTGGGTTGATGACGGCGGGTGTGACCAAGGCAATGATCCTCGCGGCTGGGCGCGGGGAGCGTATGCGTCCTTTGACCGATCATACCCCCAAGCCTTTGCTGCAGGTGGGCGGGCGCAGTTTGATCGAGTGGCACTTGATCAATCTTGCACGGGCAGGCGTACGCGAGGTGGTGATCAATCTCAGTTGGTTGGGATCAAAGATTTCGACAGCGCTGGGCGATGGGTCGCGTTGGGGTTTGGTGATCCACTACAGCGACGAAGACGATAATCCGCTGGAGACGGGCGGCGGTATCTTTCGGGCTTTGCCGAGGCTTGGCAGCCAGCCTTTCTGGTTGGTCAATGGCGATGTCTTCAGCGACTATGATTTTTCACGAGCGCCTGCACTCGATGTTCAGGCCCTTGCCAGACTCGTGCTGGTCGCCAATCCCACGCATCACCCCCGCGGCGATTTCGTCTTCTTGCCAGCCAAACGTGATGGCCTCTCGCTGGCGAAACCGATCACCGGGACAGCCCCAAGCAACAGGGGTTTGGATGCCGCGATCGGTTTCGATGACTCGGCCGAGGCCAAACGTTGGACATACTCTGGACTCGGTCTCTACCGCGCGGAATTCTTTGCTGGCTGCGAGGGAGGGCGATTTCCGCTCTTGCCCTGGCTGCGGCGGGCAGCCGAGGCCCAAAAGCTGCGTGGGCTGATTCACGAGGGCCACTGGTGCGATGTGGGTACGCCTGAGCGTTTGCGCGAGCTCGATGAGCGATTGGCTGCCGGGGCCGTTGGCTGAGCTCCTGCGGGTCTGGGCTGCGCCCAGCTAGAGCGCGTACACTTCAAGCATGGACAAATCCTTGGATCAATCCCCGCGGCAGGATGCCGCAAGTCAGGCGCCCACGCTCGATACCCGTCCGGTGACTCAGGTCATTCCGGTCGATGCGGTGCGCGTACGCAGTGGCGAGAAATACCAGACCCCGCAGGGGTTCAAAGCCATTCGCGACGGTATCAAGGCGAGTCAGCAGGAGGGGGCTACGCTGCGGGTCCTCGGCGGCAAGCCGCGCTGGCTCAAGGCCCCGATGGCCTCAGGCAGTCACTATGAATTCGTGCGCCGCACGGTGCGTGAACATCGCCTCGCGACGGTGTGTGAGGAGGCCAAGTGCCCGAATATCGGCGAATGCTGGAATGCGGGTACGGCGACCATCATGTTGATGGGCGAGGTCTGCACCCGTGCCTGTCGGTTCTGTGCCGTGGACACCGGCAATCCTCGCGGTTGGCTTGATCCGGAAGAGCCACTCAATACCGCGCGAACGGTTTCTTTGATGAAACTGCGCTACGTGGTGCTGACCTCGGTCAATCGCGACGACCTGCCGGATGGTGGAGCGGCGCATTTTGCCGCAGCCGTTCGCGCCATCAAGGAAATGTCGCCGCAGACGGCGGTGGAGGCGCTGACGCCTGATTTTCAGGGTGTGTTCAGCGATGTCGAGACGGTGGTGGATTCGGGGCTTGAGGTGTTCGCCCAGAACGTCGAGACCGTGCGCAGGCTGACGCATCCCGTGCGCGATCCGCGCGCCGGCTATGAGCAGACCCTGCAGGTCTTGGCACACGCCAAGCGACACCGTCCCGAAGTACTCACCAAAACCAGCTTGATGCTAGGTTTAGGTGAAACTGACGACGAAATCCTTGAAGCGATGGACGACATGCGTCGGCACCAGGTGGATATTTTGACCTTGGGCCAGTACCTTCGGCCAACCCCCCATCATTTGCCGATAGCACGCTTCGTGACACCCGAAGAATTCGATCGTTACCGCGACTGGGCTTTGCAGCGCGGTTTTCGTGAATGCGTATCCGGGCCGCTCGTGCGCTCAAGTTATCGCGCCGAACTTGCGCTGCTGGGCAACAACGCGGGTCTCGATAATCGGGCTTTGACGGGTGATGTGTCCTGAGGTGATGCATCCCGACACGACCGCGGGTCTGACGGCGCGCAGCGCGAGACCGATCATCCGTCACCTTGGTCGGGTGGCGTATCTTCCGACTTGGCAGGCGATGCAGCGCTTCACCGATGAGCGTGATGCGACCACGGCCGATGAGATCTGGGTGGTGGAGCACGAGCCGGTGTTTACCCTCGGCATGAACGGCGATGCCTCGCATGTGCTGATGCCGGGCGATATTCCCGTCGTCAAGGTGGACCGGGGTGGGCAGGTGACCTATCACGGGCCTGGGCAGCTCGTGGTGTACTCCCTGATCGATCTGCGCCGTGCGGCGCTCGGCGTGCGCGATTTGGTCACGCGGCTGGAGCAAAGCGTGATCCGTTGTCTTGCGCACCACGATATTTTGGCCGCTGCGCGGCCCGGCGCACCCGGCGTATACGTAAATGAGGCCAAAATTGCGAGCGTGGGCATCCGCGTTCGTCGTGGTGCGAGTTATCATGGCCTATCGTTCAACATCAACATGGATCTGGAGCCGTTCTCGCGTATCAATCCTTGTGGGTACGCCGGGCTCGCGATGACTCAATCAGCCTTATTGGGCGGGCCGCAGAACGTCGCCGATGCGGCAGACGCACTGCTTCCCGAACTTTTGCGGCTCCTCACGGAGAAATGATCATGTCGGATACCCCCAACGATTTACCGCCATTCAAGACTACCGAGCTGCAGATGGTACGTGACCTTCTGACCTATATCGGAGAGGATCCGGCGCGAGAGGGCTTACTCGAGACCCCCAACCGATTTTTGAAGGCTTGGCGGGAGTACACCCGCGGCTATCTGGAGAAGCCCGAGGATGTTCTCAAGTCTTTCGAGGACGGTGCCGAGCGGGTCGATGAAATGGTCATCGTTCGTGACATCCCGGTGTATTCGCTGTGCGAGCATCACCTTGCGCCATTCTTTGGCAAGGCCTATGTGGGCTATATCCCGGATCAAAGAATTCTGGGCTTGTCCAAGATTTCAAGATTGGTCGAGGTGTTTGCTCGGCGCCTGCAGGTGCAGGAGCGCCTGACCAATCAGATTGCCGATGCCCTCGATACTCATCTGCAGCCGCTCGGGGTGGCGGTGGTGATCGAATGCCGGCATATGTGCATGGAGTCGCGTGGAGTACGTCACACGGGCACAGCGACGGTGACGTCAGCGCTTCGCGGCATCATCAAAAAAGACGCCGATTCGCGCCGCGAGTTTCTGTCGCTGATCGGCCGTTGAGTCGTCTGTCGAGGGCAGAGACTCGGCGCGCTAGATCACCATCACGACGCCTTCAGCCTTGAGCAGCGCGCTGACCAGCGCCGTCACCTGCTCGCGACTCTCGGCGACGATGGAATAGGTGATCGCGATGAAGTTTCCGCCGCCGCTTTCCCGCTGGGCTACCTGCTCTGGGGCGAGCGTAGGCACATGGCTGCGCACCAAGGCATCAATTTGCGCACGAGAAAGGCTGTCTCGCCGACCCAATACTTTGATGGGATAGTCGGTCGGAAAGCGGAGCAGACTTTCGGTGGGGCTGTCGGTCACGGGGCTTACCACGGTGTCGGCGCGAGTCTTTGCTGCAGATCCTTGAAGCCCTGCCACATGCGCTGCCAGAGCGGCCCGGGTGAGCCGTTGCCGACCGGCTCACCATCGAGCCGAGTGACCGCTGATACGTTGCGGGTCGACGAGGCGAGCCAGATTTCATCGGCTGCGCGTAATTCGGCTTCGGTGACGGCGCGGGTTTCGCGAGCGATACCCAAGTCATCGGCCAGCTCTTCGACGACGCTACGGGTCATGCCCGGCAAAATATGGCTGGAGTTCGGTGGCGTGATCAATCGGTTGGATTGAACAATGTGCACGGTCGAAGCGCTGGCTTCGCGCAACATGCCTTCATGCAGCAAGATGGTCTCCTGCGCACCGGCATCAACCGAGAGCTGACGCAACAGCACATTACCGAGCAGGGATACGGACTTGATGTCGCAGCGTCCCCAGCGAATATCCTCTGCCGTGACGCAGGCGACCCCGTGCGCCAGCTGGATTTCATTGACAGCCGGGAAGGGAGTACAAAAAGCAAACACCAGAGGGGGCACCGCCGGTAATGGCGCGTGGTTGCGACCCCATTCGGAGCCGCGCGAGACCTGCACATAGACATAGCTGTCACCGCGCGTGAGCCCATTGCGTTGCAATAGTTCGCGCACGATATCGCGCCAGCCATCCGCATCGTGTGGGTCCGTCATACGAATTTCGCGCAGGCTACGCCCGAGGCGCTGCATGTGTTCGATAAAACGAAAAGGTCTGCCAGCGAAGACGGGGATGACTTCATAGACGCCATCGGCAAACAAGAAGCTGCGATCAAGCGGGCTGATACGCGCCTCTTTCAAGGCGGGCCACTGCCCATCCAGAAAACAAATCTCGCAGGGCCCTGCCATGACTACCTCACCATCAGTACGATCGTGTCGCGGACTTGCGGCCAAACTCCACCGGCCGCCACGCTCTGCGCACTGACGAGCGGCGCGCGGGTGATGACCGTCTCGCCTTGCATCACACGCAGTTCGCCCACCTTGCGACCGGCCTCGATGGGCGCTATCAAAGGTTCATCCAGCTGTGTGCTAACCCGTAACTGACCCGCGCTGCCGCGAGCGACCGTGACCTCGACATCCCGCCCCGGGGTGACTGCAAGAAACTGCTCACTGCCCTTGTAGAGACGTGGCTCCAGGATCTTTTCACCCGCTTTGCGCAAGGTGACGGTTTCATAAAAAGCAAAGCCGTAGTTGAGCAGACTCATGCTGGCTTCTTCACGTATTTTGGCTGAATCAGCACCAAACACCGCGGCAATCAGTCGCGTGCGGCCGCGCTGGGCGGAGCTGACGAGGCAGTAGCCTGCGTTGTCAGTCATACCGGTTTTCATGCCATCGACGCTCGGGTCACGGGCCAGCAAGCCATTACGATTTCTTTGTCGGATATTGTTCCAGGCGAACTCGCGTTGCGAGTACCAGGAGTAGTATTGAGGGAACTCTCGGATGATGGCTCTCGCCAGCATGGAAATATCCCGCGGGGTCGTGTAGTGATCCTCTGCAGGCAAGCCCGTGGCGTTGCGAAAGCGCGTGTTGCGCATGCCGAGGCGCTCAGCCTCTTTGGTCATCAATTCAGCGAAGATTTCTTCGCTACCGGCAATGCGCTCGGCGATCGCAATTGAGGCGTCGTTGCCCGACTGCACGATCATGCCTCGCAGCAGTACCTCAACCGGCACTCGGCTGCCCACCTGCACGAAAGTCCGCGAGCCTTCGGCACGCCAGGCACGCTCGCTGATGGTCACGTCTTCGCTCAATGACAGCTGGCCTTTGGCGATGGCGCGGAAGGCGAGATACCCCGTCATGAGTTTGGTGATGCTGGCCGGTTCCACACGCTCATCGGCTCTTTCGCCTGCCAGCACCCGACCGGTTGCCTGATCTACCAGAATGTAGGCTCGGGCCTCGACCTTGGGCGCCGCCGGGACTTGAGCGATCGCAGGCAGGTTGGCAAGACAAAGAAAAACGAGCGAGAGGATGGCGGTATGGAGTGCAGGCAAGCGATTCGTCAGGCACATGAGTCGACGGGTTCCCCTTGAAGGATGGCAGGTTTACAGAGACGGCGGGATGGTAGAACAAAAAACACGGTCGGGCAGGAAATCTCAATCCAGCATGACCCGGGCATCGGGTCAATCCAGCAT
>CAZHLL010000006.1:20765-61183 GCA_964533305.1 uncultured Acidibacter sp.
TCAATCCAGCATGACCCGGGCATCGGGTCAATCCAGCATCACCCGGGCATCGGGAATGCCGGCGCGACGCAAACCGTTGATGATATCTTCGGCCGCGTTCTCGTCGCTGACCGGACCGACTTGCACACGGAAGATTCTTCGACCGGCGACCAAGGCCTCGCGAATCACGCTGTTGTTAAAGCCTGCTTGCCGCAGTTGCGTCAGCATACCCTCGGCGTTACTCCTGCTGGAAAAGGCTCCTGCTTGCAGGTAACGCGCTGAGGCGGCCTCCGCGCGGTTGGCAGCAGTACCGCTCGGGGCATTGGCCGCAGCGGTGCGCAAGGGCGCAGTCAAAGGGGGTTCCTGCTCACGTCGCCACCAGCGTTTGGGCTCGACGGTGCGGATCTCGACTCGGGCAGTGCCACTTTTGATCATGTCGAGCTTCCATGCGGCCGTGTAGGAGAGATCAATGATTCGACCGCGGACAAAGGGGCCGCGATCATTCACTCGAACCACGACCGAGCGGCCGTTATCAAGGTTCGTCACCTGAAGGTAGGTGGGAAGAGGTAGCGTTTTGTGGGCTGCCGTCATCGCATACATGTCGTAGGGCTCACCGCTCGAGGTGCGCTCATTGTGGAACCCCGGTCCATACCAGGAGGCAAGACCACGCTCGACATGACCTTTGGCACTGTCTTTGACCCGATAGCGCTGGCCAAACACCACATACGTTTGCGGGTTGCCGTAGCGACTACGCGGCTCTTCGCGGGGTACGGCATCCGGAATCGAGGCGAGATCCCGCGGCGGTTTGGGCACACCGGCGGGCACTCGGGCTTTTTGCTCATCGCCGAAGGGCCATAGACTGCAACCGCCGAGCGCAAGCAGTAGTGTACAGAGCGCAAGCCGGGCAAGCCCCGACATCACTCGACCCCTTCTTTGATGGCGAGCGCGAGATCATGCACTGCCATCGCGTACAGGATACTGCGGTTATAGCGGGTGATTACCTGGAAATTATTGAAGCCCACGCGTACTTGCTCCGCGTCCGGTAATTCCGCAGGCAACAGCATGACGGCCGTGTCGGGTGCCCACGCATTGGACGTGGCACCTGCGGTCTCGCGTGTGATGTGTTTGACCTCCACGCCCTGCTCGGCCAGTTGTGCAAGGGTGGTATGGAGTCGAAGATTACTGCGATCCAATCCCGCCATGGTGCCCGCTGGCGCCGATGCCTCAGCCAGCACCGGTGCCCCGGGTTGCCAGCCGTGCGCCAAAAAATAATTGGCGACACTCGCCATCACATCCGCCCAGTCCGTAAACAAATTACGCTCACCAGGGGTGGACGCCATGTCCTGATTGACGGCAAAACGGCGATAGCTGCTCGGCATAAATTGCGGTGCACCCATTGCGCCGGCATAGGAACCCAGTGTTTCTTTGGGGTCGAGTCCTTCTTCCTTCGCGAGCAGCAGAAAATGCTCGAGCTCAGAGCGGAAAAATCGGCCCCGCGGCGGATAGTCGAAGCCCAGCGTCATGAGCGCATCGAGTACCCGCCAGGAACCCTTGTTGCGGCCGTAGTTGGTCTCGATGCCGATGATGGCGGTAATGTAGTGGGCTTCAACGCCGCTGCGCGACTCGATATCGCGCAGCAAGTCACGATGCTCTTGCCAAAATGCCCTACCCATTTCGACTCTTTGAGCCGAGACCAGGCGCTCGCGATATTCCCACCACCGCAGCACGCGCTCGGCGGGCCGGCTGATGGCTTCGATGATGCGCGGCTGGTGTCGACCCTCGGCAAGCAGCGCTTGAACGGCCTCTGGATCCAATTGATGCCGAGTCGACACTTCATCGATGAAGTTACGGATGTCTTCGCGTTGCAGGTCAAAGGCTTGCACCGTGGTTGGTGTGGCGGCGTCTGTCGGTGCCGTGGTGCTGGCAGGCACCAAGGCCGGGGCGCCGAGCAGCGAGGCAAGACCGAGTGCGACCACGATACCACGCGTGAGTGCAACACCCTCTACAACAGAGAAATTCTTTGGAGTCTGGAGCATCAGGCAGCGAGTTTCCGATTGGCGTACAACGACATCAGAATACCGAAGCCGGCGAGCAGGGTCACCATCGATGTGCCGCCATAACTGATCAAGGGCAAGGGGACACCGACGACCGGCAACAAACCCGAGACCATGCCGGCGTTGATGAACACGTAAATAAAGAAGAGTGCCGCGAAGCTGCCGGCGAGCAGACGAGCGTAGGTATCACGCATTTGATTGGCGAGGTAGAGTGCTCGGGCCACGACAAAGAGGTAGAGCCCGATTACCAGCATCACGCCGAACAAGCCGAATTCCTCGCCAATCACGGCAAACACGAAATCGGTCGAGCGCTCGGGCAGAAACTCCAGTTGGCTCTGACTGCCACGCAAGAAGCCTTTGCCAAAGATGCCGCCCGAACCGATGGCGATGGTGGACTGGATAATGTGATAACCCGACCCCAAGGGATCGGCTTGCGGGTCGAGGAAGGTCAGCACGCGTTGGCGCTGATAATCACGCAGCAGGAATTCCCAGCCTGCCCAGGCAGCTCCCATGGCGCCAAACATCAAAGAAACAATCAGCCGCAGCGAGAGTCCGGCGAGAAAGACAACCGCGAGACCGGCCGTGGCAATGAGCAATGACGTGCCGAGATCCGGTTGGATCATGACCAGTGCGGTTGGCAGCACGATCAGCGCAGCGAGCGCGAGCAGGCTCGGTGTACTCGGTGGGACGGGTCGCTCATGCAGCCACCAAGCGCAGGTCATGGGAACGGCGAGCTTCATGATTTCCGAAGGTTGAAAGCGCATGAATCCAAGATCCAGCCAGCGCTGTGCGCCTTTGCCGACGTCGCCCACCACCTCGACCAGCAGCAGCAGGATGAGACCGATGCCATAGAGCCAGGGGGAAGCACGCAGCAGCAAGGAAGGGCGGATCTGAGCCAATACCAGCATCAACACACTGCCGAGCAGCAGGCGTACGGCTCCGCGCAACACCACGCTCCAGTTGCCGCCTGAGGCGCTGTAGAGCACAAGTAGACCGACCACGGCGATGGCCGCGAGGCCAAGCACGAGAGGCCCATCCATGCGCAGCGTGCCAAGCACTCTCGCGGTGACCGTCAGCGCGCGCTCGCGGGTGCTCGCAACATTCTCCCGAATCACGTGCCTTCGGCTCCGCTCGTCTGGGCGACAAGATACGCATCCATGACTTCTCGCGCGACGGGCGCTGCCACGCCGCTGCCGCTACCGCCATTTTCGATCAGCACTGCGATCACGATACGGGGTTGTTCAATGGGAGCAAAAGAAACAAACCACGCGTGATCGCGCAGACGTTCATCGAGTGCATCGGCGTCATATTCCTCGCCTTGGGCGATGGCAACGACCTGCGCCGTTCCGGTTTTACCCGCGATGGAATACGGAGCACCGCGCGCAGAGCGACTGGCCGTGCCATCTTCCATGACGGCGCGCATGCCATCGATGGCAATTTCCCACATCATCTCGTCTTTGAGTTGAACCGCGGGCAAAGGTTCAGGGGCGAGATCACGACGTTCACCTGTCACGGGGTCGCGTATCGCAGCCACCAGTCGCGGGCGCCAGGCGGAACCCCGGGTGGCGAGCGTGGCCGTCATTTGCGCAACTTGCAGCGGTGTGCTCGTCATGTATCCCTGGCCGATACCAAAGATCACGGTTTCGCCGGGAAACCAGACTTGTTCCTGCGGTTTGCGAAACGCACCGCGCTTCCAGTCACGCGAGGGAAGGACACCGGCTCGCTCACCGCCGATATCGATGCCGCTCGCTACTTTGAGACCGAATTGACCCAGAAAATCATGCAGTCGATCGACTCCCAACCGATCCGCCAAAGAATAAAAGTAGGGATCACAGGAGCGCGAGATCGCCGATTGCATGTTGACGACGCCATGTCCGCGCCGTTGCCAGTCACGAAACCGTCGACTGCTGCCCGGCAGCATGAAATAGCCGACGCAATAGTAGGTGTCCTCGGGTTCGATCAAACCATACTGCATGCCAGCGAGGGCCACCACCGGCTTGATCGTGGAGCCTGGCGGGTAAGTGCCTCGCAGCGCTCGATTGAATAGCGGTCGATCAGGGTCGGTGTTGAGCGCGGCAAACTCCTGATTGCTCAAACCGCGGGCAAAAAGATTGGGATCGAATCCCGGATGGGACACCAAGGCGAGCACGTCCCCGTTGTTCGGATCCAGAGCAATCAAGGCGCCGCGGCGGTTAGCCATCGCCTGCTCGGCCGCTTTTTGCAGATCAAGATCCAGCGTCAAAAAAACATCTTGTCCGCTGCGCCCCGGGCGAAAGTTGAGCTCGCGCTCGAGTGCTTCCAGATTGTCGATGGGGCGACCTCGAGCGTTGACGAGGATTTCGCGGCGGCCATTTTCGCCTCGTAGATTGTTTTCATAGGCTGACTCGACCCCGATCTTGCCGATGGTGCGGGTGCCGGCGTAGGCCTCGCGATCGATCTTCTCGAGATCCGCCTCCGAGATGGCGCCGACATAGCCGAGTGCGTGTACGCCAATTTCACCCAACGGGTAGTTGCGGGCGAGACGGGTCTGGATATCCACTCCAGGGAAGCGGAAACGGTTGACCGCAAACTTGGCAATTTCCTCATCGTTCAGCCGCAGGCGCACGGGTACGCTCTCGAATGAGCGTCGTGAGCGAATCAGTTTTTGCAGATCTTTGATCGCCGAGGCTTCAATCAGCCCAATGCGGGCCAGCCCTTGCAAGGTGGTCTCAAGATCACGAACCTCTTCCGGGACGAGCTCGAGCTGATAAGTGGGTTGGTTATCCGCGAGGACCTGACCCTTGCGGTCATAGATGACGCCGCGCGCAGCCGGCAAGGGTTCAACTCGCACGCGGTTGCCCTGCGACAGTTCGCTGTAGTAGTCGTAGCGGACGAGTTGCAACCATAGCAGGCGACCAAGCAACACACTGGTCAACAGCCCGATCAACACCAAGACCACGAGGATGCGCTGCTCAAAGAGGCGTCGCTCGCGCCATGAATCTTTGATACGCCCGCGAACGCTCATGGTATCAAGCCCTCTCGGGCAAGCGGCCGGTGGGTAGACGCGAGAGCAGTGGCCAGATGAGGGCGCCTGTCAGGCATCCGAGCCAGCGCGTCCAATCTCCTTGGGACTGACCCATCCAACCCTCAATCAGCCAGATCAGAAATTCGTGCGCGATCAGTAGCGCGCCGACCAGCAAGGCCTGCTCGAGGATCGGTTTGTTGCGCAGCATCAAGTGCTGGCGGACGACAACGTAAGCGATGATAGCGCCGGCCAGTGCGTATTGGCCAAGCACCGAGCCGAGATAGATATCAAGCGCCAACCCCGCGGCGAAACCGCTGCCGATACCGGCGAGCCGCGGCGCCATCAAGGACCAAAAAATCACCATCATGATCGTGAACGGTGGGCGGACGGCCGCGAGCGTCTCTGGCAGTGGTAAAAGCTGCAACAACACGCTGGCGGCAATACTGAGGCTGATCAACCAGCGGCCCTCGATGCGCAGACGGCGGCTCATGGGCCACCTCCACGGGTTATCGTTGGGGCGGCTTGGGTGGCTGGCGCGGCCGGGTGATTTTCTTTGAACCAAATCATGGCGACATGTCGGTTACGGCTGGCGCGCGCGACGGTGACTGCCTCCACCACCGCCAATTGGGCGCCATCGCTTTTGAGCACACGCGTCACCACTCCAACGGGATAGCCGGTCGGGAAAATACCCCCGAGTCCAGAGGAAACGAGGACATCCCCGGCCACGATGTCGCTTTGCAAGGGCAGTGATGGCAGGCTCAAAAGATCGGTACGACCGGTACCGACTGCGACCGTGCGCACTCCTGTGCGTTGAATCTCCACCGGGATCGCGTGCTCGGGGTCGGTCAAAAGAATGATCTCGCTGCTGAAAGGTCCGACCCGCATGGTTTGCCCCACTACGCCGCCGCCTGCAAGCACGGTCTGACCGACATAGACCCCATCACGATGACCGCGATCCAGGGTAACGCGTCGACGTTGTCGGGAGAACTCTTGACCGACGATGCGAGCCGTAACCACGCGTCCCGCAACATCTGCCGAGGACTCGACGAGATTTCGCAAGCGGGCGTTTTCCAGTTCGAGGTCCGCTCGCCGCATGGCGGCAATCTCCAGCTGCGCGACTCTTTGCTTGAGGGCGGTGTTTTCGAGGCGTAGGGCTTCGCGGTCAGCAAAGATTTCGCCGAGGGCGTGCCAGCCCTCAATCGGTGAAAACAACAGGACCTTGATCGGGTACGCGACCGTCTGCAGGCCGCTACGCAGACTCTCTAGCGCGTTGCTGCGCTGATCAACGAACATGAGCAGCAGACAAACCAGCGCATAAGCGGCCAAGCGCCATGCACTGGCGGCCGTTCGGCGCGGTGAAGCGCTGCTCGAGCGCTTATTCAAGCCCGAAGTTGCCGGGCCCGAGTTCGTCCATGAGTTCAAGAATCCGCCCACCGCCGCGCGCCACGCAGGTCAGCGGATCTTCGGCGATGACCACCGGCACGCCCGTTTCTTCGGTGATCAATTTATCGATATCGCGTAGCAAGGCGCCACCGCCCGTGACCACAATGCCACGGTCGGCCACATCGGAGCCGAGCTCCGGCGGGGTTTGCTCCAACGCTTGTTTGACGGCGCCAACAATCCCTTGCAAAGGCTCTTGCAAGGCTTCAAGGATTTCATTGCTGTTGAGGGTGAAGCTGCGCGGCACACCCTCAGAGAGGTTGCGACCGCGGACCGAAATTTCGCGTACTGTCTGACCGGGATAAGCTGATCCGATTTCGATTTTGATGCGCTCGGCGGTGGTTTCACCGATGAGAATGCCGTAGTTGCGACGCACGTAATTGGTGATGGCTTCATCGAAGCGGTCACCGCCGATGCGCGCCGACTGCGCGTAGACGATGCCGTTCAAAGAAATCACCGCCACTTCGGAGGTGCCGCCACCGATGTCGAGCACCATCGAGCCGCGAGCTTCCTGCACCGGCAGGCCGGCGCCGACCGCGGCAGCCATCGGTTCGCTGACGATGGCGACCGTGCGAGCGCCGGCGCCTTCCGCGGACTCTCGGATCGCACGGCGTTCGACCTGGGTCGAACCGACCGGAACGCACACCAAGACTCGTGGTGAGGGTTTGAGCAGACGCGTGTCGTGCACCTTGCCGATGAAGTACTGCAGCATCTTCTCGGTGTAGGTGAAGTCGGCGATCACACCGTCCTTCATCGGCCGTACCGCCGTGATGTGCCCCGGTGTACGACCAAGCATGTTTTTGGCCTCGGCACCGACAGCCACAATGACCTTGCCGCCGCGACTGTAGTCTTCTTGCACGGCAACGACCGACGGTTCGTTGAGTACGATGCCGCGATCGCGGACGTAAATCAGGGTGTTGGCAGTGCCCAGATCGATCGACAGATCGCTGGAAAAATATCCGCGCAGACGTTTGAACATGGATGTGTAACCCGGTCTCGGCCGAGATGGTAAAAGTGTCGGCAATTTAACAACCTGCGCGCTCTTAAACAAGGTAAGGGTGATATCATTCGCGGCCGTTTTGTGCTGCCAATCCGGGTTGCCACATGAGTCTCACTCGCGCCGACATCGAGAAAATCGCCGAGCTTTCTCGCCTCGAACTCACCGAGTCCGAAATTCCGGTCTACGTTGATTCGCTTTCCCGCATTCTCAATTTCGTCGGCGAGCTCGAGCGAGCGCCGACGAGCGGCATTGCGCCCATGGCGCATCCGCTGCCGGGTCTGGCCCAGCGCTTGCGCGCCGATGAGGTCAGCGAGACGGATCGCCGCGATGACTACCAGCGTAATGCGCCCCAAGTGGAAGCGGGTCTCTATCTGGTCCCCAAGGTGATCGAATGACCGCCACTGCTGCTTTACCGGCTTTACCGGCCGAATCCGTCGCTGCGCTGGCACAAGGTCTGGCGCGCGGGGATTACTCAAGTGTCGAGCTCACCCGCGCCTACCTCGAACGCATTGCCGCTGCGCAACCGACGCTGAATGCCTTCGTCACGCTCACGGCGGATTCTGCGCTCAGTGCCGCCGCCGAAGCCGATGCGGCACGCGCCGCCGGTCGAGGGGGTCTGCTGACCGGCATTCCGTTGGCGCACAAGGATATTTTTTGTACCGCCGGGGTGCTCACCACCTGTGGTTCGAAGATGCTCGCCAATTTTGTCTCGCCCTACGATGCGACGGTGGTCGCAGGCTTACGCTCGGCCGGCATGGTGATGCTGGGCAAGCTCAACATGGACGAGTTCGCCATGGGCTCCTCCAACGAGACGAGTTATTTCGGGCCGGTCCGCAATCCATGGGATGTTTCGCGCGTCCCCGGCGGTTCTTCGGGCGGTTCGGCTGCGGCCGTGGCCGCGCGGATCGCACCCGCGGCGACCGCCACCGATACCGGCGGATCGATTCGTCAACCTGCCGCGCTTTGTGGTGTCACCGGCATCAAGCCCACCTACGGGCGTGCCAGTCGCTACGGCATGATCGCCTTCGCCTCGAGTCTCGATCAGGCAGGCTTGATCACCGTCAGTGCTGAAGATGCGGCGATGTTGCTCGGGCCTATGTCGGGTTTTGATCCCAAAGATTCCACCAGCGTGGATCGACCGGTGCCCGACTACCTGGCAACACTCAATGATTCGCTCGAGGGTCTGACTCTCGGTATCGTTACCGAATTTTTTGATAAGGGCCTGGATCCTGCCTGCGAGGCCCGCGTGCGCGAGGCTATTACCGTCTACGAGAAGCTCGGTGCGCGTGTTCGCGAGGTGAGCTGCCCGAATCTGCCGCTATCCGTGCCGACCTACTACGTGGTCGCACCGGCCGAGTGCTCGTCAAACCTCGCGCGTTTTGATGGCGTGCGCTTCGGTCATCGCTGCGAGTCACCAAAGAATTTGGCAGACCTTTATCGTCGCTCTCGCGGCGAAGGGTTCGGTGCCGAGGTCAAGCGTCGCATCATGACCGGCACCTATGTGCTCTCGGCGGGCTATTACGATGCCTACTACCTTAAGGCGCAGCAGGTTCGGCAATTGATCAGCGCGGATTTCGCCCGTGTCTTTGCCGAAGTCGATATGTTGATCGGTCCAACTGCGCCGACAGCGGCCTTCGAGCTCGGCGCGAAGAGTGATGATCCCATCACCATGTACCTCAATGATATCTACACCATCGGTGCCAACCTCGCCGGTCTACCGGCGATGTCGCTGCCGTGCGGCTTCGCCGCGGGCTTGCCGGTCGGGCTGCAGCTGATCGGGCCGCACTTTTCCGAGGCGCGCATGCTCAATGTTGCGCATCGCTACCAGCAAGAGACCGCATGGCATCTTGAGCGCCCTGCGGCGTTTGCCTGAGGTCCGTCATGGAATGGGAAACCGTCATCGGCCTTGAGATTCACGCGCAGCTGGCCACGCGCTCAAAGATTTTTTCAGGCTCGGCCACAGCTTACGGCGCCGCACCCAATACCCAGGCCAATCTGGTCGATTTGGGGTATCCCGGTGTGTTGCCGGTGCTCAATGCCGAGGCCGTGCGCATGGCGGTCCGATTTGGACTCGCCATTGGTGCGCGCATTGCGCCGAAATCGGTGTTCGCCCGCAAGAATTACTTTTATCCCGATCTGCCGAAGGGATACCAGATCAGCCAGTACGAGTTGCCCATCGTCGCCGAGGGGACGCTCGACATCCTGCTGGATGACGGCAGCCGCAAGCGGGTGGGTATCACCCGCGCGCATCTCGAAGAGGACGCCGGCAAGTCCCTGCATGAGGGCTTGCCCGGCATGACGGGCATCGATCTCAATCGGGCGGGTACGCCTTTGATCGAGATCGTGAGCGAACCCGATCTGCGCTCGGCCAAAGAAGCCGTCGCCTACATGAAGAAGGTGCACACCCTGGTGCGCTACCTCGGGATCTGCGATGGCAACATGCAGGAAGGCTCTTTCCGCTGCGATGCCAACGTCTCGGTGCGACCGAAGGGTAGCGAGCGCTTTGGTACCCGCGCCGAGATCAAAAATTTGAATTCCTTTCGCTACGTTGAAAAGGCCATCCTCTACGAGGTCTCGCGGCAGATCGATGTCATCGAAGGGGGCGGAAAAGTCGTGCAGGAGACCCGGCTCTATGACCCCGACAAGGGTGAGACCCGCTCCATGCGCTCCAAAGAAGAAGCGAACGATTATCGCTACTTTCCCGACCCCGATCTCTTGCCGGTGTTGCTCGAGCCCGCATTCATTGACGAGGTTCGATCGCAATTGCCGGAGCTGCCCGACGACAAAGCGGCGCGCTTTGTGCGCGATTACGGTTTGCCCGAGTACGACGCCGGAGTCTTGACGGCAAGCCGCGAGTTGGCCGATTTCTATGAAGATGTGGCGCGCCGTGTCGGCAGCGACCCCAAGCTCTGTGCCAACTGGGTGATGGGTGATCTGTCGGGGTTTCTCAACAAGGATGGCCTCGAGATCGAGCATAGCCGGGTGGATGCCACAATGCTCGCGGGTCTCGTCAGCCGCATTGTCGATGCCACTATTTCCGGCAAGATTGCCAAAGAGGTTTTCGAGGTCATGTGGGCCTCGGGCGATACGGCAGACACCATCATTGAACAGCGCGGTTTGCGGCAAATCACCGACACGTCGGCCATCGAGGCGGCGATCGCCGAGGTCATGGCACGAAATCCGCAGCAGCTGGCCGACTATCGTGCTGGCAAAGACAAGTTGTTCGGCTTCTTCGTCGGTCAGGTGATGAAGGCCACACAGGGCAAGGCTAACCCCGCACAGCTCAATGAATTGCTTAAGCAGAAGCTGTCAGATTGATGTTCGAGGTTGACTGCGTTCGGCGCTTTACCGTGGAAGGTGAAGCCTTGCGCGGCGAGTTCGTTCGCCTCGGACCGGCTTGGTTGGCGTTGCGTGAGCATGCCGACTACCCCCCGCCAGTCCGTCAGCTGCTCGGTGAGGCGGCGACCGCCGCTGTGTTGCTCGCCGCCACGATCAAGTTCGAGGGTGAACTCACTCTGCAGTGGCAGGGGGATGGCCCCGTGGGCTTGTTGGTGGCGCAATGCACGCATGATTTTCGGCTTCGCGCTGTTGCCCGCTACGCGCCGGAGCGGGTGCACGGAGAGCTGCGATTTCGCGAGTTGGCGGGAGAGGGGCGCATGATCGTCTCGATCGAATCGGCGCGGGCACCGACCTACCAAGGCATCGTGCCGCTTGCCGGCGACTCACTCGCCGCGTCGCTGGAACATTACTTTGACTCTTCCGAACAATTGCAGACGGCGATCCGGCTGGCAGCGGATGACGCGGGCACAGCCGGCCTTTTGCTGCAGCGACTGCCGGCAACGGTGGGGGTGACGCAAGATCCGCTCGAGCGCCTGTTAGCCGCACGGGAGTCCATGTCTGGTCTGGGTACGGATGAGTTGTTGGGTCGTCGCGTGCCTGATCTTTTGCAACGTGCCTTGCCGGGTGTCGATCTGCGTCTCTTTGACAGTCAGACGGTCGCGTTTCAGTGCCGATGCAGCGCCGAGCGGGTGCAGGGCATGCTACAGGTGCTAGGGGCGGACGAGTGTCGCGGGATTTTGGCCGAGCGCGGTCGTATCGACATCACTTGCGAGTTTTGTCACAAGCCCTGGCAGTTTGATGCGGTGGACGTCGAGCGGATTTTCTCGCAGCCGCAGGATCGAACGCCCGGTTCTTCCGCGGTGAACTGAGACCGGAAACCCATCTTGAGTTGGCGCAGCCGACGTGTCAGCCGCGACCTGCGGGTCAGCGGCGGCATGCGGCTCAGCCGCGATGCTCACTCGCGAGATAAGCCTCGCTTTGCATCTCGATGAGCCGGCTCGCCGTGCGCTCAAATTCAAAGCGTAGCCGCTCTCCACGGTATAGCTCGGTGGGTTCCGCCGCCGCCGAGACGATGAGGTTGACGCGTCGATCATAGAATTCATCGACCAGCGCAATGAAGCGACGGGCGGCATTCTCATCCTCGCCACCCAAGAGCGGAACATCCGAGAGCATGACCGTCTGGAATTCCCTCGCGAGGGACACGTAATCGGCTTGGCTGCGCGGCCCGGCGCAAAGGGCCTTGAAATCGAACCAGACGATCGTTTCGGCGACGGCAAGGCAGGGGATGTCACGGCCTTCCACCGAGAGGTTTGTGGGCTCGGGCAGCGATTGATCGCTCAGCTCGGCAAAGAGCCGCTGCAACAACGAGGGGGTGTCGGCTGCTGTGCTTGGCAGGTAAATCGGTCGGCGCGTCAGTTGCCGCAAGCGATAATCCACCGGGCCATCCACGCACACGAGCTGGCAGTGTTTTTCCAGCAAGGCAATAGCCGGCAAAAATCGTTGACGTTGCAAGCCGTCGCGATACAACGAGGAGGGCGGCAGGTTGGAGGTGAACACCAAGGTCGTGCCGTGCCCGATAAGATGCGTAAAAAGGCCGGCTAATAGCATGGCATCGGCGATATCGCTGACAAAGAGCTCATCAAGACAGACGACGCGCGCGTCGGCCGAGATTTCTGCGGCCACGGTGGCGAGCGGGTCCACCTGATTTTTATGGGTCTTGAGTCCGGTGTGAACGCTCTGCATGAAGCGATGAAAATGAGCGCGGTGCTTGGGTAACGGTCCGAGCGAATCAAAGAAAAGATCCATCAACCAGGTTTTGCCCCGACCGACCCCGCCCCAGAGATAAACACCTCGGATGACGGGATTCGTTGCTCGGGAACGCCCGATGAGTCTGCGCCACCAGCCCCGCTCCCGATGTGGCTCGCTGAGAGTGAGTTCGGCGCGCAGTCTTTCCAAGGCATCGAGTGCAGGCTGTTGATGAGGGTCCGGCGTTTGCTGCTCCTGCAGCGCCCCGGCATAGCGCTCGTGCAACGAGCCCGCCTCGGTCAGCATGTGAGTTCGGGCCGATCACGGAACTCATCCAGCGCCCGCGGATTCGCCAGAGCATCGGTCCGCGATACCGGTCGACCGTGTACCACATCGCTCACGGCGAGTTCGACGATCTTGCCACTCAAGGTGCGCGGAATATCGCCAACCGATAATATCTTTGCGGGTACGTGCCGCGGGCTGGTTTCAGTTCGAATCGCGAGGCGAATCCGTTCGCGCAGGGCGTCATCGAGCGCGAGACCCTCGCGCAGCTTGACGAAGAGCACGACGCGCACGTCTCCTTGCCACTGCTGACCAATGCAGACGGATTCGAGCACCTCGGGCAGGGTATCGACCACTCGGTAAATCTCGGCCGTGCCGATGCGTACGCCCCCCGGATTCAACACAGCGTCGGAACGACCATGAATGATGTAGCCACCTTCGACAGTACGCTCGGCGTAATCACCGTGGTGCCACAGGCCGGGAAAGCGCTCAAAATAAGCTCGACGTAAACGCGATCCATCTGCGTCGTTCCAGAAACCGAGGGGTACCGACGGGAAACTTTGGCGGCAGACGAGCTCGCCTTGCATGCCGGGCGGCACTGATTCGCCGCGGTCGTCAACGATATCCACCGCCATGCCGAGCGCGGCGCATTGCAGTTGTCCTGCGTAGACCGGAGCGAGGGGATTACCGATCGCAAAGCAACCGAGCAAATCCGTGCCGCCTGAAATGGAGGCGAGGTGCACGTCTTGCTTGATGGCGCGGTAGACGAACTCAAAACTTGCAGCCGGCAGCGGTGAGCCCGTGCTCAGAATCATGCGCAGTGCCGGCAGTTGCACCTGCTCCGCGGGCGGATAGCCGACTTTTTCCAGACTGCTCAAATATTTTGGGCTGGTGCCGAAGTGCGTCACCCCCAGCGCTTCAGCCATGCGCCACAACACGCCCTCATCCGGATGAAAAGGCGAGCCATCAAAAAGAATCAGGGTCACGCCACTCGCGAGTGCGCTCGCGAGCCAGTTCCACATCATCCAGCCGCAGGTGGTGAAGTAAAAAAGCCGATCATCGCGCTGCAGATCTGCGTGTAGTTGATGTTCCTTCAAGTGCGTCAATAGCGCTCCGCCGGCGCCATGCACAATGCACTTCGGCACGCCCGTGGTACCTGAGGAATACAGAATGTAGAGCGGGTGATTGAACGGCAGGCGGGTGAACTCGAGTTTGGCGTGCGAGAGGCCAAAGTTCTGCCAAAACACGGCGTCCCGGCTTTCGCCCTGCAGGCTTTGCAGGCCCGCAGTCAGCTGCATTTCAGTTTGCAGGTTCGGCACCAACACCACCGTGCGCACGGAGGGCAGCTGTTCCACGATATTGCGGATCGCCGCCATGCAATCGATATCTTTGCCAGCGTAACGGGAGCCATCCGCCGCCAGCAATAGGACGGGCTCGATTTGGCCAAAGCGATCAATGACTCCACGCAGACCAAAGTCCGGCGAGCAGGATGACCACACCGCACCCACGCTGCTCGCTGCAAGCATGCCGATGACGGTTTCGGCGACGTTCGGCATGAAGGCGGCAATACGATCTCCGCTCTGCACGCCCGCCGCTCGCAATCCCGCCGCGACGCGTGCCACCTCCAGTCGAAGCTGTCGATGGGACAGGGTGCGCTCCCGACCACGCTCATCGCAGGCGATGATGGCTGGGTGATCATCGTCATGGCGAAGCAGATTCTCGGCAAAATTGAGACGCGCGCCGGGGAACCACTCCGCACCCGGCAGCTGTTCCTGTTGTTGAACCACCGGCGCGTCGGCCCAATCGGCAATCACATTGGTGAAATGCGCGACTTCGTACCAGAAGGCCCCCGGGTCGGTGACGGACCACTGGTGCAGCTCGGTGTAATCTTTGAAGACAAGATTACGGCGTGCCGCGAGGCAGTTTACGAAGCGGGCAAGATGGCTACGTTCGCGCCGCTCGGTTGAGGGTTGCCAGAGAGGGGCGCTCATGGCGAATGAGCCCGCCGTCAAAGCGATTGGTAAATCGGACCGGAGCCGCCTTCGGGGGTGGTCCAGTCGATGATCTGGTAAGGATCTTTGATGTCGCAGGCTTTGCAATGCACGCAGTTGGCGGCATTGATTTGCAGGCGCTTGCCACCCGCGCCGTCATCCACCATTTCATAGACATTCGCTGGGCAGAAATTCTGGCAGGGATTGCCGAACTCCTCGGCACAGCGGGTTGCGCAGATATCAGGGTTGCGTACTTTGAGGTGGATCGGTTGATTTTCCTCGTGTGAGTTATTGGCAAAGAACACCGACGCCAACCGATCGCGCGGTGGCAGATCGCGTTCGATCCAGCCCCGATCGGGGGATTCAAATTCATTGAGGCGCCGCGTTTCGGCATAGGCTGCCCGATTACGCAAGGTCCAGGGGGTGCGTCCACCAAGTGCGGTTTCGAGGGCGGCATTGACGAGCGCAAACCACAGGCCGCGCTTGAAGCCGGGCTTGATGTTGCGCACGGCTTTTAATTCCTGGCCGCCCGCGGATTGGCGCCACTTGGCGTCAAAACCTGAGGGTGCGCCGGTTTCCACCCAGTGCTCGGCGGCCAGCATGCCGCAGCGCATCGCTTGGTGGATGCCCTTGATCTTGGCGACGTTGAGCGTCCCGGCGGCATCGCCGATCAGCATGGCGCCCGGCATCTCCATCTTGGGCAACGACTGCCAGCCGCCCGCGGCGATGGTGCGCGCGCCTGCGGCCACGATCTCGCCGCCCTCGAGCAGGGCTTTGATGCTGGGGTGATGCTTGAATTGCTGGAAGGCCTCGAAGGGCTTGAGGCGCGGATCCTGATAATCGAGACCGACGACATAGCCGACATAGACCCGGTCATCATTCAGGTGATAGATAAAACTACCGCCATAGGTGTGATTGTCCAAAGGCCAGCCGATGCTGTGCTGGATGAGTCCAGGTTCGGTGCGACCCGGCGGCAGCTGCCATAATTCTTTGAATCCCAGGCCGTAGGTTTGTGGATCGCAGTCCGCATCCAGGGCGAATTGTTTGATGAGCTGCTTGGAGATACTGCCGCGGCAACCTTCGGCCAGGATCGTGGTTTTCGCCAGCACTTGGGGGCCCGGCGCAAAGTTCGGACCGATCTCGCCGGATTTTTCGATACCCATATCGCCGATTTGCACGCCTTTGACCGATCCGTCCTCGGCATAGAGGGGCTGAGCGGCGGCGAAACCGGCAAACACATCCACACCCAATGATTCGGCATGCTGTGCGAGCAGCGGCATCAGTTGACCCAGCGAGACAATGAAATTGCCGGTGTTGTGCTGCTGCGGCGGCACTGGCAGCGACCAGCGCCCTTGGCGTGTGAGCAGGGAAAATTCGTCGCGCTTGGCCGGGACACATACCGCCGGTGCGGCATCGCGCCAGCCCGGCATGAGCGTGTCCAGCGGGCCGGGCTCGAGCACGGCACCGGAGAGCGAATGCGCGCCGATCTCGGAGGCTTTCTCGAGCACGCAAACATTGAGCGTCTCATTCAGTTGTTTGAGTCGTATCGCGCAGGCAAGCCCGGCAGGCCCGCCACCCACGATGACGACGTCGTACTCCATGACGTCCCGCTCGATGTCGCTCGACATTTCTTTGCCCCCTTTCGACGAATGAGTCTGGCTTGCCTGCCGTCAGAGTCGCTCGATGGCAATGGCCGTGGCTTCGCCACCACCGATGCAAAGAGCAGCGATGCCCCGACGCAAGCCGCGCGCCTCGAGCGCGTGCACGAGCGTCGCGACGATGCGCGCACCCGTGGCGCCCACCGGATGCCCAAGCGCACAGGCGCCGCCGTTGACGTTGAGTTTGGCGCGGTCGATGCCGATGTCGTGCGCAGCGGCCATCGCCACCGCAGCAAAGGCTTCATTGACCTCAAAGAGATCCACGTCGCTTGCGCTCCAACCACTCTTGGCGAGCACCTTCTGAATCGCACCGACCGGCGCAATGGTGAACCATTCGGGCTCTTGCGAATGACTGGCATAGGCGACGATCCGGGCTACAGGCTTCAAGCCACGACTGGCTGCGACCGATTCGCGTGCCATGACCACGGCGGCGGCACCGTCCGAGATCGAGGAGGAGCTTGCCGCGGTGACGGTCCCATCCTTGCGGAAGGCGGGTTTCAACTGCGGGATTTTTTCGATGCTGCAGGTGAATGGGGTTTCATCGCGATCGAGGGTGGTCTCGCCTTTGCGCGTTTTCACCGTGACCGGCGTGATTTCTTTGGCGAACGCCCCGGATTCGACCGCCGCCAGGGCGCGACGCACCGATTCCGAAGCGAACTCGTCCTGCGCTTCGCGGCTGAAGGCATAACGCCCCGCCGTGTTTTCGGCGAAGCAGCCCATGAGCTGGCCATCCCAGGGGCTTTGCAAACCGTCGTAGAACATGTGGTCGAGCAGCTCGCCGTGACCCATGCGGTAGCCGCTGCGCGCCTTCAAGAGCAGATACGGCGCGTTGCTCATGGATTCGAGGCCGCCCGCGACGGCGATATCGGTATCGCCGCTGCGCAACTGATCGGCCACCATCATGATGGCCTTGAGCCCGGAGCCGCACATTTTATTGATGGTGGTCGCCGGGGTCGACACGGGAATACCCGCGCCGATCGCGGCTTGTCTTGCCGGCGCCTGACCGAGACCCGCCGGCAGCACGCATCCCATCACGACCTCATTGATGTCGGCGGGGCTAACGGCGGCTGATTCGATGGCGCCTTGAATGGCCGCTGCACCGAGCGCGGTCGCGCTGACGCTGGCGAGGGCGCCTTGAAAGGCCCCGATTGGGGTTCGACGGGCAGAGAGAAGGACAACGGACTCGCTCATGGTGGATCGTTCCTTGGACTATGTTTCGAGGTCAAGCGGCCCCGAAGTGTAGCCAAGGCGGCCCCCCCTCGCATCCTTCAAGTGCGATCAGCGAGAGTGATCAGCGAGCGCGATCAGGTTCCCCCACCTGTTCGAGAATGCGCTGTCGGGTCAAATCGCGCAGCGTGCTTGCGGCCATTTCAGGGGTGAGCGCGGGGTCGATAGGTAGGGGCGCAAGCAGCGTCACCACGATCCGGCCCGGCCGCGGAAAGAACCGCGGCGTCGGCAAAATATCGCGCGTGCCGCGAATCACGCAGGGCACGACCGGGCAGTTGGCGTGGACGGCACTTTTGAAGGCGCCGCTGTGAAAGCGCAGCAATCCGGGTTCAGCCTCGAAGGTGCCTTCGGGGAAAAACAGCAAGGATTCCCCATTCGAAGCGGTCCGCAGGACGCGGCGCGCATCCAGCGCGCCCCGATGGCTGTTGAAACGCTCGACGAACTGCGTACCGAGGCGCCGCAGCAAAAGTCCGGCGAGGGGCACTTCGGCCATCTCGCGTTTGACGACGTAGGCAAACCGATCGGGCAAGACGGCCTTGATGACGAGGGCGTCGATGTAGCTCGCGTGATTGGCGGCCACCACACACTGACCGCTCGGCAGCAGTTCTAGGCCTCTGACCTCCAGCGGCATGGCAACAAGGCGCAGGATCAGCCGCGAGGCGAGGGCGGCGAGACGACGCCGGCGATGCATGCCGGGAACGAGCAGCAGGCCGATGAGGGTCAGCACTGCGATCAGAGTGAACACCGCCCAGGCGTAGCTGCCATAAACAATCCGCCCGAGCAGACTCGGCAGCGTTTCAGGCCGGATTGGGTGCACAGCAAGGGGGGTCGGCTCGGTCATCTTGAGCGCGGTATCCTTGGCTGCATGTCCCCGAAAGTCAATGACACGGGTCCGTCGTCTGCCGTGAATGTGGATCCGCTGATCGGCCGGTTCCTCGACTTGCTGTGGCTCGAGCGCGGACTCTCGGCCAACACGCTCGCGGCTTATCGCGCCGATCTTGTGCAGTGTCAGCGTTGGCTCGCGCAGCGGGGTCAGAGCTTGGCTGCAGTGACCCGAGCGGATCTGCTTGCCTTCATGGCCGAGCGGGTGGCGAGCGGCGCGAGACCGCGTTCAAGCGCAAGGCAGCTGTCTTCACTTCGACGCTTTTATCGCCAGTTGCAGCGTGAGGGTACGCGTACCGATGATCCGTCGGCGGACATTGCCACACCCCGCATCGGCCGAGGTTTGCCGAAATCATTGACCGAAGAGGAGATCGAGCGCCTGCTCGCGGCGCCTGCAGTCACCACGGCACTCGGGCTGCGCGATCGAGCGATGCTCGAGGTTTTGTATGCCACGGGCCTGCGTGTCTCGGAGCTTGTGGCCCTGCGCTTTAACGAGATCAATCTCAACCAGGGTGTCGTACGCGTCACCGGTAAAGGCAGCCGCCAAAGATTGGTGCCGCTTGGCCTCGCTGCCATTGATAGCTTGCGCGTGTTTTTGGCTGAGTCGCGTGGTGAGCTGCTCGGTCTGCGGCAATGCGACCATTTGTTCCCTACCCAACGCGGCACGCACATGACGCGCCAGGCGTTCTGGCACCTCATCAAGCGTTATGCACGACAGGCGGGCATCACCAAACCGCTCTCACCGCACACCCTGCGCCATGCCTTTGCCACGCACCTGCTCAATCACGGCGCGGATCTGCGGGTGGTACAGATGCTGCTCGGTCACAGTGATCTCTCCACCACCCAGATCTACACTCATGTGGCGCGCGAACGCTTGAAGAGCCTGCATGCGGCACATCACCCGCGCGGCTGAGGCTCTCTGCTAACATCGCGCTCATGAAAAACCGCTATCGGCTGCACGGCTTCATCGTACTGTTCGCCTTGTTTCTCTGGTTCAACTACGCACAAGCGCGCGAGGCGCGTCCGGCTGCTCCAGCCGCGGTGGCGGCTAAGGTGTCGCCCGAGCTGCTTGCCCGCTGGCCCGGCAGTACGGCCAAAGATTTCAAGCCAACGGCGCTGCCCGGTATCTTTGAGTATGCTCAGGGGGCCGATATCATTTATGTCACCGCGGATGGGCGATATGCCTTCGATGGCGACCTGTACGATCTGCAGGCTGAGCGCAACGTGACCGACGCCAGACGGCGTGATCAGCGCCTCGCCATGCTGGCGGCCATCCCGGAAAAGGACATGGTGGTGTATGGCGCTGCCAAACTACCGCATACGGTCACGGTGTTCACGGACATCGACTGCACTTACTGCCGCAAATTGCACGCAGAAATGAAGGACTACAATTCACGCGGCATTCGCGTGCGCTACCTGTTTTATCCGCGTATGGGTCCCGAAAGCGAAGGCTGGAACAAGGCAGTCTCGGTCGCCTGTGCGCCCAACCGCAACGCCGCGATGGACCGTGCCAAGCGCGGCGAAATCATTGAAGGTCGCAAATGCGCCTCGAAGGTCCAGCGCGATTTCGAGGTGGGTCAGCAGATGGGTTTGCGCGGCACGCCCGCCATCATCATGCCGGACGGCGATTTGCTGGGTGGTTATTTGCCGCCCGCGATGCTGGCGCAGCGACTCGACAACCGCGCGCCTTGATGGCCTAAGCGCGTCCGAGTGGCGTAACCCTCAGCGCTCGAGCAGGGCGAGTTTGCCCGGCTTGCCATCCCATTCTTTGGCGTCGGCAGGAGACTCGCGCTTTTCGGTGAGCACAGGCCACTGGCGCGCTAATTCAGCGTTCAAGGCCTTGAAGTCTTCCTGCCCAGGTGGCAGTTCATCCTCGGAATAAATTGCTTCGGCCGGACACTCCGGCTCGCACAGCGTGCAGTCGATGCACTCATCCGGATCGATCACAAGAAAATTCGGGCCTTCGTGGAAGCAGTCGACCGGACACACTTCCACGCAATCCATGTATTTGCACTTGATGCAGTTTTCGGTGACGACGAACGTCATGCGCTTCCCCGTAAAGTACGTCGGACAAATTTAGCCTGATGAGCTCAGGATCGCCAGCCTCGGCGCTCGTAGCTCGTCATGTGATAACTCTCGACACCCGCTTGTCGGTCTGCCAGGAATTGCCGCAGTGCGTATTCGGTGCTGGCAAAGGCGATATCGTCCCAGGGGATATCTTGCTCCTCGACCATTTTGACCTCGAGGCTCTCGGGCCCGGCGCCATAGCGAGGGTTGAGCATTCGAGCGCGAAAAAACACGTGTACCTGATGCGCATGCAGAATATTGACGATCGCCAGCAGTGAGCCGATTTCGACTTCCGCCAATGCTTCTTCGTAGCACTCGCGCGCCGCGCCCTGCTCCAGACTTTCGTTGTTTTCCATGAAGCCAGCGGGAATGGTCCAGAAACCGTAACGCGGCTCGATTGCCCGCTTGCAAATGAGGATGCGGCCCGTGTCATCGACGGGCACGCAGCCCACCACGATTTTGGGATTCTGGTAGTGGACCGTGTGACAGGCCGGACACACATGACGGGGCAGATGTTCGCCCTCGGGCACGCGCAGCACGACGGCGCTGCCACATTCGCTGCAATATTTCATGCGTTCCGATCGATTGGTGCCGGGAGAGGGAATCGAACCCACACTCTGTCGCCAGAACCGGATTTTGAGTCCGGCGCGTCTACCAGTTCCGCCATCCCGGCCGGCCAGTGAAGACTGCTCAAGGCGTAAGTATACGTGAAAGCGAGCTCGAGACTGCCTACCATGCGCGCCGTGAACGCCAACGACTTCGATTTTGTGCTGCCGCCCGAGCTGATCGCTCAGCAACCCTTGCCCGAGCGCAGTGCCTCGCGCCTGCTCGTGGTCCAGCCCGACCGACTGATTGACAGTCAGATGCGGCACCTGTCCGAGCGGCTGCAGCCGCGCGATTTGCTGGTTTTCAACGATACGAGGGTGATTCCCGCTCGCCTCAAGGGGCGCAAGCCGAGCGGCGGGGCGGTTGAGATGCTGCTGGAGCGTGCCTTGGATGAGGGCCCTCGCGCGCTGCTGCACATGCGCGCGAGCAAGCCACTACGACCCGGGCAGGTGGTCGAGACCGCCGGTGGCCCCATCGTGGTCGAGGGTCGGCAGGACGACTTGTTTCAAGTGCGTTTACCTGCGCCCGCACTCGAGTTTTTTGCGGCGCATGGTGAGATCCCGTTGCCGCCCTACATTGCGCGCGATGCGGGCGCCGAGGATCGCGACCGCTACCAAAGTGTGCTCGCCAAGGTGCCGGGGGCGGTGGCCGCGCCGACGGCGAGTCTGCATTTTGATGAGGCGCTGCTGGCTACGCTGGCCGCCCATGGAGTCGAGCGTACGACCCTCACGCTGCATGTCGGCGCGGGGACGTTTCAGCCGCTGCGTAGCGATGACATCGATCAACATGTCATGCATGCCGAGTGGGCAGAGGTGCCACGCGCTGCCATCGAGCATATTCATGCGGCCCGGGCACGGGGCGGGCGGGTGATTGCGGTCGGCACCACCGTGGTGCGGGCGCTTGAGTCCGCGGCCGCGGCAACCGACGGAGAGCTTGCGCCGTGGCGCGGTGAGACGCGAATCTTCATTCGCCCGGGGTTTCGGTGGCAAATCATTGATGGCCTTATCACCAACTTTCATTTGCCGCGCTCTACCCTGTTGATGCTGGTAGCCGCCTTCGCCGGTCGCGAACGGATTTTGTCCGCCTATGAGCATGCCATTCGCGCCCGCTATCGGTTTTTCAGTTACGGCGATGCCATGTTCCTGCCTGCGAGGATGCCCTCTTGAGCCTGACATTCGAGTGTTTTGCCGAAGACGGGGCTGCGCGTTGCGGTCGGGTGCAGGCGCGGCACGGCGCCTTTGAGACTCCGGCTTTCATGCCGGTCGGGACCTATGGCACGGTCAAGGCGATGACCCCGGAGGAGCTCGAGGGTCTCGGCGCCGAAATCATACTCGGCAATACGTTTCATTTGATGCTGCGCCCGGGCGAGACCCTAATCGCGGAGCTCGGGGGCTTGCACGGCTTCATGCATTGGTCGCGACCGATCTTGACCGACTCCGGCGGCTTTCAGGTGTTCAGTTTGGCCAAGATGCGCAAGATCACCGAGCAGGGCGTGCGTTTTCGCTCGCCGGTCGATGGCAGCGAGGTCGAGCTCACGCCCGAACGCTCGATGCAGGTGCAGCGTGCGCTCGGCTCCGATATCGCCATGGCCTTCGATGATTGCACCGCCTGGCCCGCGACCCATGCCGAGGCGGAGGCGTCGATGCTGCGCTCCATGCGCTGGGCTCGTCGCTGTCGCGATGCGTATTACGATGCCGCAGCGGCGCAGCCGCCCGGAGATCTCTTTGGCATCGTGCAGGGCGGGATGTACGCGGATCTGCGTCAAAGATCGCTCGAAGCATTACTCGAGCTCGATCTGCCGGGGCTTGCCGTGGGCGGGCTCGCGGTGGGCGAGCCCGAGCCCGAGCGGCTCGCCGTGCTCGATGCCCTGATGCCCGCGATGCCGACGGACCGTCCCCGCTATCTCATGGGGGTGGGTCGCCCTGAGGATATCGTGAGAGCCGTGCAGCGCGGCATCGACATGTTCGATTGCGTCATGCCGACCCGGCATGCGCGCAACGGGCATCTTTTCACCTCGACCGGCGTCATCAATATCCGCAATGCCCGGCATCAACGTGATCCCTCGCCCATTGATCCCGCCTGTGGCTGCTACACCTGCCGGCACTATTCGCGGGCTTATTTGCGTCACCTTGATCGCTGCAACGAGATTTTGGGGGCGCGGCTCAACACCATTCATAACTTGTATTTTTACCTGCAACTGATGCGCGAGCTGCGCGAGGCCATCACCGCTCGGCGCTTGTCGGCCTATGCGACGGAGTTTTTCGCGCGTCGGGCGGCCGAGTCGCCTGTGGCATAATCCACGGTTTCATCACCTTTGATCTTTTTCCCTTGGAGCCGAGTACATGAACGGATTGATACCCGAAGCCTATGCCCAGGCCGGGGGCGCTGCCCCGGGCGGCCAGTTGGCACCGCTTTTGATGATGGTGCTCTTCATTGTGATTTTTTACTTCCTGCTGATTCGTCCGCAGCAGAAGAAAGCCAAGGAACATCAGGCCATGCTCGGCAACCTCTCGAACGGTGACGAAGTGCTCACCGCAGGCGGTCTCGTCGGCAAGGTGGTCGAGATCTCCGAAGGGTTTGTGACCCTCGAGATTGCCGAGAACGTCCGCGTTAAGGTTCAAAAGTTTCAGGTGAGTTCGCTCGTGCCGAAGGGCACGCTCAAGGGTTGATTCATGCTCGAGTTCGCGCGCTGGAAATACTGGCTGGTCGCCATCGTACTGGTGGTCGGAGCCATTCTCGCCCTACCCAATGTATTCGGCGAGGATGCCGCCTTGCAGGTGGTTCGCAAGGATCGTGCAGCCATCACTGAAGATGGCGAGCGTGCGGTGCTTGATGTGTTGCGCCGCGAGCAGGTGGCGTTCTCACGTGCCTATGTCGACGAAGGGCGCCTGATGGTGCACTTTGATGCGGTGCCCGAGCAGCTGAAGGCGCGCGATCTCGTCAATGAAAATTTGAGTCGGGACTACCTGACCGCCCTGTCGTTTGCATCCCGGGCGCCTGACCTCGTGCGCAATCTCGGCCTCAGGCCCATGCCCTTGGGTCTCGATCTGCGCGGCGGGCTTTATCTTTTGTATCAGGTCGACGTCAATGGCGCCGTCAATCAATTGCTTGAGGTCCACGAGCAGGATCTGCGTCGCGCGCTGACTCAGGCCAACGTAACCTTTGGTGATATCGTTGTCATCACTGAGGATAGCGTCATCAACAATGGGCTGCGGATCGGTCTGCCGGCCGCGGCGGATGTGGACGCCGCGCGCGATGTCGTGCGGCGCATCCTGCCGGATTTGACGGTATCGGAGCTCTCGACCGGCTCGGGCTCGGCACTGCAGGTGGTTTTGACGCCCGCGCTCATTCGCGAGCGCCAGGATTACGCCATCCAGCAAAACCTCACCACTTTGCGCAATCGCGTCAATGAATTGGGCGTGGCTGAGCCGGTGGTACAGCGGCAGGGGCTGGATCGTATCGTCGTGCAGCTGCCGGGTGTGCAGAATTCAGCCGAAGTCAAAGATATCCTGGGCAAGGTTGCGACCCTCGAGTTCCGTTTGGTCGACACCCAGAGCAGCATCTCCGAGGCGGTCCAGCGCGGTCGCGCACCGCTCGGTTCCAAGCTGTACGAGACCCGAGATGGACAGCCGACCCTGCTCAAGCGCGACATCATCGTCACGGGCGATCAGTTGATCGATGCCGTGACGGCGGCGACCGAACAGGGCCCCGGCGTCTCGGTCACGCTCGATGCCGCCGGCGGCGAGGAAATGCTGCGCACCACCCGCAGCAACCTCGGCAAGCCCATGGGTGTGGTCTTCATCGAGCAGCGCCGCGAAGAAATCGAAGTCGCCGGCGAAAAAGTGCTGCGCGACGTCAAAGAAGAAGTCGTGATCAACACCGCGACCATCCAGGGCGTGTTTTCCAATAAATTTCAGATCACGGGTCTTGGGATCAACGAGGCGCGGGATCTCGCGCTGCTGCTGCGCGCAGGCGCGCTTGCGGCACCCATCTTCGTGGTCGAGGAGCGGGTGATCGGCCCTGCCCTCGGCAAAGAAAACATTCGCATGGGTGTCACTGCGCTCACCATCGGCATGGCGCTTTTGTTCGTCTTCATGATCATCTACTACCGAGTCTTTGGCATCATCGCCAATGTCGTTTTGCTCGCCAATATCATGCTGCTCGCGGCGCTTTTGACCGTATTCAAGGCGTCACTCTCCTTGCCGGGTATTGCGGGCATGATTTTGACCGTGGGCATGGCAGTCGATGCCAACGTGCTGATCTACGAGCGTATCCGCGAAGAGTTGCGCAATGGCGTCACGCCACAAACCGCCATTGCCAAGGGCTTCGACAAGGCGTTCTCGGCGATTGCCGATGCCAATATCACGACGCTCATTGCGGGTATCGTCTTGTGGGCATTCGGTACCGGGCCCATTCGCGGCTTTGCGGTCGTACTGTCGCTCGGTATTCTCACCTCGATGTTCACGGCCGTGCTCGGCGGTCGCGCGATCCTCACCGCCATGTACGGTGGTGCGCGTCGACCCGAGCGGTTGGCGATCTGAGCGGTGACGAGCGGGTTTAGGAGCAGCATCTAGCCATGGAATTTTTCAGAACTCAAAGCCGCATTGGCTTCATGCGTGTACGCAAGGCCGCCTACATCGTGTCGGCCGCCCTGTTTGTGATCTCGCTCGGGGCCATTGTTTTCAAGGGCTTGAACCTCGGCGTCGATTTCACAGGCGGCGTCACCATCGAGGCCAAGTTTTCCACTGAAGCGGATTTGGATCGCTTGCGGGGCGATTTGGCGGCCGAAGGGTTCAGCGATGTTCAGGTGCAAAACTTTGGCTCTTCGCGCGACGTCGCGATTCGTCTGCCGCCACCGGAGTCACAAACCCCCGACGAGATTCGCGCGCGGGTCGAGACGGTGCTGTTGAGCGAAGATGCCGCGGTCGTGATCAGTCGTGTGGATGTGGTCGGGCCGCAGGTGGGGGCGGAGTTACGTAACTCCGCGATCGTGGCGCTCGCAAGTACCCTCGTGCTGATCTTCATCTATGTATTCATTCGCTTTCACGCCTGGCAGTTGTCGCTCGGGGCCATCATGGCGGCTATTCATGATCCCATCATCGTCATCGGGTTCTTTGCCTTGACCGGTGTGGTGTTCGATTTATCGGTGATCGCGGCGACACTGGCCGTGATTGGTTATTCTTTGAACGATACCGTGGTGGTGTTCGACCGCATTCGCGAGCGCTTCGAGACGAACAAGCGCCTTGCCCCCTCCGAGGTCATGGATCAGTCGGTCAACCAGACCCTCTCCCGAACCATCATGACGAGCGGTACGACCCTGATCGTGGTGCTTACCTTGTTGCTCATCGGCGGCCCGGCGCTCGAGGGTTTCTCCATCGCCTTGCTGGTGGGCATTTTGGTCGGCACGTATTCGTCCATTTACATCGCGAGCGCGACCGCGTTGGATGCAGGTCTCACGGCCGAGAGCCTGTTCCCGCCGCGCAAGAAGCTCGCCATCGACGATCTGCCCTGAGTCATGGCGGATTTCGACCCCAAGCTCGCTAATCGAATTCTTTGGGGACTGTTGTTCGGCGCAGTCGCCGGCGCCTTAGTATTGATCATCGGCGCAGCCGCGCCCGCCGTACTCACGGGCGCCCGCTGGCTCTCGGTGCAAGTCCTTGATCCGCTCGGTCAGGTATTTCTTCGGCTGCTGTTCTTTGTGGTGATGCCGCTGGTATTCGCCTCGTTGGCACTCGGTGTGGCGCAGCTGAGCGATCTGTCGCGCCTCGGGCCGTTGGCGGGGCGCACCTTCGGCTTGTTCACCATCAACATGTCGATCGGTGTCGCCCTTGGGCTCATCATGATGAATGTCGTGCAGCCCGGGGACACGCTCGACGCAGGTACCAAAGATCGGCTGATCGAAGAATACGGTGGGCTTTCAGCGGGTCATATCGAGCGTCAAGCGCAGCAACCGGACATGAATCTGCAGACCTTGGTCGATATGTTCATGCCGCGTAATTTGCTTGGTGCCATCACGGGCTTCGATCGCGGTGGCCTCGGCGAAGTGCTGCCGTTGATCTTGTTCTCGATCCTCGTGGGCGCAGCGGCCTTGCGGCTCACCGAGGTGCGTCGTGCGCGTTTGCACGAGGGGCTCGAGGTGATCAATGAGCTCATGACGGGTATCGTACGCTTTGCGCTCAAGCTCGCTCCTTACGCCGTGCCCGCCATGATCTTCAGCGTGGTGGTCAAAATCGGTTGGGATATTCTCATCGCACTCGGCGTGTTCGTGATTGGCTGCATCGCCGTCATGCTGCTGCATTTGTTTGGTGTGATGAGCCTGTGGGTCAAATTTTTCTCGAAAGTGAAAGTGGCGGATTTTTGGCAGGCGATTCGTCCGGCCATGGTCACCGCCTTTTCCACGAGCTCAAGCAGTGCGACCCTGCCCACCTCGCTCGCCGCCGCGCGCATGGGGCTCGGCGTCAGTGCGCCGACCGCAGGTTTTGTGTTGCCGCTTGGTGCCACCATGAACATGGCGGGCACGGCACTTTATGAAGGCTGCGTGGTGCTCTTTGTGGCGCAGGTCTTCGGTATTGAGCTGGATCTCTTTCAGCAGCTCACGCTGTTGGTGCTTGCGGTGCTGGGCGCCGTCGCCGTGGCGAGTGTGCCGGGCGGGTCGCTACCGATCATCGCCGGTTTGTTGATCACATTCGGTGTGCCTGCCGAGGGCATTGGCATCGTACTCGGCGCGGATCGTCTGCTCGACATGACGCGCACCATGGTCAACGTAGGCGCGGATCTCGCCATCGCCACCGTGGTCGATCGACAACAGGATAAAGCCACCGACGCCTGAGGCAGGATGCCGGCGGACGGCTGACGTTTGACCGAGGACTACTGGTCGCGCAACGCGGGCGTCAGGTGCGGGGCCAATAAAGCCAGCAAAGCGGCATGCACCCTCGGTGCCCCAGCCACAATGTTGCCACCCTGACGATATTCATTGCCGGATAGGGTACTGACGATGCCGCCCGCTTCTTCGATCAGCAGTGAGCCTGCGGCCGTATCCCACGGGCCAAGGCCAATTTCAAAGAAACCATCAGTGCGACCCGCTGCCACATAGGCAAGATCGAGGGCGGCAGAGCCGGGTCGGCGCACGCCCGCGGTTGTCAGCATGACGTCACGCAGCATCGCCATGTAGGCATCGATGTGTTCGGTATTGGCGCGATAGGGAAAGCCCGTGCCGATCAGAGCGCCCTCGAGCCCGCGTTGTTGGGTCACGCGAATCCGCCGATTTTCGAGTTGGGCGCCTTCGCCGCGCGAGGCGGTGAAGATTTCCTGACGCATCGGGTCATAGATCACGCCATGCTCGATACGGCCGCGGATGCTGCAGGCGATCGAGACCGCAAACTGCGGAAAACCATGCAAAAAATTGGTGGTGCCATCGAGCGGATCGATGATCCACTGGAACGGGCTGTCGCCTGAGGCCCCGCTCTCCTCGCCGAGAAACGCATGGTCTGGGTAGGCTCGGCGAATGATCTGGATGATCTCGGCCTCGGCCGTGCGGTCGATTTCGGTCACGAAATCATTGCGGCCTTTGCTCGTGACCTCAAGGGAATCGAGTCGGTTGAGGCTGCGGACGATGACATCGGCGGCACGACGTGCGGCGCGCACGGCAATGTTGAGAAGTGCTTGCATGCTGGCAAAGAGCGAATCGGAAAGACGGCTAGAATATCACGCGCCATGACCGACCCCGCCAACATTCGCATCGTCCTCGTCGAAACCTCCCACCCGGGCAATATCGGCGCGGTGGCGCGCGCCATGAAAAACATGGGACTGACGCAGCTCGTGCTCGTACGGCCAAAAAGCTTTCCGCACAGTGAGGCGAGCGCTCGCGCTTCTGGCGCGACGGACGTGCTCGCGCAAGCTCGGGTGGTCGATACCCTGCAGGCGGGTATTGCCGATTGCGGGCTCGTGATCGGTACGACCGCGCGCGAGCGCGAGCATAACTTTCGGGTGTGGGATGTGCGTGAGGCGGCACAGCAGGCGCTGACTGCGAGTCTGCGCAGCCCCGTGGCTTTTTTGTTTGGCAATGAGCGCGCCGGTCTCTCTAACGAGGAGCTCGCTCAGGCCAACGCATTGCTGCGCATTCCGACGAGCGATGAGTATCCATCGCTCAATCTCGCCATGGCGGTGCAGGTTGTCACCTATGAAATCCTGCGATCGACGGGCAAGCAGGTGTTGTCGCCGGAGGCGGCGGTTCCGCTCGCCACGGCCGAGCAGCTCGAGAATTTCTTTGTGCATTTGCAGCAAGTCATGGATGAAGTCGGCTTTCGCGATCGTACGCAGGGTGGCACCAGCCTCATGACGCGACTGCGCCGACTCTTTGGTCGCACCGACATGGATCAGAACGAGGTCAACATCCTGCGCGGCCTGCTCACGGCCGTGCAACAAAAGCGCCGTATGGCGGGTCAAGGGTCACGCCCGCCGGAACCTGCGCCATGATGTATCTCGATCATGCCGCGAGCACGCCGCTCGATCCCGAGGTGCAATTGGCGATGCAGGCGGCGTGGGCGAGTCCTGCCGGGGTTGGCAATCCTTCCTCCATTGCTCACGCCTATGGGCGTGCCGCTGCCGCCGCGATCGAGGAAGCCAGGGCAGAGCTCGCCGCCTTGATCGGCGCAGAGCCTGAGCACCTCGTGTGGACCTCAGGCGCGACCGAAGCCAATAACCTGGCGCTGCAAGGAATTGCGCGTGGCCGAGCCGATTTCGGTCGTCATGGCATCAGCTCCCGTACCGAACACAAGGCGGTACTCGAGGTGTTGCAGTCGCTTAGCAAGCAGGGCCACACGGTCAGTTGGCTCGAGCCGCAGCGCGATGGTCGGGTGAACTCCATGGATCTCGTCGCGCGCTTGCGGCCCGACACCCAGTGGGTGTCAATCATGCACGCCAACAATGAAACGGGTGTGGTGCAGGATATTGCCCAGCTCGCGAGTCTGTGCCGTGAGCGCGAGATTTTTTTTCATTGTGATGCTGCGCAGTCGGTGGGCAAGTTGCCGATCGACGTGCGCCGATGGGGTGTCGATCTGTTATCCATCTCGGCGCACAAATTCTATGGACCGAAGGGGATCGGTGCGCTTTATGTCTCGGAGCGTGTACGACCTTGGCTCGTGCCGTTGATGCAGGGCGGTAGTCAGGAGCGCGGACTGCGGCCGGGCACTTTGCCCACGGTGCAGATCATGGGTTTGGGCGCAGCGGCACGTCGGGCACGGACACTGCGCGAGACCGATGCCGTGTATCTCAAAAATCTGGCCAAAGAATTCAAGCGAAATCTCGATTCGCTTCCTGGGTTACGCTTCAATGATCATGCCCAGTATGGGCTGCCGGGTCTCGTTTCTTTGACCGTCGAGGGTGTCCAGGGCGAAAGCCTGCTCGAGGCGTTACCGGAGCTTGCACTATCGACGGGGGCGGCCTGTGATTCCTCGACCGGTGAGCCCTCCCATGTGCTACGTGCGCAGGGTGTGCCGGTGGAGCTTGCGCAGTCGACACTGCGCGTGAGCTTCGGGCGCGGCAATACTTTGGAGGAGGCCACTGCCGCGGCGGCAGCGATCAAGCGCGCGGTGCCGAAGCTGCGGGCTCGGGATCTGCCGGGTGCTCCGGCACCCCGCGGCGATCTGCCCTGGCAGGCGGGTGAGGCAGGCTCGCTGCGCGAGGCCTGTCGGGTTCGCTGCTACCTGCAGCGCGATGTGGCGGGCAAGATCCACGCCATCGAGTTTCGTGCCTTTGTCTGTCCGGATGTGCAGCGGGTCATTGATCACTTGGCCGAGGTGCTCCCCGGCAAATGGATCGAGTCCCTCGGCGTCGGCACTCCGGCTGACTGGGCGAGGGAGTTTTCGGTCCCGCCTGAGAAACTTGGGCGTCTGCTGATGGTCGAAGATGCCATCCGGCGGGCCTGCCAGCTCGGGGCCGGCTGAGGTATTCTCTTCGTTACGTCGTTGCCGTTCTGAATCAGGAGTGATGCGAGTCGATGGCCATTTCACTGACCCAAAGCGCAGCCGAGCGGGTTCGCAGCCATTTGCAGGCACGAGGCCATGGCGAGGGGCTGCGTCTGGGCGTCCGCAAAACAGGCTGCTCGGGGTTTGCCTATGTCATTGATTATGCTGACGATATCAAGTCGGGCGATCTCGTGTTCGAAAACCTCGGAGTTAAGGTCTTCGTCGACCCGGATAGCCTCACCCTGATCGACGGCACCGAGGTGGATTTCGTCAAGCAGGGGCTCAACGAGGCCTTCAAGTTCCGTAATCCCAACGTCACGGGGGAATGCGGCTGCGGCGAGAGTTTCACGGTCGACCCTTCCGCCTGAGTTTTTGCCTGGCGCCATCAGGGCTCGGTACAATACCCGGCTTTACTTTTTTCACGTAACGGAAGGATGACTGCCATGGCGCTCGAGCGCACGTTTTCAATTGTTAAACCGGACGGTGTTGCCCGTAACCTGATTGGTGAGGTCTATCGCCGATTCGAACAAGCGGGCTTGCGCATCGTCGCAGCTCGGATGGTGCATCTGTCTCAGGCCGAGGCGGAGGGCTTTTACGCGGTGCACCGCGAGCGGCCTTTCTTCAACGATCTCGTCAAGTACATGACGTCGGGTCCGGTGATGCTGCAGGTCCTGGAAGGTGACAACGCGATCATCAAAAATCGCGAAATCATGGGCGCCACGGATCCCAAGAAGGCTGCACCGGGCACGATTCGTGCGGATCTGGCCGAGAGCATCGAGGCCAACACGGTGCACGGATCGGATGGTCCCGAGACCGCCGCTCAGGAAATTGCCTACTTTTTCCGCGGTATCGAGATTTGCCCACGCGGCGACGCATGAGGCATGACGGCCCCCGCTTCGACTGACGCGCCCATCAACCTGCTTGGCCTCGAACGGCCGGAGCTGGAGGCGTTTGTCGTGGCGCGGGGCAATAAGCCCTTTCGGGCACGCCAATTGATGAATTGGCTGTACAAGCGTGTCGAGGGTGATTTCGCCGCGATGACCGATCTCGCCCGCGATTTTCGCACGCAACTTTTGAGTGCAGCGGAGGTTCGGCTGCCCGAGGTGCTGAGTCGGCATGACTCGGCGGATGGCACCCGCAAATGGCTCTTGAGTGCCGATGCCTCCCAAGCCTTCGAGATGGTCTTCATTCCGGAGACCGATCGCGGCACTTTGTGCATTTCATCGCAAGTGGGTTGCGCCCTCGATTGCTCTTTTTGTTCGACTGCGCAGCAGGGGTTCAACCGCAATCTCACCACCGCTGAAATCATTGGCCAAGTGTGGCTCGCCAATCGCGAGCTCGGTTTTGAGCCAGGTGGTGAACGGCGTATCACCAATGTCGTTTTCATGGGCATGGGTGAGCCTTTGGCCAATTTTCGCAACGTGGTACCGGCGATCCGCATTTTACTTGATGACTTGGGCTTTGATATTTCCCGCCGTCGCGTCACGCTCTCAACCTCGGGTCTGGTACCGCAAATGTACAAGCTCGCCGAGGAGGTCAACTGCGCGCTGGCCGTCTCGCTGCATGCGCCGGATGACCGTCTGCGTAATGAGCTCGTACCGATCAATCGTCTGCATCCCATTGCGGAATTGCTGGAAGCGTGTTGGCATTACATTGATGAGCAGAATGGGCGCAGCGTGACCTTTGAATACGTCATGCTCGATGGCATCAATGATCAAGCGAGTCATGCGCGCGAGTTGGTCAGACTGCTCAAGGGCAAGCCGGCCAAGCTCAACCTGATTCCTTTCAACCCGTTTCCGGGCACCCGCTATCGACGCTCGCCCATGCCGGTGATCACGGCGTTTCGCGATGAGTTGCTGCAGCGCGGTGTAATCGCGACCATCCGTCGCACGCGTGGCGATGATATCGATGCCGCTTGCGGTCAACTCGCGGGTCGCGTGAATGATCGGACTCGCATACGATTGGGAGACAAGCTCGCGCAGGCCATGACGTCCACGGCCCCGGCGACGACGCTTGGTCCGTAGCAGAGATCCTCGGGGGGCAGGCGATGAGCACCGAAGAGGGAGAGACCGCAGGCAAAGAGGCTGCAGGCAAAGAAGCCGCGGAATCCGCACGGGTAACTGAGGATTCGGTGGGTGCGTGTCTGCTCGCCGCACGCACGGCGACGGGTCTGTCGGTGGCGGAGGTGGCCCAGCGTCTGCATTGTGGGCGAGACCTGATCGAAGCCCTCGAGTCCGATCGGTTCGCCGACCTGGGCGCGCCCGTTTTTTCGCGCGGTCATTTGCGGCGTTATTCGGATTTGTTGGGCTTGCCTGTCGACGACATGCTGGCGCAGCTTAATCGCCAGGAAAATCGTGATCCGCCGCTGCCCGATCTCACTCAGGTGCCGCGTGCGCAGTCCCCGTCCATCGATCTGCAATCCTTACGTCCGGTGGCGGCGGGTGTGGCGGGGGTTGGCGTGTTCGCTGTGCTCGTGTGGGCGGTTCTGACGCAAACGCCCGCTGACACGGTCGCGAACGATCCTGTCAAAGATATCGTGACTCAAGCGAGCTCTGCCAACGTCGTCAGTCCTCAAGAGTCGGTTGCGGCAGTTGAGCCCGAAGCCGAAGATAAAACCGCCTCGGCAGTCGACACCGTATCTTCCGTCAAAACCGTCTCTCCCACCGAAGCCAACACCGCGGCTGCGACGGCTGTCGCCGCTGCAGCCGGCGCCGCCAGTTCCGTCGCCCAGACTTCAGCTTGGCCGGCTCGATCCGAAGTCATCGCTCAGCGCGGCGGATTTTCTTTGGCGTTGGCTGTCGATCAATCCTGCTGGATCGAAATCTATGACAAGGATGGCAATGCGCTCTTTTATGACATGGCGCAGCCTGGCCGACGCATTGAGGTTTCCGGTGCGGCGCCGGTACGGATCCGTCTCGGCTTGGCCGAGGCGGTATCGCTCGAGTTCTCGGGCCGTCGCATGCGTGTGCCCGCCGACTTGATTCGCGAATCGTTGGCCCATTTCACGATTTCATCGGACGGCAGCTTCCGACGCTATCGTCCGCCTCCCGCCGCCTCGGCGGGTACCGAGTCCCGTCCTTCCGGAACCTGACATGCAGATGATTTCCCCCATACGCGGCATGAACGACGTGCTGCCGAACGAGATTGGGCGTTGGCAACGCCTGGAGGCGGTAGCGCGCGAGTTGCTGCATGCGTACGGCTACGATGAGATGCGGGTGCCGGTGGTGGAACAGACCGATCTCTTCAAGCGCGCTATTGGTGAATACACCGACGTCGTCGAAAAGGAAATGTACAGCTTCGAGGATAAGGGCGGTGAGCGTTTGACCCTGCGCCCGGAGGCAACGGCAGGGCTGGTGCGTGCGGTGATTTCGAACGGCATGCTGCGGGGGGCGCGTCACAAACTGTGGTGTGTCGGCCCGATGTTTCGCCACGAAAAACCGCAGAAAGGGCGCTTTCGTCAGTTCCATCAGATCGATGTCGAAGCCATCGGTTTTGCAGGGCCCGATATCGATGCCGAACTCATTGCCTTGTCAGCGGCTTTTTGGCGCAGGCTCGGTATCGATCGGGTACGGTTGCAGATCAATTCTTTGGGAACCGCCGAGTCGCGTCGTGTCTATCGGACGCAGCTCACGGACTACTTCCGTAACGCTTACTCCGAGCTCGATGAAGATAGCCGACGTCGACTCGAGGGTAATCCCCTGCGCATCCTTGATAGCAAGAACCCCGCCTTGCAATCTTTGATTGCGGCAGCACCGGCGTTACCGGATTATCTGGACGATGAATCTCGGGCGCACTTCGCCGAGCTCTGTGCCATGCTGCAAGCTCTCGGCATCAGCTATGAGATCAACCCCCGCCTTGTGCGCGGGCTCGATTACTACTCGCGCACCGTCTTCGAGTGGGTAACCGATGCGCTAGGGTCGCAGGATGCGGTGTGCTCCGGTGGTCGTTACGACGGCCTCATCAGCCAGTTGGGTGGTGAGGCGACACCCGCGATCGGCTTTGCGATGGGGGTTGAGCGTGTGGTCGCTTTGCTTGAGCAGCAGGACGCGGCGCCAACCGTGGCGACGGCAGATGTCTATGTGGTCGCTCAAGGTGAGACGGCGCAGCGCGCCGCGCTGACGTTGGCCGAGACGGTTCGACGGCTCATGCCGGCACGGCGGGTTGAGGTCAATTTAGGTGGTGGCAATTTCAAAGCGCAGTTTCGCCGCGCGGATCGCAGCGGCGCTGCGTTGGCGGTGGTGTTGGGCGAGGACGAACTTGCGCGCGGTGTGGTGCAGCTTAAGCCCTTGCGTGACGGTGCAGGCACGCCGAGTGAGTCAGCGCTCGCCACCGCGGCGGCTGCGGTAGCACAATGGTTTCAGGATTGAGGAGAAGTTCCGGTGATTGACGATTACTACAACGAAGAAGAGCAGTGGCAGCGCGTCAAGCGTTGGCTGCGCGAGAACGGGCCGTGGTTGGTCGCGGGCGTCATCATCGGTCTCGGTGCTCTTTATGGTTGGCGCTGGTGGGAAGCGCGCACGGACGGACAGGCGGTCGCCGCGAGCGATGCCTACCAAGGGGTCATTCAGCGCCTCGAGTCAAACGAGTTGGACGCCGCCATTCAGGCCGCCGATGCACTGCGAGCCGAGCATGCGCGCTCGCCCTATGCCAAGCAGGCGGATCTGCTCGCGGCGCGGATCGAAGTGGATCGTGGTGATTTGGGTTCTGCGGCGGTGCGACTTGAGCGCGTGATGGCAAGTGCCGGCGATGCGCAGCTCAAACTCATCGCACGTCATCGATTGGCGCGGGTGCAGATTGCGCAGGGCAATGCCGATGCGGCACTCGCGACCTTGGCCGCAGCCGAGCCGGGTGCGTTCGCTGCACGTTACGCCGAGGTTCGGGGCGATGCCTGGTATCTGAAGGGCGATCTTCCGGCCGCGCTCTCTGCCTGGCGTGAAGCGGAGGCTGCGGGCACGGCCTTTGGTGGAGTGCCGACGGTGGACTATGCCGGCCTGCGACTGAAGATCGCCGATCTGGTCGCCAATGGGGTCGAGGAGCCTGTCGTGTCGCCCACGGAGAGCGTGCAATGAATTCATTGATCCTGCGACCGCGGATCTGGTCCGTCATGGCGCTATCGCTGTTGCTTGTCGCCTGCTCCAAAGACAAGGATGTTGAGCCGCCTGCCGAGCTCGTGGATTTTCCAGCCAGTATCCAGGTCGATCGGGTCTGGAATGTGTCGTTGGGAGGTGGTGAACCCGAGCTTCGGATCGGGCTTGCACCGGCCAGCGATGGCGAGCGGGTCTATGCGGCCTCGCGCGATGGCGATGTGCTCGCGCTCGATCCTGCGACCGGTCAAATTCTTTGGCGGGTCCGGACCAAGGCCATGCTCGCTGGCGGTCCCGGTGCGGGCGCAGGGCACGTGGCGCTCGGCACCACCAATGGCGAGGTCCTATTGCTCGATGCGCAGAGTGGTGAGCGCAGATGGCAAGTGCCCGTGGGCGGTGAGGTGCTCGCCGCGCCCGCGCTTTCGTCAGAGGTCGTCGTAGTGCGTACCGTCGCGGGTGTGATGCTCGGGCTTGCGGTGGCTGATGGCCGTCAGCTCTGGCGCGAAGATCAACAAATTCCGCGACTGACGCTACGCGGGACGGGTGCGCCCGTGATTGTGGACAGCACCGCGGTTTGTGGTTTTGACAACGGCCGTGTCGTCGCAGTGGATCTGCGTAACGGCGATATTCTTTGGGATCAATTGGTGGCCCCCGCGCGCGGTCGCACTGAGCTTGAGCGCCTCGTCGATATTGATTCGGCGATCAAGGTGTCAGGTGCCGATTTGTTTGTCGTGAGTTACCAGGGCAGGGCGGCCATGCTCGCGCTCGACACGGGTCAAGCCTGGTGGTCGCGCGATCTCTCCAGTCACCGCGGGCTTGATTTTGATGAGGATCGGCTCTTTGTCGCGGGCTCCGAGGGCGCCGTGATTGCGCTGGCGCGGCGCTCGGGCTCTGAGCTGTGGCGGCAGGATGGTTTACGTTTGCGACGTCTATCGGCGCCGGCGGCGATCGGGGGGCATGTCGTGGTCGGCGACTTTGAGGGCTATCTTCATTGGCTTGCGGTGGAAGATGGGCGATTTGCAGCGCGGGTCAAAGCGGGCGATCGGCTGAGTAACGCTCCCCTCGTGGTGGGTGACACCGTGGTCGTGCAGGATGACAAAGGCCGGGTATCGGCTTTTCGTCGCCGCTCCTGAGTGATGGCGCAGCCTTTGCCTCCATCCCGCCTGCCATTTGCTCTCGCATTCCGGACGGGCTGATCCATGTTGCCCGTTGTGGTGCTCGTGGGTCGCCCGAATGTGGGCAAATCGACCCTGTTCAATCGCCTGACCGGCACTCAGGATGCGATCGTCGCTGACCTGCCTGGAGTCACACGCGATCGGCAGTATGGCTATGGTCGTCTTGGACCTGTGCCCTATGTGGTGGTTGATACGGGGGGGCTCGTCGAACAGCCTGCGGGCATTGAATCCCCCATGCGTATCCAGACGGAGCGCGCGGTGGCCGAGGCCGATGTGCTGATTTTTTTGGCTGATGCGCGTGCGGGACTGACCCCGCAGGATCATTGGGTCGCCCGCGAATTGCGGCGCTCGGGCAAGCCCGTGTGGCTCGCCATCAATAAAGCCGAGGGTCTCGATCCCTCGACAGCCACGGCCGACTTTCATTCTTTGGGTTTGGGTGAGCCGCTCGCCATCGCCTCGGCGCATGGCGAGGGTTGTCGTGAGCTCATGGAGCGGGTGCTCGATGACTATGATGCCGAGCAGTTGGCTGCGGCGCTGGACCCGGACGATGGACGGATCCGTATCGCGGTGATTGGTCGCCCGAATGTGGGCAAGTCCACGCTCGTCAATCGCCTCATTGGTGAAGAGCGCGTGATTGCGAGTGATATGCCCGGGACCACCCGCGACAGCGTGTTTGTGCCCTTCGCGCGCGATGACCGTGAATTTACTTTGATCGACACCGCAGGGGTGCGACGTCGCGGTAGGGTGGTCGATGCCATCGAGCGGGCGAGCGTGTCGCGCACCTTGCAGGCCATCGATACGGCGCATGTCGTGATCTTTGTGGTCGATGCGCATGACAGCATCGGTGAGCAGGATGCGAGTGTGCTGGGGCTCGCCTTGCAACGCGGGCGAGCACTTTTGATTGCGGTCAATAAATGGGACGGCATCCCGAGCGAGCAGCGCGATGAGATTCGACGCCAGCTTGAGGTCAAGCTCGATTTTGTCCCCTATGCGCCGGTGCATTTCATTTCGGCGCGTCATGGCACGGGCGTGGGTGAGCTCGTCGCGGCGACCATTCATGCCTACGACGCCGCCATGACCGAAATCCCGACCGCGCGTCTGACCCAGACGCTCGAGTGGGCGATGCAGCGCCATCAACCGCCCCTCATCCGTGGGCGCCGCATCAAGCTGCGCTATGCGCACCAAGGCGGTCGCAACCCGCCGCGCATCATCATCCATGGCAACCAGACCTCACAGGTGCCGGATGCCTATACGCGTTATCTCGCCAATGTATTTCGCAAAGAATTCGAGCTCTTTGCCTCACCGGTCGCGATCGAGTATCGCTCCTCGAGCAATCCTTACGCGCGCGCCGATCAGCGACCGTCGGTGCTCAAGTCCCGGGAGTTGACGAAGCAGAAGTCGAAACCTCGAGGAAGAGCGCAGGGTCCACGTAAGCGCGGTTGAGTGATACACCCCAGTGAAGGTGGGGGCCGGTGACGCGGCCTGTGGCACCGACCTGGCCAAGCCGATCGCCCGTGTTCACGGTTTGGCCGGGTACGACTTCGATTTCGTGCAGATGGCAGTAGAGCGTGATCAACCCGCTGCCATGATCAATGAATACGGACTTGCCATTGAAGAAATAATCCCCCGTGTCGATCACGACGCCCGGGGCTGGGGCCACAATGGGGGTGCCCGTTGGCGCTGCGATATCCATGCCGGAGTGTGGATTGCGGGGTTGGTTGTTGAACACGCGACGCAGACCAAAGGAGCTCGACTTTGGGCCTTGGACTGGCGAAATGAAGCGCAGGGTCGAAGGCGGTATATCGCTGAAGGTCGACATCACGGTACGGATATGCGGGGTTTCTTTGGCCACTCGGGCGGCGCTTTCTTCGGATAGGTTGACCTTGCCCGGTGCCACGTTGAGTTTTTGCGTCGCGTAGCTCTTGCCTTCGACCGTGAAATCAATGCGTTGTGGCTCGGCACCCGCTCGCACCTCGATCTGTGCAAGGCCCGGATTTTGCGACAGCGGAATGCCCACTACCGCCACCCAGCTCTCTGAATTGCGCAAGACCATCACCCGCTTGCCATCAAAAGTGACGGCCGGTGCCCGCTCGGCGTCACCCGGGACGGGCAGGATGACGACCCCACCCGGGGCAGCGAGCGCGCGCGGCAGCGGCAGCGTATTGGCGATGGCAGAGCCTGCGGTGATTACGAGCAGCCACATCGACCCGGCCGCGGCGATCCATTTCTTTGTAATCCTGTCTTTGAGTATCGTCATGTCAAGTCCTCTGCAGCGTCGACGGGCGGCTCGTGGATGGCCGTCACCCTCGCGGTAAATCGACCGCGGGCAACACGTGCCTCGATCAGGCTGCCCTGCGTGAGTTGAGCGACATCGTGAATCACCTGCTGCGACTCCTGGGTGATGATGGCATAGCCGCGGTCCAAAGTGGCAAGCGGGCTGACGGCATGCAGGGTACGACTTGCCGCCTGCAAGCGCTGGCGTCGCGCGCGACTCGAGTGGATCCAGTGCTGGCGCAACCGTTGTTCAAGCTCATCCAATCTTTGAGCGTTCTGCCGCAAGCGACTACCCGGGTGCAACAGGGCGAGTCTTTGTTGGGCGCTGCGCAAGCTAGCCTCGCGGCGTTGCAAAGATTGGCCGATCAGTAATTGCAGCCGTCGTTCCAGCCGCGCGAAATCCGCGCGCCAGACCGCAGCGTCGGGCGACACGAGCTCGGCGGCACCAGAGGGTGTGGGCGCGCGCAGGTCGGCCACGAAATCCGCGATGGTGAAATCGATTTCATGGCCGACACCCGAGACCACGGGCATGGGCATGCTCGCGATGCGGCGGGCGAGACCCTCATCGTTGAAGGCCCACAGATCTTCGAGCGATCCGCCGCCTCGAGCCACGATCAAGACTTCGCATTCGGCTCGACGCGCCGC
>CAZHLL010000007.1:0-59494 GCA_964533305.1 uncultured Acidibacter sp.
CCTTGATTTGCAGGACGGCGAGCGCGCGGATCTGCGGGTGGTGGTGATGTCGGCCCGCCCAGGGCGCGTGCTGGAGATCGTTGAGATCCCCGAACCGTACCCGCGCTCAATGGACTTTCGCGACAGTGCCGAATTTGCCCGCCTGCGGCGCGCGATCTCGGCTGTCTTGGAAAGCGAGCACGGTCGATGAAGCAGGAGGGCTGAGCTGATGGAGCGCACGTGGGCCTGGCTCGGAGGTGGGCTGTTGCTTGCGGCTTGGGAGCTGCTCGTTCGGCTCGCCGAGATCCCGCACTACACCTTGCCTGCACCGAGTCTGATCATGCTGACCTTGTGGCAAAACCTCGGCTCATTGGCGTTGAGTTGGTGGTTCACGCTGCAGATCACTTTCTATGGTCTCGCGCTCGCGTGTTTGGGCGGTGTGATGCTGGCAGCCGCCTTTGCCTTGTCACGTCGGCTTGAGCTTGCGCTGTTGCCGCTTGCGGTGGTGTTGCAGGTGACGCCGATCGTCGCCATCGCACCTTTGATATTGATTTACGTCGAGAGCACGACGGCAGCCTTGCTGATCTGCACTTGGGTGGTTGGGTTTTTTCCGATTCTCTCGAATACGGCGCTGGGGCTGCGTGCCGCCGATCGCAACCTGCGTGATTTGTTCACGCTCTATGGCGCCAGCGCCTGGCAGCGCTTGCGGTGGCTACGCGTACCCACGGCCTTGCCCTATTTTTTGGCCGGACTCCGGATTTCCGGCGGCCTGTGTTTGATCGGCGCCGTGACGGCTGAAATGGTGGCGGGCGTAGCGGGTCGCGAGACAGGATTGGCTTCGCGTATTCTGGAAGCAAGCTATCGTTCCGAGACCCCGAAGATGTTTGCTGCCCTATTGTTGCTGACATTGACCGGGGTTGCGATATTCAGCCTGTTCAATTTCATGTCGCGCCGTTTGATCGGACGTTGGCATTCTTTGGAGAACTGACCAGTGTGGTATTCGTCAGGGCAAGATAGGGCGGGCAGAGCGGCTAGGGCCCGATCGTCGAGAGTGATTTCGTTGGCAATGATTTTGTCGGGAATGATGTGGCTGAGCGTGGCGGGCTGGGGGTTGGGTTCAACCCTCGCCGTGGCCAGCGATTCTTTGCAGCGCGTGGTGTTCGCCACCAACTGGAAGGCGCAAGCCGCCCATGGCGGCTTTTATCAGGCGGTGGCGGATGGGACCTACCGGCGCTATGGCCTCGATGTGCAGATTCGGCAAGGCGGTCCGCAGGTCAATAATGCCGCGCTGTTGCCGGCCAAGCGGATCGATTTTTTGATGACAGGTAATCTGCTGCATAGCTTTGATGCCGAGCGCAATGGTTTGCCCACCGTGGCCGTTGCGGCGCTCTTTCAAAAAGATCCGCAGGCTTTGATCGCTCATCCCGGTCAGGGCTATGAACGCTTCGCGGCACTCAGTCAGGCGCCGGTGGCGCTGATCGCCAAGGATGCGCAGTTCAGTTGGTGGCAGTGGCTCAAAAAACGCCACGGCTTCAAAGATGAAGCGCTCAGGCCGTACAACTACAGCTTGGGCCCGTTTTTGGCCAACCCACGTGCGATCCAGCAGGGTTACTCGGTGGCGGAGCCCATCTACGTACAGCGTCAGGCGGGTTTCAAGCCGGTGGTGCATCTGCTGGCAGATCACGGTTATTCCACCTACTCCACCTTGATCCTGACTCACCGTGATACCGTCGGCCGGCGGCCTGAGCTGATACAAAGATTTGTCGATGCTTCGATTATCGGTTGGGTGAATTATTTGTACGGTGACCGCAGTGCTGCGAACCGCCTCATGCTCAAAGATAATCCCGAGATGAGCGTGGAGGAGATCGAGACCGCCGTTGCGCTCATGCTCGAGCAAGGGATTGTGGATTCGGGGGATGCGTTGACTCAGGGTATCGGTGCCATGAATGCCGCGCGGATCGCCGACTTCTACGCGCAGATGGTGCAAGCCGGTCTTTATCGCGCAGGCGAGGTCGATCTCGCTAAGGTAGCCGACTTTCGTTTCGTCAATCGTGGCATTGGTCTGCCGCTCAAACAGCAGCTGCAAACCAAGGCTCGGTCGGCGCCTGAATAAGGCGCGCGCTCAACATTCAGATACCGCCATGACTTTCGAGAGAGGATCATCATGCCTAAAGGTGTAATCAAAGATGGGATCGTGTGGAGCTCGACCCTTCTCTGCGTGATGCTGATGGCGGCCGTGGCTGACATCGCCGCGGCAGACGAGCGTGTGCAGGCCGAGGCGGCATCGCCGCGCGTCATTACCCATCAGGATCTTTGGTTGATGCCTCGGGTGGGTGCGCCCACTGTCTCTCCGGATGGACGTCTGGCCGTCTTCACCGTGAGCGAGCCCTCGTATGCGCGTGATGAGCAGCGCAGCGATCTGTGGTTGGTGCAGACCGACGGCCGCGGGACGCCCCGCCGCTTGACGGCCACGAGTGGTGGCGAATCCAGCGTCGAGTGGTCACCGGACTCGGGCCGACTGGTGTTTTCCGCCCGGCGTGAAGGCGACGATCAGCCGCAGTTGTATCTTCTCGATTTGCGAGCCGGCGGCGAGGCGCAACGCCTGACCTCGCTCACGCTGGGTGCGCGCGAGCCGCGCTTTTCCCCAGATGGTCGGCGTATTGCCTTCTCCGGTCGGGATTACCCGGGGGTGACGAGCGAGGCGGATAACGCGAAACAGGCGGCTGAGCGCAAGGCGCGCAAGTGGAACGCGCGGGTTTATGAGGGCTTTCCGATCCGAAACTGGGATCGCTGGCTGGATGATCTTGAGCCGCGCCTGCATGTGCTTGAGCTCAAAGAAAACGGCGAGCCGCAGGCGGACCCTCGCGAGTTGCTGCGCGGCACGCAGCTCGCGTCGCAGCCGGGCTTTGCCACGCGCACGGGTAGCGGAGGCCAGGTGGTGGATGTGGCCTGGTCGCCGGATGGCCGAGGTCTCGTGTTTGTGGCGAGCACGGACCGACACCGTGCCGCCTATGCCTTCACGTCTTCGGCCTTGTGGTGGGTGTCGCTCGAGGGTGGCGAGCCGAAGCGCCTCAGTGAGGATGGGCCCGGCGCTGACAGTTTTTCGCGACCGCAGTTCACGCCCAACGGTCGTCAGCTGCTGGTTGCGCACAGTCTGCGTACCGACAAAGTATTCGAAAACACCGAGGTCATGGCCTTCGACTGGTCAAGCTCCGCAGGGGTGCCTGCGCTCGAGCGCGGGCGCAGCCTGACGGGCGGCGCCGATCTGGATGTGGGGGATTTTGCGCCGAGTCCGGATTCGCGGACGATTTACTTTCTGGCCGAACAGGCGGGCCACGAAAAGCTCTTCGCCTTGAATCTGCGCGAGGGAGCCCGTGCGCCGTTGGTGCCCGTGTTCGAGATCCAGAGCGGGGTTTACACGGGACTGTCCGTGTCGAGCGAGGGTACGCCGGTGTTGCTGGCTAATTTTGAGAGTGCCACGCGGCCACCGGAAGTGGTCCGGATCGATCTGCGCGCAGGTGGTCATCAAAGATTGACGGAATTTGCCGTCGCGCAGGCTGCCGCACTCGATTTGGCGCCGTTGGAGCATTTCTGGTTCGAGAGTGACCAAGGTCGGCGCATCCACAACATGCTGGTAAAGCCGCCGGGGTTCGATCCTTCAAAGAAATATCCGCTACTGGTGCTGATGCATGGCGGACCGCACACCATGTGGCGCGATCAGTGGGTGCTGCGCTGGAACTACCATTTGTTGGCGGCACCGGGCTATGTGGTGCTGCTCACCAACTATTCGGGCTCGACCGGCTTTGGTGAAGCTGCGGCGCAAAGCATCCAGGGCGACCCGCTCAAGACTGCGGCCGAGGAAATCAATCAGGCTGCGGATGTCGCCATCCGTGACTTTGGTTTCATTGATGGCGACCGTCAATGTGCGGCCGGGGCGAGTTACGGCGGCCATTTGGCCAACTGGATGCAGGCGACCACCCGCCGCTACCGCTGCCTGGTCAGTCATGCTGGGCTCGTCAACCTCGAGTCGCAGTGGGGAACGAGCGACGGGGTCTATCATCGTGAGGTCAACAATGGCGGCCCCGTCTGGGAGCAGGGCCCCGTTTGGCGCGAGCAAAATCCGATTCGCTATGCCGCCGATTTCAAGACACCGACGCTCGTGACCATCGGCGAGCAGGATTTTAGGGTGCCGCTCAATAACTCGCTCGAATACTGGACGGTGCTGCAGCGGCAGCAGGTGGAAAGCCGGCTGGTGGTGTTCCCCGATGAAAATCATTGGATTTTGAAAGGTGAAAACAGCCGCTATTTCTATCGCGAAGTGACTGACTGGCTCGCACGCTGGTTGCAGCCCTAAGCTCATTCGGGTTCGGGGAGTTTGTGTCAATGCGCGAATCCGGCTAGAATCGCGCATTGCACGGCTCCTCGGGTCGTGCGCCGGTCCGCCGCTCTCGGGTTTCGGGCCGGGGTTGCTTGAGGTAGGAGCCCCCCGAGGGGCTCTTTTGTTTTGGGCATGCCGAGGGGCTCTTTTTGGGCGAGCGGGTTGTGTGAGTGTGCTGTCCCCTGGCCGGGGTCGCGGCGCGGCAGGATGGGGCCCTTGGGGCCCTTTTTTGTTCGTCACCGTCCCGCAGTCATTGAATCGGTAGGCAGGAGTTGAGGCGATGGCGACGGCCGCGGGTCGGGACGAGCTGATCAGCTTGTTGGAGCCACTCATCGAGCAGCTGGGATACGAGCTGGTCGATGTGGAGTGGTCGGCGACCGTGCGTCAGGGCGTGTTGCGGATCTTCATTGATCACGTCGATGCGGCGCAGGGGCACATCGGCATTGAGGACTGCGAGCGGGTCAGCCGTGAGGTGTCGGCCTTGCTGGATGTAGAAGACCCGCTGCCGGGTGCCTACACCCTTGAGGTGTCGTCACCGGGCTTTGATCGGGTGCTGCGCAAGCCCGCGCATTTTGTGCGGTTTGTGGGTGAACGAGTTTGGGTCGAGTTGCGCGAGGCCCGCGCAGGTCGCAAGCGTTACACGGGTACCCTGCGCGCCGTGGGCGAAGCAGGGATTGAGCTTGAGGTGGATGGAGAGTCGGTGAGCATGGGTTTCACCGAGTTGGGCAAGGCACGGTTGGCGAGCTAGGCGTCGTCGGCGCGTGGAGGATAGAAGAGCGATGAGCAAGGAAATCATGTTGGTGGTGGACGCGGTCTCGAACGAGAAGGGCGTCGACAAAGAAGTGATCTTCGAGGCACTCGAGGCGGCATTGGCCTCGGCAACGCGCAAGAAGCACGGTGAAGAGTGGGACGTGCGGGTAGCCATTGATCGCAAGAGCGGTCAATACGAGACCTTCCGCCGCTGGAAGGTCTTCGCTGACGATTCCACCGAGCTTGAGGTACCCGATCGCGAGTTGCGGCTCGAGGATGCCCTTGATGTCAATCCGCAGGCGCAGGCGGGTGGTTACGTCGAAGAGCCGATGGAATCGGTGGCATTCGGACGCATCGCGGCGCAGCAGGCCAAGCAGGTCATTGTGCAAAAAGTGCGCGAGGCCGAGCGGGCGCAGGTGGTCGAGGCGTATCAGGATCGGGTGGGGCAGCTCGTCTCCGGTGTGGTGAAGCGGGTCGATCGCAACGGTATCTTTGTCGATCTCGGCGGCAACGCCGAGGGCTTCGTGGCGCGCTCCGACATGATCATCCGCGAGCAGGTCAAACCGCAGGATCGGATCAAGGCTTACTTGCGCGAAGTGCGCTCTGAGCCGCGGGGGCCGCAGCTGTTTTTGACTCGGGCTGCACCTGAATTTTTGATCGAGCTGTTCAAGCTCGAGGTGCCCGAGGTGGGGCAGAACCTCATCCAGATTTTGGGCGCCGCGCGTGACCCCGGCATTCGTGCCAAGATTGCCGTGCGCAGCAACGATCCGCGGATTGATCCCGTGGGGGCCTGCGTAGGCATGCGCGGTTCGCGCGTGCAGGCGGTCTCCAATGAAATCGCTGGCGAGCGTGTGGACATCATCCCCTTTGATGACAACCCAGCGCAGTTCGTCATCAACGCCATGTCGCCCGCAGAGGTGATCTCCATCGTGGTGGATGAGGAATCCCACAGCATGGACATCGCGGTCTCCGAAGAAAAGCTGTCGCAGGCCATCGGTCGCGGCGGTCAGAACATTCGCCTCGCCAGTCAGCTGACGGGTTGGGAGCTCAATGTCATGACCGAGTCGGACGCCGAGGCGAAGAGCGAGTCCGAGGCCCGCACCTTGGTCGAGAGCTTTATGAAGCAGTTGGATGTCGATGAAGACGTCGCCTCGATTCTGGTGCAGGAAGGCTTTTCCACGGTCGAAGAAATTGCCTATGTGCCGCAGTCGGAGCTCATGGCGATCGAAGAATTCGGCGACGACATGGTGCAGGAGCTGCGCAGCCGCGCGCGCGATGTGTTGCTCACGCAGGCGATCGCCTCCGAGGAAAGCCTCGACTCGCAGCTACCGGCCGATGATCTCTTGCTGCTCGAGGGGATGCAGCCGGATCTTGCCCTTGCGCTCGCGAGTCGCGGGGTGCGTACGCGGGAAGATCTCGCCGAGCAGGCGGTGGACGATTTGCTCGATATTCAGGGTCTGACTGCCGAGGAGGCAGGCAAGCTCATCATGAAGGCACGCGAACATTGGTTTGCGGAGTCAGCCGGCTGATTGCGGAAGGATTGAAGATATGGCCGATGTAACCGTTGCCCAATTCGCCGAGGTGCTCAAAGTTCCTGTGGACAAGCTGCTAGTGCAGCTTGAGCAGGCGGGCATCCAGGTCAGTGGGCCGCAGGATGTGATCAGCGATGAGGCCAAGCTCGAGCTGCTCACCCATTTGCGGCGCAGTCACGGCCAGACGGCAGAAGCCACCGGCACGGTGGCTGCACCGCGCAAGATCACCTTGCAGCGCAAGCGTCAAAGCGAGATCAAGCTCGCGGGGACCGCCGGGCGCGCGCGCACGGTCAATGTCGAAGTGCGTACCAAGCGCACTTACGTCAAGCGGGATGTGCTCGAGGAGCAGAGCAAGGCGCAGCCGGAGGAGACCGAGGAGCAAAAGCGGGCCGCCGAAGAAGCAGCGCGTCTTGAGCGTGAGCGCGTCGAGAACGAGCGACGTGAAGCCGAGCGCATGGAGGCGGAAAATCGTCGTCGGCTTGAGGAAGAAGCAGCCGCGCGTCGGGCTGCGGAGGACGCCCGTCGGCTTGCCGAAGAGCGTGAGCGTGGCGAGCAGGAAAAACAACGTGCACCGGCGACCGTTGCACCGGTGGATGCGCGGCCGGCGGAGCCAGCGCGTGCGGCACGGGGGGCGGATGCCGACCGTGATCGACGTACGCGTTACGGTCGTGCCGAGCTGCATGTCAGTGGGGATGCAAGTTCACGGCTCAAGAAAAAGAAGAGGGTTCGTGAACGCAAGACGCCGGTCGGTATCGAGACCCGTCACGCCTTCGAATTGCCGACAGCCCCGGTGGTGCGTGAAGTCACCATCGGTGAAACCATCACGCCGCAGGAGCTTGCGCAAAAGATGGCGGTCAAGGCCACCGAGGTCATCAAAGCCATGTTTAACATGGGTGTGATGGCGACCATCAATCAGCCGATCGATCAGGATACGGCGATGTTGGTGGTCGAAGAAATGGGCCATACCGCCAAGGCGCTCAAAGAAGATCAGATCGAAGAGGATCTGCAGGGTGAGCGTGCCGCCGATGCCGCCGAAAAAGTCTCGCGTGCACCAGTCGTCACGGTCATGGGTCACGTCGATCACGGCAAAACGTCACTGCTCGATTACATCCGCAAGGCCAAAGTGGCTTCTGGTGAGGCGGGCGGCATCACCCAGCACATTGGCGCCTACCATGTGCAAACCTCAAAGGGCGGCGTCACTTTCCTTGATACACCCGGTCACGCCGCCTTCACGGCTATGCGTGCGCGCGGTGCGCGGGCGACGGACGTGGTGGTGCTGGTGGTGGCCGCGGATGATGGCGTCATGCCGCAGACTATTGAGGCGATCCAGCATGCGCGCGCGGCCGAAGTGCCGATCGTGGTGGCGGTCAATAAAATTGACAAGCACGACGCCGACCCCGAGCGCGTCAAGACCGAGCTCTCCAAACAGGAAGTCATCCCCGAAGAGTGGGGTGGCAACAATATGTTCGTGAATGTGTCGGCACACACCGGTGAAGGCATCGATCAGTTGCTCGATGCGATTCTGCTGCAAGCCGAAGTCTTAGAGCTCTCGGCGCCCGTAGAGGGGCTCGCGAGCGGGCTCATCATTGAGGCGAGTGTTGAAAAGGGCCGCGGTGCCGTGGCCACGGTGCTCGTCAAGAAAGGCACGCTCAAGCATGGTGATCCGATCATTGCGGGCCAGGAGTTCGGTCGCGTGCGTGCCATGTTCGACGAGACGGGCAAAGCCGTGCAGGAGGCCAAGCCCTCCATGCCCGTGTTGGTGCTGGGTCTTTCCGGCGCACCGAATGCGGGCGATGAGTTCGTGGCGGTCGAAAGCGAGCGCAAGGCGCGTGAAGTCGCCCTATATCGTCAGGGCAAGTTCCGCGATGTCAAGCTGGCCAAGCAAGCCGCCGCCGTCGGGGATGTGTTCTCGCAGATGACCGAAGAAAAAGCGGGCGTCATTGGCGTCGTCATCAAGGCGGATGTGCAGGGTAGTGCCGAAGCGTTGCGTGATTCTTTGATGAAGCTCTCCACCGACGAGGTGCAGGTCAAGGTGATCGCAAGCGGCGTGGGTGGCATTACGGCCTCGGACGTGCAGCTTGCAGCCGCATCCAACGCTTTTATCCTTGGCTTCAACACGCGCGCCGATTCAGGGGCACGACAAGCGGTCAAAGATACGGGTCTGGATGTGCGTTACTTTTCCATCATCTATGAAGCCATCGATGATGTGAAGCAGCGCATGAGTGGTCTCTTGTCGCCTGAGGTGCGCGAGCAGATCGTCGGCACGGCCGAAGTTCGCGACGTGTTCCGCTCCAGCAAGTTCGGCGTCGTGGCCGGTTGCCTCGTGGTCGAGGGCTCGGTCAAGCGCAACAACCCGATCCGTGTCTTGCGTGACAATGTCGTGATCTTTGAAGGCGCACTCGAGTCGCTGCGTCGCTTCAAGGACGACGTGGCCGAGGTTCGGGCGGGCACCGAGTGCGGCATCGGGGTCAAAAATTACCAGGACGTACGTGCCGGTGATCAGATCGAGTGCTATGCGCGCGTCGAGGTGGCGCGCGCCATCGAGTAATGGCCGGTCAAGCCCGCCAACGACGTATCGAGGCTGAAATCCAACGGACTTTGGCTGAGCTGATCAGTCGTGAGGTTCGCGATCCGCGGGTGGGTACCGTGACCATTACGGCGGTGGAGGTTACCTCGGACATGAGTCTCGCCCGGGTGCTGTATGTGCCCTTCGGCGTAGCGCGGGATCCAGAGCCCATTCAGGCGGGGCTTGCTCGGGCTGCCGGATATCTGCGCGGCGAAGTGGGCCGCCGCCTCAGCCTGCGTCATGCGCCAAGACTTGAGTTCAGCTTTGACTCGAGCATCGAGCGCGCCGCCGAATTGACCCAATTGATCGATCGGGCCGTTCGACAGGATCAATCAGGACATCAGGATCAGGACTCACCGGCACAGGGTGACGAAGCTCGCGATGCGGGACGGGATCCTTCTTCTCGATAAGCCGTTGGGTTTGTCTTCGAGCGCCGCGACCCAGCGGGTGCGGCGTTTGCTCGGTGGCGTCAAGGCGGGGCACGTCGGCAGTCTCGATCCCTTGGCGACCGGTATGTTGCCGATTTGTCTTGGCGAGGCGACCAAGTTGGCCGGCGCCATTCTCGAGGGTGACAAGCTGTATCGCTTCACCGTCGCGCTCGGTTCGCGCACGGCGACAGGGGATGTCGAGGGCGCCATCGTCGAAGAGCAGCCCGTGCCACCCGCAGATCCCCGCGCTTTGCAGCAGGTGATCGAGTCGTTTGTGGGCGAATCCTGGCAGGTACCGCCGATGTATTCGGCCATCAAGCAGGGCGGTCAGCCGCTCTACAAGCTGGCTCGCGCCGGCAAGACCGTCGAGCGTGCGCCGCGTCCCATTCGCATCACGCGTCTCCTCGCTGAGCGAGTGGGCGACACGCTCGTGTGTGAGGTGGAGTGCGGCAAGGGTACCTACGTGAGGGTGCTCGCCGAGGACATCGCTCGTGCGCTCGGTACCGTGGGGCATGTCACGCACCTGCGCCGCGAGCGCGTGCAGCCTTTTCCGCAGGCCGGCATGCTGACATTGACGCAAATCGAAGAGGCGTGCGCGAGAGGGGATTGGCCTCCCTTGCTCGGACCCGCGGAGGTGCTGCCGCAGTTGCGTCAGGTCAGCTTGGACAGCCATGCGCGGCGTCATCTGCTGCATGGTCAAAGCATCCAGGTACCGGGCGCGGACTACGGCAGCGGTGAGTTACTGGTGTTGCTCGGTCCGGCTGGCGAGTTTTTGGGTCTCGGACAGGGCTTGGGCGGCGCTGGGATCGCACCGAAACGTCTTGTCGCGGCTGCGCCCTGAGAGTACAATGCGCGCCCACAAATACGGGCTAAATATCAGTCGGCAAAAGGATTTTTTAATGGCGCTCAGTACAGACAAGAAAAGCGGAATCATGGCGCAGTTTCAGCGCGCAGCCAAAGATACCGGTTCCCCCGAGGTGCAAATTGCATTGCTCTCCGAGCGGATCACCGGTCTGGGTCAGCATTTTGCTTCGCATGCGGCAGACCACTCTTCGCGTCGCGGCTTGGTGAAGCTGGTTAACCAGCGTCGCAAGCTGCTCGATTATCTCAAGTCACGCCAGCCGCAAAAGTACCAGGAAGTCGTACAGCGACTGGGGTTGCGTCGCTAAGCAACCCACGGCTCAAGGCCGCGCCATTTCGAAAGAAAGCGCGGCCTTTTCGTTTGAGTCGTTGGTCGATGACCACTTTTTGAGACCAGCCCACCGCGGCATTCTCCAGTATATTCATTGAGGTTTTTACACGTGTCTGCATTCAAAAAATCCTTTCAATACGGCGCCCACACCCTGACTATCGAAACGGGCGAAATGGCTCGTCAGGCGAGCGCCGCGGTTGTGGTTTCCCTCGGCGATACCGTGGTGCTCTGCACCGCCGTCGCTGCCAAGCAGGCGGCACCGGGTCGCGATTTCTTTCCGCTGACGGTCAACTATCAAGAAAAGACCTACGCGGCGGGACGCATCCCGGGCGGATTTTTCAAGCGCGAGGGTCGGCCCACCGAGAAGGAAACTCTGACTTCGCGTCTCATCGATCGTCCGATTCGTCCGCTGTTTCCGGATGGGTTCTACAACGAAGTGCAGGTCGTTGCGACGGTTGTTTCGCTCGATCCCGAGATCGATGCCGACATTCCGGCCATGGTCGGTGCGTCTGCGGCACTCGCCCTCTCCGGCGTGCCTTTCAACGGCCCCATCGGCGCAGCGCGGGTCGGTTACAAAGATGGTCAGTATCTCCTGAACCCCACCGCACGCGAGCTCAAAGAATCCGCGCTGAACCTCGTGGTTGCCGGCACCAAGGACGGCGTCATGATGGTCGAGTCCGAGGCGAGCGTTCTCAGTGAAGAGATCATGTTGGGCTCCGTGGTCTTTGGTCACGAGCAGATGCAGGTGGCGATCAAGGCCATCAATGAATTGGTAGCCGAGTGCGGCAAGACGCGTTGGGAGTGGGTGCCGAGCGCCGCGACAGCGGAGCTTGAGCAGGCCGTTGACGCAGCCGCCCGCGCGCCTCTTGCCGAGGCCTATCGCATCACCGAGAAGCAAACGCGTTACGCCCGCGTAGGCGAGATCAAGAAACAAGTCGTTGAGGCGCTCTCGGGCGGTGAGGGTGCCAAGTTCTCCGCCGATGCGGTGGACGATGAGCTCTTCAAACTCGAAAGCCGTATTGTTCGCGAGCGTATTTTGAACGGTGAGCCGCGTATCGATGGGCGCAATGCCACCACCGTGCGTCCGATCAACATCCGTGTTGGCGTGTTGCCGCGCACCCATGGTTCAGCCCTCTTCACCCGCGGCGAAACTCAGGCCTTGGTCGTGACCACGCTCGGCACAGGCCGCGATGCGCAAATCATTGATGCCTTGGATGGTGAGCGTCGCGAGCCCTTCATGTTGCATTACAACTTCCCGCCATTTTCGGTGGGCGAGACCGGCATGATGAGTGGGCCGAAGCGGCGTGAGATCGGTCACGGCAATCTGGCCCGCCGTGGTGTCGCGGCCGTGATGCCCGACATGGAAAAATTCCCCTACGTCATCCGCGTGGTGTCGGAAATTCTCGAGTCGAACGGCTCTTCGTCCATGGCCACGGTCTGCGGTGCGTCGCTCGCGATGATGGATGCGGGTGTGCCGCTCAAGGCGCCGGTTGCGGGTGTGGCAATGGGTCTCGTCTTGCAGGGTGGGCGCTATGCGGTGCTGACCGACATCCTCGGTGATGAAGACCATCTTGGCGACATGGATTTCAAGGTCGCAGGTACGGCCGATGGCGTGACGACACTGCAGATGGACATCAAGGTCGAGGGCATCACCCCCGAGATCATGAAAGTTGCGCTCGAGCAAGCCAAAGCGGGACGATTGCATATCCTTGGCGAAATGAACAAGGTCATCTCCTCGCCGCGTGCCGATATGTCGGAGTGGGCGCCTTCCATCATTACTTTGAAGATCGACCCCGAGAAGATTCGCGACGTCATCGGCAAGGGTGGCGCGGTTATCCGGCAGATCACCGAAGAAACCGGCACCACCATCGACATTGAAAACGATGGCACGGTACGCATTGCATCGGTCAATGGCGCAGCCGGTCGCGAAGCGCAAGCGCGGATCGAGCTGATCACGGCGGACGTCGAGGTCGGCCGGGTCTACGAAGGCCGAGTCGCGAGACTCATGGATTTCGGTGCCTTCGTCACCATCCTGCCAGGCCGCGATGGTCTGGTCCACATTTCGCAAATCTCCAACGAGCGCGTCGAGAAAGTCTCGGACAAGCTGCAGGAAGGCGATGTGGTCAAGGTCAAGGTGCTTGAAGTGGACCGACAGGGTCGTGTGCGCTTGTCCATCAAGGACGTCGAGCCTCGCTAAGGCATTAGCGGACGATCAGGCAGCAGCTCCCGATCAGGGGATCGGGAGCTGCGTGATTCCCTGAAACCGGTCCGGCGCCCACCTCGAGGCGGACCACCGCAGTATTTCTTTGACGGTGAGCCCGGGTGGTGGGGCGTCTTGTCGCAACCACCGAAGCACATTCCGTATGGCCTGCGGTGCATCGGCGACGCCGATGGGCGCGGCATGGTCTCGCTTTGAGAGTTTCCGACCATCGGCATCCGTCAGCACCGGCAGATGGAGATAGCGCGGGATCGGCAAACCGAGCAAGGTCTGCAAGGCGTATTGCCAGGGCACGCTGTCAGCGAGATCGGCACCCCGGACCACATCGGTGACGCCTTGGGCGGCATCATCGACCACGACGGCGAGGTGATAGGCCGCAACCCCATCCCGACGCCACACGACCACATCGCGATGACGGGCGGGATCAAAGAAAATGCGACCCAGATTGTGATCTTTGATTTCGGCGGCCAAAAGTTGGGTTAGATCTGCGCGCAGTGCGCTCTTTTCAGGGTCTCGTTGTGTGTCCCGACAGCGTCGCTCGCAGCAGGCATCGGCCTGCGCGAGACGTTGCGCGCGCGTGCAGTCGCAGGCGAACAGCAGCCCGCGCGCCTGCAAGGGCGCAAGCGCCGCCCGATAGGTCGCGGTGCGAGTGCTCTGGCGCATCATGCCGGCAAGCGGCACCGTGAGCCCGTGCGCATCCAGTTGCTCGAGGATACGGTGTTCAAACTCGGCTTTTGATCGTTGCGGATCAAGATCCTCCATCCGCAACAGCCAGCTGCCATTGTGATGCAGGGCATCCAAGGCACTGCCGATGGCCGCTAGCAGCGACCCCATGTGCAAGGGGCCGCTCGGTGAGGGGGCGAAACGGCCGATATAGGTCACTGAGCGGGCGGGGACTCAGCCTCGGGAGGGCGCGGCTCAGTCGAAATAGGGCTTATCGGTAACGATCGTCGCGGTCGCCATATTGTTTTTCGCGCCGCTCACGCCGCTCCTGAGCTTCCAGGCTCAAGGTGGCCACCGGGCGGGCCTCAAGGCGCTTGATGCCAATTTCTTCGCCGGTCTCGAGACAATATCCGTAGGAGCCATCCTCGATGCGAGCCAGCGCTTCCTCAATCTTGCGAATGAGTTTGCGCTCGCGGTCGCGGGTACGCAGCTCGAGGCTGAATTCCTCTTCCTGAGTGGCCCGGTCGTTGGGATCGGGGAAGTTGGCCGCTTCGTCCTTCATGTGCGAGACGGTGCGATCCACTTCCACCATGAGATCGCGCTTCCAGATCTCCAGGATGGTTCGAAAGTGATCGAGCTGTTCCCGGCTCATGTATTGCTCGCCACGCTTGGCGATATAGGGCTGCACATTGCGTGGCCCCGTCAGCAGATTGCTGTCCTCATCGCCGTCATCGCTCTCGACAACGATCGGCCGTGGATTGCGCTGTACGTAGGTCGCGACCACCCCTGTTGTGGGTGGCGTCGTTGAGGTCGGCGCCGCACTCGCGGGGGACCCCGGCTCCGCCGCCTTCTTTTTAGCGGGTTTGGCGGCCGCCGCGGCTTTGCTGGCGGTTTTGGCTGGGGTCTCGCTGGCAGGGGTCTTCGTCATCTTCTGGCTTGTTCTGTCTGATTGGGTCGCTGTGGTGACTTTTCGTTGGGTCTCTGCGGCAGGTTTTTTGGCCGGCATCAGGCGCTCCTTTTCTCGTGTGAGGCGCTGAGGGGACCTGAAAGTATAGCGGTACTTTGTCCTTTAGTGGAGACCCTCAGGGTAGGGCCACCGGGGCGGGGGCCGTCCAACCCGGCTGCTGACGAGTTGCGACGATGGTCGTGTAGATACCGCCACGCACATTGAACTTGCCGGTGAGCCGAAGGAATCTTGGCGCCGTCAGTCGGGCTAAATCAGCGGCAATTTCGTTCGTGATCGCCTCATGGAAAGCCCCGCGATCGCGGAATGATCCCATGTAGAGTTTGAGTGATTTCAGTTCCACGCAAAGCTTGTCCGGCACGTATTCGAGCTCAAAGGTCGCGAAGTCCGGTTGACCGGTTTTCGGGCAGAGGCAGGTGAACTCCGGGATGGACATGCGGATCGTGTAATCGATGTCCTGCTGCGGATTCGGGAACGTGTCAAGGTGCTGATAAGAGCTCTGAGTCATGAAGCTGATGATCCTATAGGAGGACGATGACAGGCCGATTAATTTACACTACGCGGCTTGCCGGCGCGGAGTCGCCGCGGAGACATTTCACACGATGCGTTTGACCAAGATCAAGCTGGCTGGCTTCAAGTCCTTTGTGGACCCCACCACCGTCACGTTCCCGAGCAATCTCACCGGCGTGGTGGGCCCCAATGGTTGCGGTAAATCCAACGTTATCGATGCGGTTCGTTGGGTCATGGGCGAGTTGTCCGCCAAACATTTGCGCGGCGATTCGATGGCGGACGTCGTCTTCAACGGCTCGAGCGCCCGCAAGCCCGTGGGCAAGGCGTCGGTCGAACTCGTATTCGATAATTCGGATGGCAAGATCGGCGGCAACTACGCGGCGTTTGCCGAGGTTGCACTGCGGCGCGAGGTTTCGCGCGACGGGTCGAGCGGCTACTTCATCAATGGTGCGCGCTGCCGCCGCAAGGACATCACCCAATTGTTTTTGGGCACCGGTCTCGGCTCGCGCAGTTATGCCATCATTGAGCAGGGCATGATCTCGCGAGTGATCGAAGCCAAGTCCGATGATATGCGGGCTTTCATTGAAGAGGCGGCGGGGATTTCCAAGTACAAGGAGCGGCGCAAGGAAACCGAAAGCCGGATTCGTGACACCCGCGAAAACCTGGAGCGCTTGCAGGATTTGCGCGATGAAATCGACAAGCAGATCCGACACCTGCAGCGGCAGGCCAGCATCGCCAAAAAATATCAATCTTTGAAAGAGCGGGAACGACAGCTGACAGCCGAGCTTCTGGCTTTGCGTTTGCGTGATCTCGATAGCGGTGCGGAGGTGCAGGACTCTGCCATGCGCGAGACCGAGCTTGCCATGCAGGCGGCGCTTGCGGATCTGCGCTCGGCCGAGGCGGCGATCGAAACCCAACGTAACTTCCACGCCGAGCGCAATGAGGCCGTCTCCGAGGTGCAGGGGCGGTACTACGCCATCGGTGCCGATATCTCCCGCACGGAAAGCCAGGTGCAGTTTGCGCGCGAGACCCGTGACCGCAAGCGTAACGAATTGCAGGAATCGCGGCAGACGCTGCAATCTTTGGCCGCCCAGATCGAGCGGGACGAGGCGGAGCTCGCCAGTATTCGCGAAGAGCTGGCGCGCCTTGGGCCCGAGGTCGAGTCCGCGCAGGCCAAAGAGTCCGAGGCGACCGCGAAGTTGCAGGCGGCCGAGCAAGCCCAGGCGGCGTGGCAGCAGCGTTGGGAGTCGTTCAATCAACAGCTCGGGCGCTCCAACCAGACTGTACAGGTGGAGCAGGCGCGTATCGAACAACTGGAAAATCAATTGCGTCGCTTGCGCGCGCAGCGTGACCGGCTCGATATTGAACGCGACAATCTGATTGCGCAGGAAAGCCAGGGTCAATTGACCGAGCTCGGTCAGCGCGAGTCGGCCGCACGTGACGCGGCCGATGGCCTCTCGCGGCGCCTCGATAGCGCGCTCGCTGAAGTGCAGGGCCTGCGTGCACAGCAGTTACAAGCGGAAAGCCACCTCGAGCAGACGCGCCAACAGCGCGAAAAATCCCGCGCCGAGCTCATGTCGATCGAGGCGTTGCAGCGGGCTGCACTCGGACGATCTGATGGCGGGATGGATGAGTGGCTGCAAAGCCGGGGGCTCGCGGATCGGGCGCGACTCGCCGAAAGCCTCTCCGTGGATGCGGGTTTCGAGCGTGCAGTGGAAACCGTGCTCGGTGATTACCTCGAAGCGGTCTGCGCCGATGCGCTCGACCCGCTGGTGGATTCTTTGGCCTCGGTCGATCGGGGTAGTCTGGTCCTGATCGAGTCACGCGATACCGATTCGGCTGTCGTGGCAGCGGGTGCGGGCGATTCGTTGCAGAGTCATGTGCGTGGTCCTGCAGTGCTGCTTGAGTGGTTGCATGGGGTTCGAGTGGTCGACAGCCTCGCGCAGGCGCTGGCGGTACGCGGCTCGCTCGCTGATGGTCAATCCTTGATCACTCGCTCGGGCGAGTGGGTTGGGCGGCATTGGTTGCGGATTGCGCGTGGCGATGATGAGCACTCTGGCGTCCTTGAGCGCGAGCAGCGACTCAAGGAATTGCGTGATGCGCTCGAGATCAAAGAAAAGTCTGTCGTCGACGCCGAGGCTAGCTTGCAGCAAGTGCGCGCGGGCATGTTGGCGGCCGAACGCACGCGCGATGAAGTGCAGGCACAGATCCAGGCGGCACATCGCTCGCATGCGGATGTGCTCGGTCAGCTGGAGGCATCACGTGCGCGGATGCAGGAATCGGTGGCGCGGCGTCAGCGGTTGGATGTCGAGGCGCAGGAAGTGCAGCGCGAGATGGCACAGGCCGATGAGGCCTTGGCGCGTGCTCGGGCTGAACTCGATCGCGGTCGCGAGGCGCTGGCTGAGCTCGATGGCCAGCGCGGTGAGCTTGAGGTGGAGCGCGAGGAGCTGCGTGAGACCCTGAATTTGGCTCGTGCCGCAGCCCAGTCAGCCCAGCTGGTGGCTCGTGACCTCTTGGTCCGTGCAGAGGGTCGCCGCACGGCACTCGGGTCGATGCAGACCGGTCTTACCCGCGCGGGCGAGCAGCGCACGCTGATCACGGAGAAAGTGGCGACGCTTGAGTCAGACCTTGCGGGCGCCGATTCACCGATCATCGAACTTGAGCAAAATTTGGCCTCTTTGCTGACGCGCCGACTTGAGGTTGAAACGGAGCTCGCGCAGGCGCGACGGGCGATGGAGGAGGCCGACGCCGAGCTGCAATCTTTGGACGCCAAGCGTCAGGCAGCCGAGCAGCGCGTGACGACGGCGCGTGAGGCGAGCGAGCAGGCCCGATTGGCGGCACAGGAAACCCGGGTACGTCGCGAGGCGATTGCGGAACAGTTTGCCGCTACGCAGTTCGAGCTTGCAGCGGTCTTGGCATCGCTCACGCCCGAGGCGTCGGTGGGCGAGTGGGAGTCGGAGCTCGTGACAACTCGGACCGACATCGAAAAACTTGGGCAGGTGAATCTCGCTGCGATCGATGAGCTCGCTGAGAACACCGAACGCAAAGAATACCTGGATCGCCAATTTGCCGACCTGACTTCCGCGCTATCCACGTTGGAAGAGGCGATGCGCAAGATCGATCAGGAAACGCGTACGCGATTTGAAGATACCTTCAACCGTATCAACGCCGGTCTGCAAGAGAAATTCCCGCGACTCTTTGGCGGTGGTCACGCTTATCTTGAGCTCGTAGGTGAAGATCCGCTTGAGGCGGGGGTTTCGGTCATGGCGCGCCCGCCGGGCAAGCGCAACGTGACAATTTCGCAGCTCTCAGGCGGCGAAAAGGCACTGACTGCCGTGGCGCTGGTGTTTTCGATTTTTGAACTCAACCCGGCGCCTTTCTGCCTGTTGGACGAGGTCGACGCGCCGCTCGATGAGAACAATGTCGGTCGGTTTTGCGATATCGTTCGGGAAATGGCCCATCGCGTACAGTTCATTTTCATCACGCACAACAAGTCGACGATGGAACTCGCCTCGCAGCTGTTGGGTGTGACCATGAATGAGCCGGGCGTCTCGCGATTGGTGGCGGTGGACGTGGACGAAGCGGTCAGGTTGGCCGCCAGTTGATCGGGTGCGATCGCCGTGCAGGATCTCATTCAAACTTTGACCGCGGATTTACGGCTCTCTCTACTGGTGCTCGGCGCCGCTGTCATCACGGTTTTGATTCTTTGGGAGTTGGTACAGCGTTGGCGTGCCCGCAAGGCCGATGAGGCCCATGTCGCGGGTCCCGATGACGTGGCTGACGTGCTCGTCAGTCACGCGGAGTCGCACCCAGAGTCCGCGCCGCCTGCCATCAAGCCTGCTATCGCAGCTGCTATTGAACCTAGCGGCGACGCGGATATTGATGTACCGAGTATGTCTGCGCGCGATGACTTCGACGATCGCTGGGCATCCCTGCTGTCCTCCAAAGCCAACGCCGATGCCGAGTCGAGCAAGGCTGAAGAGCGCGTCGCGCCCGTCCCGATTGCGATCAAGGGGACTGAGATCGAGGACGACTTGCCCGATGAGGGTGTCATTGGGCCAGCGCGCGAAATTGGCGTCTCCTCGGAACCGTTGGCATCGTTGGCACCGGTGGCGGCGCCATTGCCGCCGGCGGCGACTATCGAGCCATTGTCAGACGAGCTCGTCGGCAGCGCTTCGCAGCCGGTGGTGCGCATTGAATGGCCACCCGAAGATCAACGACGCGTGGTGGGGTTGCGCATCGTCGGCAAGGGGGGCGAGCGCTTTACGGGTGCGAGCTTGCGCCAAGCCTTGCAAGGTGAAGGCTTCGTTTACGGCGAGATGGATATCTTCCATCGACCGGTGGCGGATGGGCGGGTATTGATGAGTGCGGCCAGCCTGACTCAACCGGGGACCTTCCATCTCGACAACATGGATGCTTCGCTATTTCGTGGACTCAACCTTTTTGCTGTACTGCCCGGTCCGCTGCCGGGGCGCGATGCCGTTGATAAGTTGCTGCTCGTCGGACACACATTGGCACAACGGGTGCGTGGTGAGTTACAGGATGGGCGTGGTCAGCCATTGACGGAAGCCAAACTCGCGGAGATGCGCCGCGAGGCGGGATCGTCCTCGCATTGAGCATGTGAATGGGCATCGCGACCGACGCCGCCGCTCGAGTCGATGCACTGCGTAAGCAGATCGAATTCCATAACCATCGTTACTATGTGCTCGATGATCCGCTGATCAGCGATGCGGAGTGGGACGCGCTGCTGCGCGAACTGCGTGAGCTTGAGACGCAACATCCCGAGCTGATTTCTTTGGACTCGCCCACTCAACGGGTCGGGGGCGCACCCAGCGACGAGTTTGCGAGCGTGCGCCATCGTCTGCCGATGTTGTCGCTTGACAATGCCTTCTCGGATGACGAGGTGGTCGCCTTTGACCGACGGGTGCGCGAGCGTCTTGAGCTCGAGGATGACGCACCCGCTGTGACCTACTCGGCGGAGCCAAAACTCGATGGCCTTGCCATCTCCGTGATTTACGAGCACGGCAAACTCACCCGTGCCGCGACGCGGGGTGACGGCATGACGGGTGAGGATGTCACCGCCAATGTGCGTACCATTCGCTCGTTGCCGCTGGTTTTGCGCGGCCCTGCGCCCGCGCTGCTCGAGGCGCGCGGGGAGGTTTTCATGCCCCGTGTCGGCTTTGAACGCCTGAATCGCCTGGCGAGCGAGAGCGGTGAAAAGCCGTTTGCCAATCCGCGCAATGCGGCAGCGGGCAGCCTGCGCCAATTGGATCCGGCAATCACCGCGAAACGGCCGCTTGATGTATTCTTTTATGCGCTCGGTAGCGTCGAAGGCGCCGATATTCCTATCACACATACAGCGACACTGGCGTGGATCAAAGAATTAGGCCTTAGAGTTTCACCCGAAATTGCGCAGGTGCAGGGCGCTTCTGGCTGTCTCAGTTATTTTTCAACTTTGCAGCAGCGACGTACCGGCTTGGGCTATGACATCGACGGTGTGGTCTACAAAGTGGACGCGCTCGCGTCGCAAGCGCGGCTCGGTTTTTTGTCTCGAGCACCGCGCTGGGCGGTTGCACACAAGTTTCCCGCGGAAGAGGCAACGACGCAGGTGCGTGATGTCGAGTTTCAGGTCGGGCGCACGGGTGCGCTGACGCCGGTCGCCAGATTGGTGCCGGTTGCGGTGGGCGGTGTGACCGTGAGCAATGCCACGCTGCACAACATGGACGAAATCGAGCGCAAAGACGTGCGAATCGGCGATACCGTCGTGGTTCGGCGAGCAGGGGATGTCATCCCTGAGATTGCCCGTGTCATCTTTGAGCGTCGGCCGTCATCGGCGAGAGCCGTGGTCCTGCCGGATCATTGTCCCGTCTGCGGCGCCGCTGTGAGGCGTGAAGCGGATGCGGCGGTCGCGCGCTGCACCGGTGATTTCAGTTGCAAGGCTCAGCGTAAAGAACGGCTTCGGCATTTTGCTGCAAGGCGCGCACTTGATATCGAAGGGCTCGGCGAAAAATTGATCGAGCAATTGGTCGATGCGGAGCTCGTGACCACTCCCGCGGATATCTTTGCTCTGACTCGCGAGCAGTTGGCTTCGCTTGAGCGCATGGGCGAAAAATCTGCCGACAATGTTCTTGCGGCGATCGACCATGCCAAATCGACCACCTTGGCCCGCTTCTTGTTCGCACTCGGTATTCGCGAGGTGGGTGAGGCGACGGCGGTCGCCTTGGCGCGGTATTTCGGCACGCTCGAGGCCTTGATGGCAGCGGATCTCGAGCAGATCCAGCAGGTACCCGATGTGGGGCCGGTGGTGGCCACGCAGTTGGTTGAATTCTTTGGTCGGGCGGAAAATCAGAACGTCATCCGGCAATTACGCCTCGCGGGGGTGCAGTGGCCCGCTGCTGAGCCAAGAGCGGCCGTGACGGATCAGCCTCTGGCAGGGCTCAGTTTCGTGTTGACCGGAACCCTGCAGAGCCTGAGCCGTGATGCTGCCGAGGATGCGCTACGCGTGCTTGGCGCGCGCGCGGCAGGCAGTGTGTCCAAGAAAACGAGCTATCTTGTCGCTGGCGCCGATGCCGGATCAAAGCTGGCCAAGGCGGAATCCTTGGGGGTCCCCATTCTCGATGAGGCGGCGCTGCTCGATATCTTGAACAGTCGCCGCCCACCGTCGCGATCGAGCTAGCGCATAGCTTGATCGTGCGAACTTTTAGTTGGCGGCGTCACCGGCACCCGCAGCGGCAGGCTCGGCAGCCGATCCGGTGGCCGGTTCCGCCGGGGCGGTCTCGGCGATCTCCGGCAAGCTACGTTCGATCTTCGCGGCTTTCTTCAATTCGTCGGTGTAAGCGCGGAATTTTTTGGCGAGCACCGATTGATTGAGTTGTTGTTGTACCTGCTCAAACGGGGGTGGCTCGGTGCTGCGAATGTCATCCACCCGAATCACATGCCAACCAAATTGCGATTGCACGGGTGCCGCCGTGGTTTCGCCCTTGCCGAGCGCCATGACCGCATCGGCAAACGGCTTCACCATGGCGCTTGGGCTGAACCAGCCGAGATCACCACCCTGGTCGCGTGAGGAGTCGAGCGATTCTCGCGCGAGCGTTTCGAAACGCTCGCCCTTTTTGAGACGGGCCAGGATGTCGTTGGCGGCTGTTTCGGTCGGCACCAAAATATGCCGTGCCCGATATTCATTGGGTGCCATCTGCGCGATCTGCGCATCGTATTCAGCGCGCAGTTCTTGCTCAGTGGGTGTCTTGTCCTGCAAGTAGGATTGGACGATCGCCCGCTGCAGCACATCGAGCTCGGCCAGCTGCAGCTCACCCAAAAGTTCTGTCTTTTGGTCGAGCCCTTGCTTGCGTGCCTGCGTCGCGAGCAACTGCAGACTGATCAATGAATCGAGCACTTGCTCGCGCTGTTCGGCCGAGAGCTCGTCACTCGATTGGCCACTTGAAGCCTTGATGAAAAAATCATACAAACTGCGGCTGATGGGTTCCCCATCCACCGTTGCCACCGGCGGACCCGCAGGGTCGCTGGCCTCGGATTTGCTCTGGCAGCCAGCCAGCATGACGGCGCAAAGCAGGGCAACAAGGTGTGAACGAGTCATACGAGTTTCCATGGTAGAGGCGGTTAACCGCGAGAGGTGCATTATGCCGGCAAGCGTGCATCGATGGACAAGGCGTGGATGGTGTGAGGCATCAGGTCCGCGACGGCGGCGTACACGAGGCGATGCCGCGCCAGCGTGCCCTGATCTGCAAAGGACTGGCTCGCGATGGTGACGTGGAAATGTCCGCCACCTTCGCGTGCGCCCGCGTGCCCCACATGCAGCGCGCTATCGTCGCGAATCTCGAGCAGGCTCGGCCGCAAGGCGTTTTGCAATCTCTCACGCAGTAGTTCGACTCGGTTCATGCGTATGATTATCGCATCATGGCCATCATTTCCCTGCATCCCGACAATCCGCAGCTGCGCTTGATCCGCCAGGCCGTCGCCCTCTTGCGCGAGGGCGGCGTCATCGCCTATCCCACGGACTCCAGTTACGCGCTGGGTTGTCACATCGGTGACAAGGAGGCCCTTGAGCGGATTCGCCGCCTACGGCAGGCAGATCGTCATCACCACTTCACCTTGGTTTGTCGCGATCTCACTGAAATCGCCAAATACGCACGAGTTGATACCCGGCAGTTTCGATTGATGAAATCCTGCACTCCCGGCCCCTACACCTTTCTGTTGCCAGCGAGTCGCGAGACCCCGCGTCGATTGCAGCATGAGAAGCGCCGCACCATCGGACTGCGAGTGCCCGATCACGTGGTGCCCCAAGCGCTTTTGGGTGAGCTCAATGAGCCCATCATGAGCTCGACCCTGATCATGCCGGGGGAGACCTTGCCGCTGAATGACCCGCAGGAGATTGAATCTCGTCTGGGCCATGAGTTGGCCGCCGTGCTCGATGCTGGACCCTGCAGTTTGGATCCCACCACCGTGGTGGATCTGGCGAGCGAGCCGATGGAGGTATTGCGGCAGGGGCGAGGCAGCTTGGAGCCCTTCGGGCTATAATGAGTCCGCTGACCTTCCGGCACTGCACTGCCTAGAGTTGGCAATATTAATTAAATAGAAATCAAGGGCTTATGAAAACTTATTCAAGTCTGGTGTGCTGTCGATGAGTTCGCAGCCACAGACGAATCGGGTCTTGTCGGGCATGCGTCCGACCGGTCAGCTGCATCTTGGCAATTACCATGGCGCGCTGCGCAACTGGGTGGAGCTGCAGTACAAGTACCCCTGCTATTTCTTTGTCGCGGACTGGCATGCCTTGACCACGGGGTACGAGGACACGAGTCAGCTGGCCCATCACACCGAGGAGATGCTCATCGATTGGTTGGCCGCGGGGCTCAATCCGGGTGTGGCGACGCTCTTTGTGCAATCGCAGGTTCCTGAGCACGCCGAGCTGCATTTGCTGCTGTCGATGATCACACCGCTTTCCTGGCTAGAGCGCGTACCCACCTACAAAGACCAGCAGGCCGAACTCGCGGAGAAAGACCTCGCCACCTACGGTTTTCTCGGCTACCCGCTGCTGCAATCGGCTGACATCTTGCTGTACCGGCCGGGTTTCGTCCCCGTCGGGGAAGATCAGGTCGCGCACGTCGAGATCACGCGTGAGATCGCTCGCCGATTCAATCATCTTTATGGTCGCGAGGTCGGCTTTGAAGACAAGGCCGAGCGAGCCATCGGCGAGCTCGGCGCGCGCAATAGCACGCTGTATCGGGAATTGCGTCGCAAGTTTCAGGAGCAAGGCGATGAGGCAGCGCTCGAGCGGGCGCGCGCCTTGGTACAGGGCAATACCCGCATCACGGTGGCGGATCGCGAACGGCTGCTTGGTTATCTGGAGGGTGGATCCCTCAACATTTTGCCCGAGCCCCAAGTGCTGTTGACGCCCACGCCGAAGTTATTGGGAACTGATGGCCGCAAGATGTCGAAGTCCTACGGCAATACGATTGGTTTGCGTGAAGATCCCGATTCCGTCGCCAAAAAATTACGCACCATGCAAACCGACCCTGCGCGTGTGCGTCGCACGGATCCAGGCGACCCGGATAAGTGTCCAGTGTGGACTTTGCATGAGGTGTACTCCGACGAGCCGACCCGACAATGGGCGGCGGCGGGATGTCGCAGTGCATCGATTGGCTGTCTTGAATGCAAGAAGCCCTTGATCGATTCGGTAGTCACCGAGATCTCCGGCATGCGTGAGCGCGCGCGCGAGTACGAGAATAATCCCGAGCTGTTGCGAGGGATCGTCAATGAAGGCAACGAACGCGCTCGGGAAGTGGCGCACGAAACCCTGACCGAGGTGCGTCGCGCCATGCACCTGAGGGGGGAGTGATCGTGGGCCGCAAAGATTTGCACCTTGTCGCTGGCTCAGACCTTGCGCCGGAAGAGTCCGCGAGCGCTGACCCTTCGCCGACGGAAACTGCGGGTGCAGAACCGACCCAAACCGAGATGCCCTTCGCCGTGGTTCAAGGCGAGCCGATGACGCAGTTGCCGAGGGATCTGTACATCCCGCCGCAGGCGCTCGAGGTGTTTCTGGAGGCGTTCGAGGGGCCGCTTGATTTGCTGCTTTATCTCATCCGCAAGCAGAACCTCGATATTCTCGACATTCCGCTGGCGGATATCACGCGCCAGTACATGAACTACATCGAGTTGATGCAGGATATGCAGCTGGAGCTGGCGGGCGAGTATCTCGTCATGGCCGCCACGCTGGCGGAGATCAAATCCCGCATGTTGCTGCCGCGATCGAGCGAGGCCGTGTCGGAGGAAAGTGATCCACGAGCCGATCTCGTACGACGCTTGCAGGAATACGAGCGCTTCAAGCAGGCGGCCGAAAACATTGATCATCTGCCGCGTCTTGAGCGCGATGTGTGGCTGGCGAGTGCAGATAGCGAGACCCGGCGTACCCCGGCTGAGCCGCCCAAGGTCACGCTGCAGGAAATGATTCACGCCTTCAAAGAAGTCGTGACCCGCGCTGCGATGTTTGAACACCATCATGTGCAACGCGAGCGATTGTCGGTCCGTGCGCGCATGACAGATGTACTCGCCGCGGTATCCGAGGCGAATTTCGTCGAGTTCACCCGGCTCTTCAAGCCGCAAGAGGGGCGCATGGGGGTGACCGTGACGTTCATGGCCATACTCGAATTGGTGCGCGAGGGCTTGCTCGATTTGGTACAGACCGAGCCCTACGGACCCTTGCATGTGCGTTCGGCACAGCGGCCGCGACTGGCGGCGGTGGAGTCGGGTGAGGACGCGGGCGAGGACGCAGGCGAGACAAGCGATTCATCTTTGGAAGGAAACACATGACGGTGCAGCACATTCGCAACGTGGTCGAGGCCGCTTTGCTCGCCGCGGCCAAGCCCTTGGACGTGGGTGCTCTGGCGCAATTGTTCGACGAGGACGTGCGTCCGGAGAAAGCGCAGTTGGTGGCTGCGCTCGACGAACTGCGGGCGACCTACGAAGAACGCGCACTTGAGCTCAAAGAAACAGCGAGTGGGTGGCGGGTGCAGATCCGGCAGGGTTACGCACGTGAAATCGGTCGCCTTTGGCCAGAGCGGCCACAGCGATATTCGCGAGCCCTGCTCGAGACCCTGGCTCTGATCGCTTATCGGCAGCCCATTACCCGCGCAGAGATCGAATCGGTGCGTGGCGTCGCAGTCAATCCCAATATCATCAAGACCTTGATGGAGCGTGACTGGGTGCGGGTCGTGGGTCAGCGCGATGTGCCGGGTCATCCCGAGCTGCTCGGAACTACCAAAGAATTCCTGGATTACTTTGGGCTACGCAGCATCGATGAGCTGCCGCCTCTTGCCGAGCTCAAGTCCATGGAGGATCTCAATCCGCAGCTTCCCTTGCCAGTCGAGGCGGATGCTGAGGGCGGCGCAGGCTCCATTGCTTCTGTAGCGGCTGGCAGTGACGCACTGGCGGAGGGCGATGACTTGCCTGCAGGCGGCGGTGATGAGACCGTGTTTGCGGTGGAGGTTGACGCGGAGCCAGAAGCCACCGCCGACACCGCCGATACCGCTGACGATAACGTTAGCGATGACGCCACCGGTGAATTGGACGGCACTCAAAACTCAGAGCGCCACTGACATGCGACGCCAGCGCGGGCGCGGCCTGCCTCGCGGGCGCGAGTCGGCAGAGCCGGTTGCAGAGGGCGATCGTCTGCAAAAAGTCCTGGCTCAGGCGGGTCTTGCCTCGCGTCGTGAAGCCGAGCAGTGGATCGAGGCGGGTCGAGTGACCATCAACGGGCGCGTGGCGACACTCGGTGAGCGAGTGGCGGGGCGGGATGAGTTGCGAGTCGATGGTCGTGTGGTGCGTCGCAGCAAGGACCCAAGTCGCTTGCCACTGACTCGCTCCACCTATCTTGTGCATCGTGCGGCAGGCCAATCTTTGGCCGACGAGATCCTGCCACGTTTGCCGCGTCAGGGCGGCAACAGATTCGTCGCGATTTCGCCCATGCCGCAGGGAGATGGCGGCCTGGAGCTGGTCACAACCGATGGTTCCCTGGCGACCCGCTGTCAGCGGGCCGTGCGGCTATGGCCGGTCGATTTTCTGGTGCGTGTTCGCGGCGCGCTCAACGAATTGGGGCAGCAGGGCGTGGAGGGCGGTGTGCTGGATGACGGCAGCACGGTCACGGTGTTGGCCGTCGAAAGCCCGAGCACACCGGCGGAAGGCCTCAATCGTTGGTACTTTTTGCGCACTCGTGGCGCGACGGGTCGCGAGGTTCGTCAGCTGTTTGAACGTCAGGGCCTTTTGGTCTCGCGCATTCAGCGCACCCAGTTGGGGCCGTTGGCGTTGACCAAAGATCTCTCGCGCGGACGCTTTCGCTCGCTCTCCGAGGAGGAGGCCGAGGTGTTGTCGTCCGCGCCGGATGACTCAGGGCTCGAACGCATCGAAGGCTCGGCCTGACACGCCACGCGAGGCGGCGCTCAGCAGCGCAAGATAGCTGCCGACAACGGTCTCGGGCGCAGGAAGGGTAGCGGGATCCTCAGCCGGGTAGGCCTGCCGGCGCATCGCAGTGCGGGTTCGGCCCGGATTCAAAGAATTCACTCGTACAGATGTTTGCTCAAGCTCGTCTGCCAGCACCTGCATGAAGCCCTCAACGGCGAATTTGGAGACAGCATAGGCGCCCCAGAAAGCGCGGCCTTTGCGGCCCACGCTGCTGGAGGTGCAGATGATCGAAGCATCCGTGGATGCACGCAGCAGCGGCAGCAGCGATTGCGTCAGCGCAAACATGGCCGTGACATTGACATGCATGACCTTGACCCAAGTCGGCACGTCCTGATGTTCGATGGCCGAGAGCTGGCCGAGCAAACCGGCTGTGTGTACGAGCCCGTCCAGACGTCCCCAGCGCGATTCAATGGCTGCAGCAAGCTCATCGTAATCTTTGGCTACGGCACGCTCGAGATCGAGTGGCGCAATCAGTGCTGCGGGTGCTTGATGCACTGCTGTGAGACTGTCGATTTGTGCGTGCACGCCCTCCAGTTTTTTGACGTTGCGTCCAAGGAGGATGACTTCGGCGCCGGCTCGGGCGCAGGCGAGCGCGACCGCCTGGCCGATACCGCCGGTGGCGCCGGTGATAGCGACGACTCGTCCGGCGAGGGCATCTGCTTCAAGCGTGATTCGGCGTGGATCAAAGTGGCTGTCGGTGTTCATGGTCATCGTGCCGTATTCCAAAAGTCAGTCAAAGAATGCGAGGTTGTTTGCCGAGCTGGATCTGCACGGCCGACCACCAGAGGCTCAGTGTAAGTGCGAGCGGGTCAAAGCGCGTGTCTTCGTGTGCGTGCGGCAGGGCGCGGCGCGCCCGTTGCGCACGCAGCAGGGTGAGGGCGGACCAGAGTTTGGCCAGCGCGGGCGAGGCCGTCGTGGTATCGCCCGAAGCACGACAATGGTCGCGTAAGCGTTGTTCGAGCTCGAGCATGCGCTGCCGTAGTGCCTCGGCCTCAGACTCACCGAGTGGGCGCGCTCGCCACGGATCAGCCGCCGCGGGGTCTTGACCCAGACACCAATAAATTCGACCCTGCCACGCGTGCGCTGAGAAATCGTGCAGTAATTCGAGCTCGCGCAGCACGCAACCCCATGCGAGGGGCATGGCCGTCGCCACGCAAAACACGGCGCTGGCGGAGGCTTGCAGGTAACTGTCGAGGTCGGCGCGGGTTTCGAAGGCAAGACACGCAAGATCAATGGAGGCGCAGGTGACAAGCCCCGTGAGATCGGGGGGCGGCAGACCTTGCTGATTGGCGATCGTGGCCAACGACTGTGTCAGGGGATGACGCGGTTGATCATCCTTGAGGCGCTGCAATTCGTCCTGCCACCAACCAAGGCGTGCGTGGGCGACCGAGTGGTCAAGGCTTGGATTCAAGCTTTGTTGAAGTTCTTGCTCGATGCCAAAGAGCACGCGCAGTCGATCGCGCTGTGGGTGCGGTGCAAAGCGCCAAAGTAATTCGCGCTCGGCGCGCGCGAGCGGCTCAGTCGGTGGCGTCACGCGGATTTTTGCAGATGACAGAGATAGTTGACGCTGATGTCGCTCGTGAGTCGGCTGAGCGACGTCAGCGGATCGTACGCGAGTCCGGTGAGTGACTTGAGCTCAAGATCTGCGGCACGCGCATGCCGTGCAAGCTCCGATGGCCTGATCAAACGCTCGTATTCATGCGTGCCCGCGGGAATGATCTTGAGCAGGTACTCGGCGCCGACAATGGCGAGCAGAAAGGAGCGCAGATTGCGGTTGAGCGTCGAGATGAAGACGTGGCCGCCCGGTCGGACGAGCGCCGCGAGCGATTGCACAGTGACGGCGGGATCTGGCACATGCTCGAGCATTTCCATGCAGGTGACCACATCGAAACTCTCGGCTTGCGTTTGTGCCAAGCCCTCGGCGCTCACGCAGCGATAGTTGATTGAGAGACCGCTACCCTCCGCATGTAAACGCGCCACTTCCAACATGGGCTCAGCGAGGTCGATGGCCAGCACTTGGGCGCCAGCGCGAGCCAAGCCCTCGGCCATGAGGCCGCCACCACAGCCGACATCCACGACTCGAGCATCTTGCAGTGTCACTCGCTCGGCGACGTACGCGAGGCGTGTCGGATTGAGGATGTGCAGGGGTTTGAATTCGCCCTCCGGGTCCCAGAAACGATGCGCCCATGCGCCGAATTTGGCGATTTCCGCAGCATCACTGCTTGCCGCATGACTGGCGTGCACGGGGGGATTCGAGTCGAGATTCTGAGGGTGCTCGAGAGTCATGGCGGGGTATCTCTGCAGCGGCCGTTGAGGGGCTTCCTATGGTACTATTTCCGTTGGTTTTTTGGCTCGAGAATGGCTGCCCGCATGAGCGAAATCGCACGCGAAATTCTAACCGTCAACCTCGAAGACGAGATGCGCCAGTCCTACCTCGATTACGCCATGAGCGTGATTGTCGGTCGTGCACTTCCCGACGTGCGCGATGGCTTGAAGCCGGTGCATCGTCGCGTCTTGTTCGCGATGCGCGAGCTGGGAAATGAATACAACAAGCCGTACAAGAAATCCGCTCGCGTGGTGGGTGACGTCATCGGCAAGTACCACCCGCACGGTGACAGTGCGGTCTATGACGCCATCGTGCGCATGGCTCAACCTTTCTCGATGCGATATTTGCTGGTGGATGGCCAAGGCAACTTTGGCTCGGTCGATGGCGACATGCCGGCGGCCATGCGTTATACGGAAGTTCGCATGTCGCGCCTCGCGGGTGAGTTGCTCGCGGACATTGATCGCGACACGGTCGATTTTGCACCAAACTACGATGAATCTTTGAGTGAGCCCGTGGTGATGCCCTCGCGCATCCCCAACTTGTTGGTCAACGGCTCTTCGGGTATCGCCGTGGGCATGGCCACCAACATACCGCCGCATAATCTCACGGAGGTCGTGAATGCCTGTCTGGCGGTGATTGACGATCCCGAGATCGGGCTCGCGGGGTTGATGCAACATTTGCCGGGTCCTGATTTCCCGACAGCGGGCATCATCAACGGTGCCAATGAAATTGTCGCCGCCTATAAGGGTGGTCGAGGTCGCTTGTCGGTCCGTGCGCGCACGCATTTCGAAGAAGTCGGACGGGGCGATCGGCAGGCCATCATCGTCACGGAGCTGCCGTATCAGGTCAACAAGGCGAGATTGATCGAGCGCATCGCCGATCTGGTGCGCGACAAGCAGATCGAGGGTATTTCCAACGACGGTTTGCGCGACGAGTCCGACAAGGACGGCATGCGCATCGTCATCGAGCTACGTCGCGGTGAGAACGCCGAGGTCATTCTCAACAATCTTTACGCACAGACGCCGCTTGAGACCGTGTTCGGTATCAACATGGTGGCCTTGGTGGATGGACAGCCACGACTGTTGTCCCTCAAGGAAATGCTGGAGGCATTCATCCGGCACCGTCGCGAGGTGGTCACGCGGCGCACCATTCACGATCTTGCTAAAGCCCGCGACCGAGCCCATATCCTCGAGGGCCTCGCGGTGGCGCTTGCCAACATCGATGAGGTCATTGCGCTCATCAAAGCCTCACCGACGCCGGCGGACGCCAAGCTGGCGCTGCTGGCCAAGCAATGGTCGGCCGGGGCGGTGCCTGCCATGTTGGCGCGGGCGGGGGCGATCTCGACGCGACCCAAAGATTTGGCGGCAGAGGCGGGCCTGCAAGGCGAGACGGCCATGTACCGCCTGAGCGAAGTACAGGCGCAGGCCATCCTCGACATGCGCCTCAATCGGCTCACCGGGCTTGAGCAGGACAAGATCGTCAGCGAGTACGGCGAACTGCTCGATCGTATCATCGACCTGAGCGACATTCTGGCGCGAGCCGAGCGCTTGACCGAAGTCGTGCGGGCAGAGCTCGTGGCCATTCGTGATGAGTACGGCGATGCCCGACGCACTGAAATCAACTACGACTTCGTGGATCTGGCGACCGAAGATTTGATTGAACCGCAGGATGTCGTGGTCACGCTGTCGCATGCCGGGTACGCCAAGCGCCAACCGCTCGATGAATATCAGGTTCAGAATCGCGGCGGGCGCGGCAAGGCGGCGACCGCCGTCAAGGAAGAAGATTTCATTGAACGTCTGTTCGTTGCCCATACCCACGATACGCTGCTCTGCTTCTCCAATCGCGGGCGGGTGTATTGGATGCGGGTCTTTGAGCTGCCGCAGGCTGGGCGGGGCGCGCGCGGCAAGCCGCTCGTCAACCTGATGCCGTTGCAGGAGGGCGAGCGTATCAACGCCATCCTGCCGATCAAGCAGTTTGATGATGAACATTACGTTTTCATGGCGACGAGCAACGGCACGGTCAAGAAAACACCCTTGTCGGCGTATTCGCGACCGCGACCGTCCGGGATCATTGCGGTCGATCTGCGTGAGGGCGATCGCTTGATCGGGGTCGGTCTGACCGATGGTGCCTGTGACATCATTCTTTGTTCCAATGAAGGCAAGGCGATCCGCTTCAACGAGGGCGAGGTTCGTGCCATGGGGCGCGATGCCACCGGTGTGCGGGGTATCCGGCTCGCCGAAGGGCAGCAGGTCATTTCTTTGGTCGTGGTCGGCGAGGGGCTCATTCTCACCGCCTCCGAAAACGGCTACGGCAAGCTCACACCACTGGATGATTTCCCGCTGCATGGCCGCGGTGGGCAGGGCGTGATCGCACTGCAGACTACCGAGCGCAATGGCCAGACCGTGGCGGCGCTGCAGGTGCAGACCGATCAGGAGATCATGCTGATCAGTTCCAACGGCACGCTGGTAAGAACACCCGTCGATCAAGTGTCCATCGTCGGGCGCAATACCCAAGGTGTGCGCCTGATTCGCCTGGACGAGGGTGAGCGCCTCGCGGGCGTTGAGCGCGTGGGCTCTCTTGGCGGTGATGACCAGGTGTCGACCGAGCCCCCGAGTTTGGCTGCCGAGGGTGCAGCGGATGCAGCCTCTGAGCCGGGTACCGCCGGCGAGCCGCGTCCTCACTGAAGCGATCCATCTGAGCCGACCTGACATGCTGAATGCGGTCGTGATCAGCCGAATTCTTTGATTTTTTCGAGGTAGCAACGTGCGAATGTTCAATTTCGCGGCCGGGCCTGCCACCCTGCCGCTTGAGGTGTTGGAGCAGGCCCGCGAGGAAATGCTCGATTGGCAAGGTGCCGGTATGTCGGTGATGGAAGTGAGCCATCGCAGCAAGGCCTTTGTCGCAGTGGCCGAGCAGGCCGAGTCCGATTTGCGCGATCTGATGGGTATTCCCGCCCAATATCGGGTGCTGTTTTTGCAGGGTGGGGCAACAGCGCAGTTCAGCGCAATCCCGCTCAACCTCACGACCGCCGAGTCCACCGTGGCTTATCTCAATACGGGTGCGTGGTCGCAGAAGGCCATCGCCGAGGCCAAGCGTTACTGTCAGGTCGAGGTGCTGGCCGACGAAAAAGCCAGTAACTACGCGAGTGTCCCGTCAGCGGATACCTATCAGGTGGCGCAGAGCGCAGCCTATCTGCACTACACCCCCAACGAGACCATTGGCGGGGTCGAATTCGACTATATCCCGCAGACCGGCAAGGTGCCGTTGGTGGCGGATATGTCCTCCACGATTCTCTCGCGCCCCATCGATGTCAGTCGTTTTGCCCTGATCTATGCGGGGGCTCAGAAAAACATTGGCCCCTCGGGTCTGTGTGTGGTGATCGTGCGGGACGATCTGCTCGGGCGCGCGCGCTCCGGTACCCCGGCGATACTCGACTACGCGGCGATGGCCAAAGAAAAGTCGATGTTGAATACACCGCCCACCTTTGGCATCTACATGGCAGGTCTTGTTTTCCAATGGTTGCAGCGTCAGGGCGGACTGGTCGCCATCGGCGAGCGTAATCGCCAGAAGGCAGAGGCGCTTTATCGTGCCATCGATGAATCGGGCTACTACCGCAATCCGGTCGCGCTTAATGCACGTTCCTGGATGAATGTGCCGTTCACGATTCCGGACCCGAACCTTGAGAAAACCTTCTGTGCCGAGGCGCTCGCGGCGGGGCTTGCCAACCTCGAGGGACACCGCTCGGTCGGCGGGATGCGTGCCTCGATCTACAACGCCATGCCGATGCAGGGTGTCGAGGCGCTGATCGATTTCATGCGTGACTTTCAGCGGCGACACGGCTGATCGCGGCCGGGGGTAAGCATGGTTTTCAAGGTTCAAACTCTCAACAATATCAGTGCACGAGGCCTCGATCGTTTGCCGCGCGAGCGCTACGAGGTGGCGAGCGCGCTGATCGAGCCGCACGCCATCCTGCTGCGCTCCGCCGACATGCACGCCATGGCGATTCCCGCTTCGGTGCTGGCCGTCGCACGCGCGGGGGCAGGCGTCAATAACGTGCCGGTGGCGGCGCTTTCCAAGCGCGGGGTGCCGGTATTCAATGCGCCGGGCGCCAATGCCAATGCTGTCAAAGAATTGGTCATCGCCAGTCTTTTTTTGGCGGCACGCAATATCTGCCAAGCCTGGCAGTTCGCGCGCAGTCTGGAGGGAGATGACGCCGCGATCGACGCCGAGACGGAGAAAGGCAAGAAGGCGTTTGCCGGTTTCGAGCTGCCGGGTCGAACCTTGGGTGTGATCGGCCTCGGTGCCATCGGAGTCGAGGTCGCCAATGCGGCCGAGCGGCTTGGTATGCGGGTGCTCGGTTACGATCCTCAGATTACCGTGCAGCGCGCATGGCAGCTCTCGGCGGGCGTCGAGCAGGCGAGATCGCTGGACGATCTGTTCTCGCGCTCACAGTTCATTTCGGTGCATGTGCCGCTGCTCGCGGAAACCCGCGATCTGGTGAGCGCCAATCGGCTTTCTTTGATGCCAGCGGATGGCGTGCTGCTCAATTTTTCGCGAGCGCCCATCGTCAATACCGAGGCAGTACTCACGGCGCTTGAGGCCGGAACACTCAAGTCTTATATCTGCGATTTCCCGTGCAACGCCCTCAAAGATCATCCGAAGGTCGTGACGCTGCCGCACCTTGGCGCATCGACTGTCGAAGCCGAGGAGAATTGCGCCGTGATGGTCGCCGAGACCCTGCGCGATTACCTTGAAAACGGCAATGTCCGTCACAGCGTCAATTTTCCGGAGGCCGTGCTGCCGCGTATTTCGGGCACCCAGCGGATCGCCGTCGCCAACAGCAACGTTCCGAATATGGTGGGGCAGGTATCGACTTTGCTTGCGGGCGCAGGCCTTAACATTGCCGAGCTGCTGAATCGGTCGCGCGGCGAATACGCCTACACGTTGATCGATGTCGAAGGGCGGGTGGATGAGTCGGTGATGGCTCGCATTCGGCACATCGAGGGCGTACTCTCGGCGCGCTTGCTCTGAGGGAGGCGAGGCAGTTCATGGCGAAGAGCAAAAAATCCGTCCAAAAAAAGACACCGCCGCCGGCACTCAACCGTTTGCGCGACGAGATCGATCGGGTGGATCGAGAGCTGCACGCACTGCTCAACGAGCGTGCGCGGCTCGCGCGGCAGGTCGGCATCTCCAAGACCAAGCAAGGTCGCTTGGTGGACTTCTACCGGCCCGAGCGTGAGGCACAGGTACTGCGTATGGCGCTCGCGCGCAATGCCGAGATGCGGGGCAAGGGCGGCTTGCGCGATGAAGAAATTCTCCGGCTCTTTCGCGAAATCATGTCGGCCTGCCTCGCCCAGGAAGAACCGCTCAAGGTGGGATTTCTCGGCCCAGAGGGGACTTTTTCGCAGACGGCGGTGTACAAACATTTTGGACACTCGGCTCGGGCGCTTGCGCTGACAACGATCGATGAAGTTTTTCATGAGGTCGAGGCCGGGCATGCCGATTTTGGTGTCGTACCGATCGAAAATTCGACCGAAGGCAGCGTCAATCACACGCTCGATCGTTTTCTCATTTCGCCGCTGCGGATTTGCGGCGAAGTGGAATTGCGAATCCGACAAAACTTGCTTGGCAAGATGCGCTCGATGCGCGACATCAAACGGGTGTGCAGCCATCCCCAATCTTTGGCGCAGTGTCGCCAGTGGTTGCTCGAGCATCTGCCCGAGGTCGAGCTGATTGCCGAGTCGAGCAATGCGGAGGCGGCTCGTCGCGCGCGCGATGAGCAGGGGACGGCAGCGATTGCGGGCGAAACGGCTGCGGAGGTCTATGACCTCTCGATCCTGGCCAGTGACATCGAAGACCGTCCCGACAACAGCACTCGATTCCTCGTGATCGGACGGCGCAGTTTTGGCCCAAGCGGTGACGATCGCACAACGCTGCTGGTGTCGACCGGCCACACCGAGGCGCCGGGGGCTTTACACAGCCTGCTCAAGCCGCTCTCGGACAATAAAGTCTCGCTCACTCGTATTGAATCTCGGCCCTCGCAGCGACGCAAATGGGATTATGTTTTTTTCATGGATCTCGAGGGGCATGCGGATGAGCCCAAGGTGGCGCGCGCGCTCGAGAAGCTGAAGGCGCAGGCCTCGTTGTTTCGGGTTCTTGGCTCCTATCCCCGGGCGGTGCTTTGAGTCAGCGTGATTGGACAGTCTCGCCGGCTACACGACTGCAGGGCGAGCTCGTTGTTCCGGGCGATAAATCCGTCTCGCACCGGGCCTTGATGTTGGGCGCCATCGCCGAGGGGCGCACGCGTATCGAGGGTTTCCTTGCTGGCGAGGATTGCCTCGCAAGCTTGCGCGTACTGCGTCAGCTCGGTGTGCCGATCACGCAGGAACTGAGCGGCGCCATTGATGTGGAGGGTGTCGGGCTCGAGGGTCTGAAAGCGAGCGCGAGCGAGCTCGATATGGGCAACGCTGGCACCGCGATGCGGCTTTTCATGGGGCTCCTCAGCGGCCAGTCGTTTGCCTCCACGCTGGTGGGCGATCAATCTTTGATGCGTCGGCCGATGGAGCGGGTCGCCGCGCCACTGCGTGAAATGGGCGCGATGATCGAGACTCGCGAGGGTCGCCCACCCGTCAGGGTGCAGGCCGGGCCGCGCCTGCAGGGCATCGACTATCTCTTGCCGGTGGCGAGTGCACAGGTCAAATCGGCTATCTTGCTCGCAGGTTTGCGTGCGGCCGGTACGACCATCGTCACCGAGCCTGCACCGACGCGGGATCATACCGAGCGCATGTTGCAGGGCTTTGGGGTCGAGCTCAGTCGAGAGGGCGCACGGGTGGCGCTGAGCGGGGGACAGAGGTTGCGTGCCACCCGCATCGAAGTGCCCGGAGATATTTCTTCGGCTGCATTTTTTTTGGTGGCTGGCAGCATTGCGCGTGAGGGCGAGCTTTTGCTCAAAAATGTGGGTCTAAACCCGACGCGTGACGGAATCCTTCGCATCTTGCGCGCCATGGGGGCCGATATCACCGTGGTCGCGGAGCGCCGGTTTGCAGAGCCTGTCGCGGATTTGCTGGTGCGGCCGGCTCGCCTCAGGGGCATTGAGGTGCCACTGGATTGGGTGCCACTCGCCATTGACGAGTTTCCCGCGTTTTTCATTGCAGCGGCCTGCGCCGAGGGTCCATCGCGTTTGCGGGGTGCCGAGGAGCTGCGGGTCAAAGAAAGTGATCGCCTCGCCGTCATGGCCGAGGGTTTGCGTGCGCTCGGGGTCACGCATGCGCTGCACGCGGATGGCATCGACATCGCCGGAGCCGGAGCCGGGGGCAAGGGGGATATCTTTGAGGGTGGCGATATCGACAGTCATGGTGATCACCGCATTGCCATGTCATTCGCCGTCGCGTCATTGCGGGCAGCGGCACCGATTCGCATTCGCGATGTGGCCAATGTGGCGACCTCTTTTCCGGATTTCGAGCGCCTCGCCAAAGAAGCAGGGCTCGCCCTCGCATGACCGAGGTGCCGGTGGTGACGATCGATGGACCGTCGGGTTCCGGCAAGGGCACGATTGCGCGTCGACTCGCCGAACGACTCGGGTGGCGGTTGCTCGACAGTGGTGCGCTCTATCGCTTGGTGGCGGTGGCGGGGCAGCGCGCGGGGTTGGGGATCGACGATGTCGCTGGCCATGCCGCCCTCGCAGCGTCGCTGCAAGCCCGCTTTGGTTCCACCGACTCGGGTGCCGAGCAGATCACTCTGAATGGGGACGATGTCACTGCGCGGGTACGCGAGGAGGCGAGTGGTCAGGGTGCTTCGCGGGTCGCGGCATGGCCGCAAGTGCGCGCGGCGCTGATGGCACGCCAGCAAGCCTATGCCGAGCCGCCGGGTCTGGTAGCCGATGGGCGGGACATGGGCACCGTGGTATTCACGCAGGCTCCGCTCAAGATTTTTCTGACCGCGACCGCCGATGAACGGGCCCGCAGACGCCATAAGCAGTTGAAATACAAGGAATCGGCTGCTAGTCTTGCCGCCCTTTCGCGGGAGATAGCCGAGCGGGACGAGCGCGATGCCAATCGAGCCGTCGCTCCGTTGCGGCCAGCGTCCGATGCGTTTGTCATCGACTCGACCGACTTGTCGGCCGATGAGGTGTTCGAACGCGTGATCGAACTTGGACGTTCCAAAGGGCTTTGGGCCTGATCCTCGTCAGTGTCGATCATTTAGCCGGTTGCGCAAGGATGCGTGGCCATTGTCATCAACCCGTGGCGCCGGAGTGGGCGTACTCGGACTGGACGGTGCGGTGCCGTATCACCGCTGAGTAATCAAATGACTGAAAGTTTTGCAGAACTGTTCGAACAAAGCCTGGCCAGCCAGCGTATCCGCCCCGGCCAGATTCTTTCGGGACTCGTGGTGGATGTCGGCTCCGACATGGTCATCATCAATGTCGGCCTGAAGTCCGAGGCGGTCATCCCCGTCGAACAGTTCAAGGATGAGCACGGCGCGATTGAGGTCAAGCCGGGTGACATGGTCGAGGTCGCCCTCGATTCGGTGGAAGATGGCACGGGCGAAACCCGACTGTCGCGCGAGAAAGCCAAACGCGCCCGCACCTGGACTCGCCTCGAAGAGGCATTTTCTAAGGCCGAGATCGTCATCGGTATCATTACGGGCCGAGTCAAGGGTGGGTTCACGGTCGAAATCGAGCATGTGCGCGCCTTTTTGCCAGGTTCGCTGGTCGATGTGCGTCCCGTACGCGATACCGCCTATCTCGAAAACAAGCCGCTCGAGTTTAAGGTCATCAAGCTGGATCAGAAGCGCAACAACGTCGTGGTCTCCCGCCGCGCCGTCGTCGAGCAGGAGTTCTCCGCCGAGCGTTCGGCGCTCATGGACAACCTGCAGGAAGGCGCGATCGTGCGCGGCAATGTCAAAAATCTCACCGACTACGGCGCCTTCGTCGATCTCGGTGGCATCGACGGCCTGCTGCACATCACCGACATGGCGTGGAAGCGCGTCAAACATCCGTCCGAAGTGGTCAAGGTGGGCGACGAGGTTGAGGTACGCATCCTCAAGTTCGATCGCGAGCGTTCACGCGTGAGCCTCGGTCTCAAGCAGCTCGGCGCCGATCCGTGGGAGAACATTGCCCGTCGCTATCCGCCGAACACCCGGGTGTTCGGCAAGGTCACGAACATTGCCGATTACGGCGCGTTCGTCGAGATCGAAGATGGCGTCGAGGGTCTCGTGCACGTCTCCGAGATGGATTGGACCAACAAAAACGTCAATCCGGCCAAAGTCGTGCAGACGGGGCAGGAAGTCGAGGTCATGGTGCTCGATTGCGACGAGGAGCGTCGTCGCATCAGCCTCGGTCTCAAGCAGTGCGCCTCCAACCCGTGGCGTGAGTTCGCCGAGAACTACAACCGCGGTGACAAGGTCTCCGGCCAGATCAAGTCGATCACCGATTTCGGTATCTTCATCGGCTTGCCGGGCAACATTGATGGTCTCGTGCACTTGTCGGATATTTCCTGGGACATCCCCGGCGAAGAGGCGGTGCGCAGCTTCCAGAAGGGCCAGGATCTCGAAGCGATGGTGCTCGCCATCGATCCGGAGCGCGAGCGCATCAGCTTGGGCGTTAAGCAGTTGGCGAAGGATCCGTTCGCGGGTTTCATTGCCGACAACCCCAAGGGCAGCATCGTGCGCGGCACGGTGCGTGAAGTCGATGCGCGCGGCGCCATCATCGATCTCGGCAACGGCATCGAAGGTCAATTGCGGGCCTCCGATATCGGTCGCGATCGAGTGGAAGATGCTCGTCAGTTCCTCAAGCAGGGTGATGAGGTTGAGGCCAAGTTCATGGGCGTCGATCGCAAGACCCGTTCGATTTCTTTGTCCATCAAGGCCAAGGAAGCGCACGAGGAGGCCGAGGCCATGCAAAGTTATCGTTCGGAGCAGGGTGCGGGTTCGGCCGGCACCAGCCTCGGCGAGCTTCTGAAAGCGCAAATCAACAGCGATCGCGATCGCAGCTGATAGATCCCGAGTCGGTGGGCGGTGCGCAGAGATTTCTTTGTGCACCGCCCTCGGACAGAGAACGGGACAGATGAGAGGGAGCGCAAGATGACCAAATCGGAGCTCATCGAACTCATTTCGGCCAAACAGAAACATCTGCCGGCCAAGGATGTGGAGCTCGCGCTCAAGCAAATGCTTGAGATCATGAGTGATGCCTTGGCGTCGGGCCAGCGGATCGAGATCCGCGGTTTTGGCAGTTTCTCGCTGCACTATCGGCCCCCACGGCAGGGCCGCAATCCCAAAACGGGCGAGGCCGTCGCGCTCTCAGGCAAATACGTCCCGCATTTCAAGCCCGGCAAAGATCTGCGTGAGCGGGTCAATCAGGGTATCGATCAGCCGATACACGACTGACGTCACCGATACACACCCGATTTTTATTGGGTCATTTGTGGCTGATGGGCGAGTAATGTCGCTCGCCTAATCCACTGCTCGCCTCCTAGTCTGCGGGTCTTTGCTGTTCGCGGGAGGCATCATGACCAAAGCGCTCAAAACCTGGCTCAAGGTCGGGCAGCATCTGCTGCGAGCGGCCATGGTGGCGACTACCTTGCCAGCGATGGCAGCGTCGCCGACGGGTCCCATCGATCTCAACACCGCCGACGCTCCGGCACTGGCCGCAGCGCTGGTGGGGGTCGGCTCGGCCAAAGCGCAGGCTATTGTTGATTATCGCCGGCGTCATGGGCCGTTTAAATCGGTGGATGAGCTCGCGCTCGTCAAAGGGATCGGGCCGCGCACGCTCGAACGCAATCGCGATCGGCTCACGGTGCGCGGCCATACTGCTGGCGCATCCAAAACAGCGGGCGCATCCAAAACAGCGGGCGCATCCAGAGCCACTCCCCCCGCAGCCGCCCGACCGCAGAGTCGTCCCCCCGCAGACTAGGGCCATGGTTTAAAATCGCCGCTCCGACAGCTACGGAGCGGCATATGGCCCGGCGTCCTTTGATCGAGACAGCGGTTTTTCCCGTCGCGGGTCGTGGCACGCGTTTCTTGCCTGCCACCAAGGCCAGTCCCAAGGAAATGCTCCCCGTCGTTGATAAGCCGCTGATCCAATACGCGGTGGAAGAGGCGCTCGCCGCAGGTGCACGGCGGCTCGTATTCATTACGGGCGCCTCCAAGCGAGCGATCGAAGACCACTTCGATTCGGATCTCGAGCTCGAGAACATGCTGAAGTCGCAGGGTAAATCAGACCTCGTCAAACAGCTGCACAGCGTTTTGCCCTCTTACGCCACCTGCATTTACATTCGGCAGCCCGCGCCGCTCGGTTTGGGTCACGCGGTGCTATGTGCCAAGCCGGCCGTGGGCAACGAGCCATTTTTTGTACATCTGGCCGACGATCTCATTGATGCCGATCAGGCCTGTCTTGCGCAGATGGCGGCGGTCTATGAGGCCAAACGGGCGAGTGTCATTGGCTGCGAGGTGGTGCCGCGCAAGGAAACCGACAAGTACGGCATCGTCGAGGTGGAGGCCGCCGGGGTGACCGCGCGCATTCGCAGCATTGTCGAAAAGCCGAAGCCCGCCGCGGCGCCATCGAATCTGGCGGTGGTCGGCCGTTATTTGCTGTCGCCGGCGATCTTTGAGCACCTTGAGCGCATCGGTCGCGGCGCGGGAGGCGAGATCCAGCTGACCGATGGCATTGCGCGCTTGTTGCAGGAAGAGGCGGTGTACGCCCACCGTTTCACGGGTACCCGTTACGACTGCGGCAGCAAACTGGGTTATCTCGAGGCCACGGTGGCCTATGCGCTGAAACACCCACAATTTGGCGCCGAATTTCGTAAATACTTGCGCACCGTGGTCCAGCAGAAACCCACCCGAGCGAGGCGCAAACCATGACATCCCAAGCCATGATCCCCTATGCATCGCCCTGGATGGATGAGGACCTTCAGGTCTTTCGTGAAACAGTCGCACGTTTCGTCGAAACCGAGATGGTCCCGAATGATGCGAAATGGCGTGCCCAGCATGGCGTCGGCAAAGAAATATGGCGTCGAGCGGGAGAGATGGGGCTGTTGTGCCTCGATCTACCAGCGGACTATGGCTGTGGCGGTGGCGACTTTCGTCACGAGGCCATTTTCTATGAAGAGCTCGCACGACGCGGGATCTCGGGGTTCGGTCAGGGTGTGCACAGCATCGCTGCGCATTACGTCAATAATTACGGCACCGAGGCACAGAAACAGCGCTGGCTGCCACGCATGGCGAGCGGTGAGCTGATCGGTGCGATCGCCATGACCGAGCCCGGGGCTGGGTCTGATCTGCAGGGTATTCGCACGCGCGCCGTTCGCGACGGTGATCATTATGTGATCAATGGCTCAAAGATTTTCATCACCAATGGTGGTAGCGCCAGTCTCTTGATGCTGGTGGTGCGTACCAACACGGACGACCGCAAGCGGGGTCTGTCCTTGCTCATGGTCGAGACCGATAATTTGCCCGGCTATCGGGTGGGTCGTGTGCTCGACAAGATGGGGATGCAGGCGCAGGACACCGCCGAGCTGTTCTTTGAGAATGTACGAGTTCCGGTCGATTGTCTGCTCGGTGAAGAAGGGCAGGGAATGTACCAGCTGATGGGTGATCTGCCCTACGAGCGGCTCATCATCGCTCTCTGTGGGGTCGCCGCCATGGAGGGCGCGCTCGCCGAGACCTCACGCTATGTCAAAGAGCGCAAGGCTTTTGGGCAGACGATCGGCAGCATGCAGACCGTGCGCTTCAAGCTCGCCGAAATTGCCACGGTCACGCGCGTGGCTCGGGTGTTTGTCGATGACTGCATCGCACGACAATTGCAGGGCACGCTCGATACCGAGACGGCCTCGATGGCGAAGTACTGGGTCACGGATATGCAGCAGCAGGTGCTCGATGAATGCGTGCAGTTGCACGGTGGCTATGGCTACATGAACGAGTATCTCGTCTGTCGCATGTTTGCCGATTCGCGGGTGCAGCGGATCTACGGCGGCACCAATGAAATCATGAAGGAACTCATTTCACGCTCGGTTTGAGCGCTCGCTTGCCCAAGGGAGGGGCTTATGGCACTGGATCTCGTTTCTGCCGGGAACGTTCCCGAAGACATCAATGTCGTCATCGAAATTCCGAAAGACGCCGAGCCCGTCAAGTATGAGGTGGACAAGGCAACGGGCGCGATCTTTGTCGATCGCATCTTGTCGACGCCGATGCGTTATCCCTGCAATTACGGCTATATCCCGCACACCCTGGGTGGGGATGGCGACCCTGCGGACGTGCTCGTCATCCTGCCGCTCTCGCTCGTACCCGGGTCCGTGATTCGTTGCCGACCGGTGGGTGTACTGCTGATGGAGGATGAGTCCGGTGAGGACGAAAAGCTGCTCGCCGTGCCCATCGACAAGGTTTTCAACGGCTACAGTCACGTCACCGATATCGATAAGGTGTCTCGCCATTGGCTCGAGCGCATCGGGCATTTCTTTGAGCACTACAAGGATCTTGACCAGGGTAAATGGGTCAAGTTGAAGGGCTGGGGCGATGCGGCACAGGCCAAACAGATTGTGCAGGAGGCGGTCGCCCGGCACACCGCCTCGCCTGAGACACTGAACTTCTGAATGGATGGCTCCCCGGGCTGGACTCGAACCAGCGACCTGCGGATTAACAGTCCGACGCTCTACCGACTGAGCTACCGGGGAACAGTGACCGGGTGCGCGAGGCACCCGGCCGCGAAAGAGCGCGCATTCTCGGGAAAGAGTCCCGACACGTCAAGCGCGCAACCCGCGTGCCTGAGGTAACCTCTGCACCATGACCGAATTTCGCCTGCACGCCGATTACAGCCCCGCCGGAGACCAACCTGCCGCCATCAGAGGACTCGTGGATGGGCTCGCGAATGGTCTCGCTCACCAGACCTTGCTCGGGGTGACGGGCAGCGGCAAGACCTACACCATTGCCAACGTCATTCAGGCGGTACAGCGACCGACCCTGGTCCTCGCGCACAACAAGACCTTGGCGGCACAGCTTTACGGCGAATTTCGCGAATTCTTTCCGAATAATGCGGTGGAGTATTTCGTTTCCTACTACGACTACTACCAGCCGGAAGCCTATGTGCCCTCGAGCGACACGTACATCGAAAAAGACGCGTCGATCAACGAGCATATCGAGCAGATGCGGCTCTCGGCCACCAAGGCGCTGCTGGAGCGTCCGGATGCCATCATCGTCGCGACGGTCTCTTCGATCTACGGTCTCGGTGACCCTGAAACCTATCTGGCGATGGTGCTGCACCTGGTGCGTGGCGATGTCATCAACCAACGTCACTTGCTGCGCAAGCTCGCCGATATGCAGTACACGCGTAACGAGATCGACTTCTCGCAGGGTACGTTCCGGGTCAGGGGTGACGTGGTCGATATCTTTCCCGCCGAATCCGAGCGCGAAGCGCTACGGGTCGAATTGTTTGATGAGGTCATCGAATCACTCGCGGTTTTTGATCCGTTGACGGGCGAGATTTTACGCAAGCTGCCGCGGTACACCGTGTATCCCGGCACGCACTTTGTGACCCCCAAAGAAAAACTGTTACAGGCGATCGACGGTATTCGCGAAGAGCTGCGCGAGCGGCTCATCGAGCTGCGTGCCGCCGACAAGCTGGTCGAGGCGCAGCGACTCGAGCAGCGCACCATGTTCGACATGGAAATGATGAAAGAGGTGGGATACTGCGCGGGGATCGAAAACTACTCGCGCTATCTCTCCGGTCGGGGGCCGGGTGAGCCGCCCCCTTGTCTCTATGATTACCTTCCGGCCAACGCACTGCTGGTGGTGGACGAAAGCCACCAAACACTGCCTCAGCTGGGTGCGATGTACAAAGGGGATCGCTCGCGCAAGACGACGCTCGTGGAATACGGGTTCAGATTGCCGTCGGCGCTCGACAATCGGCCGCTTAAGTTCGAAGAGTGGGAGCAGCTTGCGCCGCAGATGATTTTTGTTTCGGCGACGCCGGGTGATTACGAAAAGCGACACGCTTCGCAGGTGGTGGAGCAAGTGGTCAGGCCGACAGGTCTAATCGATCCCGAGGTCGAGGTGCGACCGGTGCGTAGCCAGGTCGACGATGTGCTATCGGAGATCCACCGTTGCGTTGCCGATGGCGAGCGCGTGCTCATTACCACGCTCACCAAGCGCATGGCCGAGGATTTGACCGAATACCTCGAGGAACATGGTGTCAAAGTGCGTTACCTGCATTCGGATATTGATACCGTTGAACGCAGCGAAATCATTCGTGATCTCAGACTGGGTCTTTTTGATGTCTTGGTCGGCATCAATCTGCTGCGCGAGGGGCTGGACATGCCAGAGGTGGCGCTGGTCGCCATCCTCGATGCCGATAAAGAGGGTTTCCTGCGCTCGGAAAATTCTTTGATCCAGACGATTGGACGTGCAGCACGCAACGTGAAGGGCCGTGCCATTCTCTATGCGGACAAAGTCACGGGCTCCATGCAGCGCGCACTGGATGAGACGGCACGACGACGCAGCAAACAACAGGCCTTCAATGCCGAGCACGGCATTGTCCCGCGCGGGATCGTCAAGCGTGTGGTGGATGTGATGGAGGGGGCGCGATCGAACCGTGCCGCCGGTGTCACCGGTAAAGAATCGACGCGCAAGGGCGGTACCGGACGGACCGTTGAGACCAAGCTTGCGACACTGCCGCCCGAGCAGGCGATGCGGCGGATCAAACAAATGGAGGCCGAGATGCTGAAGCATGCACGCAATCTCGAGTTCGAACAGGCCGCTCGCCTGCGCGATGAGATCGAGTCGCTGCGTCGCTCGAGTCTCGGGCTACCGTCGGCACGAGCGAGCTGAGACCGCGCATGAGCCTGTCACGTCGCCAGCTGTTATGGATCGGTGCAGGCGCGGTGGGTGCGCTCATCGTGGGCTGGGGTGTCGCTCCTGCACGCTCGCGACTGACACATGATTTGTTTGCCAAGCCTGATTCGACGGCGGTGGCCGTCAACGCGTGGGTGCGCATCGGCGCCGATGACTCGGTCACGCTGTTCATGCCGCAATGCGAGATGGGTCAAGGTGTGCACACGGGGCTTGCGATGTTGCTCGCCGAAGAACTCGAATGTCGGTTGGACCAAATCCGGATCGAGGATGCACCCATTCACCCCGTGTACAACAATATCGTGGTGGGTGTGGATGGCTTGCCATTTCATCCGGACTCGCACGGTCTTGGCAAAAGAACCATCGAACATTTGACGACCAAAGTCATCCGCGAAGCCGGTGTGATGGTGACGGGCGGCTCAAGCAGTATTCGTGATCTTTGGATCGTGCTACGCGAGGCTGGGGTGATGGCACGCGAGACCCTGCGTACGGGGGCGGCAGCGCTCTGGCAGGTCGATGCCGAACAGATCGTTGTCACGCAGGGTGCGTTGCAGGCAAGAGATGGACGGACGTTGACCTTTGGTCAGCTGATCGCCCAACGAGGCAACAGCTTGCGCGCGCCGCGGGATCTGCCGGCGCTGAAAGCGAGTGAGGCATGGCGTTTACTCGGGCAGCAGCCACTGCGACTCGATAGTGCCTCAAAGATTGATGGTACTGCGATATTCGCTGCGGATATTCGTGAGCCGGGGATGCGCCATGTCGCCATTCGTCTGCTGCCGTGGCTCGATGGTGAGATTCAAAGTCTTGACCTTGAGTCGGCCGCGGAGACTCCAGGGGTGATCGGGGTGCATCGGCTTGAGTCAGCGACGGGCGCGGTAGCCGGTGTGGCGGTGATTGGGACCGGCCGATGGCAGGCCGAGCAGGCGGCAAGGGCAATAGGCTGGCAGGCGACGCCCGGGCCTTCGGCCGGGGTGGACGATGTTGCCATTCGCGACTCGTGGCTACAGCGATTGCCGGACGAATCCGCTGCAAGCACGTACTTCGCCGAGGGCGATATCGATACGCTGACGGGCGACGTAGCGGCACGGAGTGCCGAGTACAGCGTGCCTTTTCTGGCGCACGCGCCGATGGAAACGCCGAGCTGCAGCATCAAATATCGGGCCGCCGTGGGGGGTGAGCCCGCAGGCGCCGAGCTTTGGGTGGCCACGCAATTACCGGGCCGTGCCCGATCGAGTGCAGCCAAACGCCTCGGGCTCGATGCCGAGCAGGTGATCGTTCACAATATCTTTGCAGGCGGATCTTTCGGACGTCGTCTCGAGCTCGATTTCATTGATCAGGCTGCACAGCTCGCACGTTTGTATCCGGATGTAATGCTTCAGTGCCAGTGGACCCGCCGCGATGATCTGCAGCACGACTTCTATCGACCGATGGCCGTGGCCCGTTTGGAGGGATGGCTCGATGCCGAAGGTCGTATCACCGGTCTTCGTAGCCACTCGATCTCGCAGTCGATCGTGGCGCAGGCCTTGCCCCGAGTGTTTGGCGGCGCGCTCGCGACACCCTCGGGTTTCGACAAGACGCAGGTCGAAGGTACTTTTGATCAGGCGTATGCCATCGAGCATCAGCGCATCCGCCACACCACGGTAGAGCTGCCGGTGCCGGTTGGCTTCTGGCGCTCAGTGGGTCATTCGCAGCAGGCATTTTTTTTCGAGTGTTTCATTGACGAGCTGGCTGAAGCCGCAAGGCAAGACCCCATTGAGTTTCGTCTGGCGCATTTGGCAGCGCAGCCGAGACACCAACGTGTGCTCGAGCGCCTGCGCGCAGAATCGTCATGGGCGAAGGAGCCCGGGCGCGCGGCTGATGGGTCACCGATCGCGCGTGGGGTGGCGCTTAACCGATCGTTCGGCAGCATCGTTGGCCAAGTGATCGAGGTGTCACTCGATGCGGCAAATCGTTTGCGGGTTCATCGCGTCACGGTGGTCGTCGACTGTGGTCAGGTGGTACACCCGGGCACGGTCGAGCAGCAGATGCAGAGCGGGGTTATCTATGGTTTGAGTGCAGCGCTCTACGGCGAGATTCGGATCCGGGAGGGCGCCGTGCAGGCACAAAATTTTGATGGTTATCCCATGCTAAGGCTGGCTGACACACCTGAGATCAGGGTGATCGTGATGCCGAGTGCGGATGCCCCCGGCGGGGTAGGTGAGCCCGGATTGCCGCCCGCGGCGCCGGCTCTCGCCAATGCCGTGGCCAAATTGACCGGAAATCGGCCGCGCCGGTTGCCGCTTTTGGACGCGTCAGGTATCTTTCGCGGCCTTTCCGCAGGCGCGTAGCTCAGTGGTAGAGCACCACCTTGACATGGTGGTGGTCGGTGGTTCGATCCCACTCGCGCCTACCAGTTTGCAAAATGGGGGGCGTTTTCGCGTCGCGGAAACGCCCCTTTTGCGATCCGAGGAGCGTGGAAGTTCGTAGAGGAGCCTTATGCCGGTTATTACTTTGCCTGATGGCAGCCAGAGAACTTTTGCTCAGCCGGTAACCGTGGCCGAGGTGGCCGCAAGCATCGGCGCGGGTCTCGCCAAGGCAGCGCTCGCCGGCAAAGTCGGCTCGCGACTCGTGGATACCTCGTTCACCCTCAGCGACGATGCGCGTCTCGAGATCGTCACCGACAAGCATCCCGACGCCCTCGAAATCATTCGTCACTCGACCGCGCATTTGCTCGCGCAGGCGGTGCAGGCGCTTTTCCCCGAGGCGCAAGTCACCATTGGCCCGGTCATTGACGATGGTTTCTATTACGACTTTTCCTACAAGCGCCCCTTCACGCCCGAGGATCTGGCCGCTATCGAGGCCAAGATGCAGGAGCTGTCGGCGGCGAATCTGCCTGTGCATCGGCAGGAAATGCCGCGCGATCAGGCGGTGCAGTTTTTCAAGGATTTGGGCGAGCATTACAAGGCGGAAATCATCGCCAGCATTCCGAGCAACGAAGCGATCAGTCTGTACGGTCAAGGCGATTGGGTCGATCTGTGCCGCGGCCCGCACGTGCCGACCACGGGTAAGCTCAAAGTATTCAAGCTGATGAAAGTTGCAGGTGCCTATTGGCGCGGCGATTCGCGCAACGAGATGCTGCAGCGCATTTATGGCACCGCCTGGCTCAGCGATAAGGACCTCAAAGATTATCTGCACCGATTGGAAGAGGCCGAGAAGCGCGATCATCGCAAGATTGGTCGTGAGCTTGATCTTTTCCACATGCAGGAGGAGGCGCCGGGTGCGGTGTTTTGGCATCCGAAGGGCTGGAGCGTTTTCCAGACGCTCATCGGCTACATGCGCGAGAAGCAGCGTGAGGCCGGGTTCGAGGAGGTGAACGGTCCTGAGCTGATGGATCGCAGCCTGTGGGAGGCGTCCGGTCACTGGGAAAAATTCGGCGAGAACATGTTCACGACCCAGACACCGGATGAGCGCGTGTATGCCATCAAGCCGATGAACTGCCCGGGTCATGTGCAGATCTTCAAGCAGGGCCTGCGCAGCTATCGCGATCTACCGGTGCGCTATGCCGAATTCGGCAAGGTTCACCGGTACGAACCCTCCGGCGCGTTGCACGGCCTGATGCGCGTGCGCGCATTCACTCAGGATGATGCGCATATTTTTGTTTCCCCGGAACAGATCACCGAGGAGTCGGTGGCGGTCACGCGCCTCATTCTCGACATCTATCGGGATTTCGGCTTTGATGACGTGCGCATCAAGTTCTCGGACCGGCCCGAAAAGCGGGTGGGCTCGGATGACATTTGGGATAAGGCGGAAGCGGCGCTGCAGAATGCGGCCCGTGAGGCGGGCATCGATTACAGCCTCAATCCAGGCGAGGGGGCTTTCTACGGTCCGAAGTTGGAATTTGTGTTGCGTGACGCCATCGGTCGCGATTGGCAGTGCGGTACCCTGCAGGTGGATTTGAACCTGCCCGGGCGGCTAGGTGCGCATTACGTTGATGAACATAGCCAGAAGCAGACCCCGGTCATGCTGCATCGGGCGATTTTCGGCTCTCTGGAGCGCTTTCTCGGGATTTTGATCGAACACCACGCGGGCAGGCTGCCCGCCTGGCTCGCTCCCGTGCAGGTGGTCGTCATGAATATCACCGATCGACAACAAGATTACGTGGCTGAAGTCGTGCAATTCCTTAAAAATCAGGGGCTTCGCGTCGAGAGCGACTTGCGGAACGAGAAGATCGGCTTTAAGATTCGCGAGCACACGCTACAACGCGTGCCTTACCTGTTGGTTGCGGGCGACAAAGAAGTCCAAGCGCAACAAGTGGCTGTGCGGACCCGTGGGGGTAAGGATCTGGGTGGGATGTCTATGCAGTCGTTCCTTGAACGCTTGCGCATCGAGCTCGATAGCCGCGGCCGCCAAACGTTGGAGGATTGATTTATCGCGACAGCAAATAAGCGCGTCCGGCGCAACGACGAAATCACGGCACCGCAGGTGCGGGTGATCGCGGCGGACGGATCGCAGGCGGGGATCATGACGCGCTTTGAGGCGCTCACACTGGCTCGAAATGATGAACTCGATCTGGTGGAAGTGTCACCGATGGCTGAGCCGCCGGTGGTACGCATCATGGACTTTGGCAAGTTTCTCTTTGAACAAAAGAAGAAAACCCACTCCGCCCAGCGCAAGCAAAAGCAGCAGCAGGTCAAGGAAGTCAAATTTCGCCCTGGCACGGAAGAGGCGGATTACCAGGTCAAACTGCGTAATCTGATTCGCTTTCTCGGCGAGGGTGACAAGGCCAAGGTAACCTTGCGTTTCCGCGGCCGGGAGATGGCGCACCAGGAAATTGGCCGTCGTCTTCTGGATCGGTTGACCACCGATCTCACTGATCTTGCCATCGTCGAGCAATTTCCCTCGATGGAAGGTCGGCAAATGGTCATGGTGCTGTCACCTAAGAAAAAGTGACAGCGAACAAGTGAGAGATCACGGGGTGGGTGGCACTGCCTCCCGCTCCAAGGTTTCTCCGCCCGCAAGCGGACCCTCGGGTCTTGCGAACGGTAGCCACAACAGGAGTCAATGAAATGCCCAAGCTGAAAAGCAATCGGGCGGCGTCGAAGCGTTTTCGCAAAACGGCCAAGGGCTTCAAGTCCTATTCGGCCGGACGTCGCCATAACCTCGGTCACAAGCCGCGCAAAACCAAGCGCCAGCTTCGCTCTGGAGGCTCAAGCCTCGTGCATGAGAGTGATGTCGGTCGTTTGACCCAGCTGCTTCCCCACGCCTGACACCGAGGATAATCACACATGGCACGCGTAAAACGTGGCGTGACGGCAGGTCGTCGTCACAAGAAGGTCCTTGGCAAAGCCAAGGGGTATTACAACGCCCGCCGCAAGGTCTATCGCACGGCCAAGCAGGCGGTGATCAAGGCAGGGCAATATGCCTACGCCGGACGTCGGCTGAAGAAGCGTGATTTCCGCGCGCTCTGGATTCAGCGCATCAATGCAGCGGCCCGCACCTGTGGACTTTCCTACAGTCGTCTCATGAACGGATTGAAGCTGGCGCAGATCGAGGTCGATCGCAAGATGTTGGCCGATATCGCCGTTCACGACCCCGAGGCTTTTGGAGCGATCGCGCTGCGCGCGAAATCGGCCCTCGGCATCGCTTAAGGTCGGGTCGTGAGCGATCTCGCGGCCCTTCTGCAGCAGGCTCTCGACGAAGTCTCGGCCAGCCAAACGCTGGCCGAGCTCGGCGAGGCGCGTGTGCGTTGGCTCGGTAAAAAGGGCCGTTTCACCGAGCAACTCAAATCTTTGGGTTCGTTGCCTGCCAGTGAGCGGCCGGCGGCCGGCGCGCTCATTAACGAAGCCAAGCAGCAGTTCAGCACAGCCATTGATGCCGCGGAGGCGGCGCTCGAAGCGGCTGCGATCGAGGCGGAGTTGGTCGCAGGGCGGATCGATGTCAGTCTGCCCGGGCGCCGTTCAGGCGGGGGAGGGGTGCATCCCGTGACCCGAGCGAGGCTGCGCATCGAGACCATCTTTCGCGAGTCGGGGTTCGAGGTCGCAACTGGTCCCGAGATCGAGGACGACTTTCATAATTTTGAGGCGCTCAACATCCCGGCGGATCATCCGGCGCGGGCGATGCATGACACATTCTATTTTCCGGATGGGCGTTTGTTGCGGACTCACACCTCACCGGTGCAGATTCGCGAGCTGCGCAAAGGCAGGCTGCCGCTCGCGATGATCATGCCGGGGCGCGTTTATCGCTGTGACTACGACATGACCCACACCCCGATGTTTCATCAGGTCGAGGGCTTGGTCGTCAATGAAAATGTGAGCTTTGCCAACCTCAAGGCAACTCTGCAGGGGTTTTTGCAAGCTTTCTTTGAGCGCGACCTGCGGATGCGGCTGAGGCCCTCGTATTTTCCATTCACCGAACCCTCGGCCGAAGTCGACATGTCCTGCGTGTTCTGCGACGGGGCGGGCTGCCGCGTGTGCAAGCACACCGGATGGCTTGAAGTGGCTGGCTGCGGCATGGTGCATCCCAATGTCTTTCGGGCCGCAGACGTCGACCCCGAACGCTGGACCGGTTACGCCTTTGGTATGGGTATAGAGCGGCTGGCCATGTTGCGCTACGGCGTCAATGATTTGCGCCTGTTCTTCGAAAGCGATCTGCGCTTTTTGCGTCAGTTTGGTGCGGCATGAAGCTGTCCTGGGCGTGGCTCAAAGAATGGGTAGCGGATTTGCCGGCGCCGCGCGAGCTGGGCGATCGTCTGACCATGGCAGGCTTCGAGCTAGAGTCATTGCAGCCGGCAGCGCCTGACTTCGAAGGCGTGATCGTCGCCCGTATCGAGAGCGCAGAGCCCCATCCGCAAGCCGACAAGCTGCGCGTTTGTCAGGTCAATGCGGGCGGCAGTATGTTGCAGATCGTCTGCGGTGCCGCCAATGCGCGCCAGGGCCTTGTCTCTGCGCTTGCGGTGGTGGGGGCCCGGCTGCCCGGAGATTTGAACATCCGCGCCGCCAAGCTGCGAGGGGTCGAATCCCAAGGCATGCTGTGCTCAGCCAAAGAATTAGGCATGGCCGAGGAATCGGACGGCATCATGGAGCTGCCCGCGGAAGCTCCGATCGGTCAATCCGTACGCGAGTACCTGAGTCTCGATGATCATGTGCTCGAGTTCGCCATCACGCCGAACCGGGGCGATGCCATGTCGGTGCTGGGATTGGCGCGCGAGGCCGCGGCACTGAGCGGCAGAGCTGTCATTGAGCCTGATTGGTCACCCGTCGCGGCTGATCCGGGCGTGCCCCAAGCACCGGCGGCCGATCTTCAGGCAGGGGGCGCGTGTCCCCAGTTTTTTTCCCGACTGCTCGTCGATGTTGATAACGCTCGGCCCACGCCGTTTTGGTTGCGCGAGCGATTGCGGCGTGCAGGTTTGCGCAGTATCTCGCCCGTGGTGGATGTCACGAATTACATCGTGATGGAGCTCGGGCAGCCGATGCACGCCTATGATTTCGATCGGCTGCAGGGCCGCTTGCAGGTGCGTCATGCCACCGCGGGGGAGGCCTGCGAGCTGCTCGATGGGCGCCGTGTGGCCCTGCAGGAGGATGTGCTCGTGATCGCCGATGAGGTCGGTCCAGTCGCCATGGCAGGGGTGATGGGTGGCAGTCGAACGGCAGTCTCGGCCGAGACCCGCCGGGTGCTGTTCGAGGTGGCTTGGTTCGCACCCTCAGCCATCGCGGGGCGCGCTCGGCGCCATGGGCTCACCACGGATGCCAGCCAACGATTTGAGCGGGGTGTGGATCCCGCTCTGGGAGCGCGTGCCATCGAGCGCGCGACCCGCTTACTGCAGTCAATTGCGGGCGGGCGCTGCAGCGAGGTCGTCGCGAGTGTGGCGCCAGGAGTACCCGCGCCAGGCACCGTAACCTTACGACGCTCGCAAGTCGGACGTGTGCTCGGGGTCACGCTCCCGGCGCAGCATCTCATTGAGCTGCTCGCGCGTATCGGAGTGCACGCCGAGTCCGGCGTCGACAGGGGATCCGATTCGTTGCCGTTCGCGATCCCGAGTCATCGCTTTGATTTAGCCATTGAGCGCGACCTTATCGAGGAGATCGCTCGCCTGTACGGTCTCGATCACATCCCTGCCGAGCCGGCAGAGGCCTCGCAGCGTATCCATGCATCAACGAGTGCTGTGCTTGCCGAGCAGAGGTTGATCGATCGACTTGCTGCCCGCGGCTTTCACGAGGCGATCCACTTCGCGTTTGTGGATGCCGCCCTGCAGCAGCGGCTCTTTCCCGGCGTCGATGCGTATTCTTTGAGTAACCCGATTGCGTCGGATCTCTCGGTCATGCGCCTGTCGTTGTGGCCGGGGTTGTTGCGTGCCGTTGGGGAGAACCAACGACGTCAGCAGACGCGCATTCGACTTTTTGAGCAGGGAGTGGTGTTTCCAGTGGATGCGCCCGAGCGCGCGGTCATCGCGGCGGTGGTGGCGGGTCCACGCGACGACGAGCATTGGTCGGTCAAGTCTGAGGTGGCCGATTTCTTTGATTTGCGGGGTGATCTCGAGAGTCTGTTCGAGCTCGTCGGCGCCGCTGACGTCGCATTCGAACCGGCGCAGCTCCCTTGCCTGCACCCCGGGCGTAGCGCGCGCATCCTGCGCTCGGGCAGGGCGGTCGGCTGGATCGGGCAGTTACACCCGCAGCTGATTCGCGAACTCGATCTTGCCGGGGCGCCGGTGTTGTTTGAGCTGGATGTCGAGCAGGCGCTCGCAGTGAGCTATCCGCCGTTCGCGGCTCCTTCTCGATATCCTGCCGTGCGACGAGATCTCGCCGTCGTGGTGGCGGAGGAAGTCTCCTATGCGGCGCTGCAAGGGGCTGTTCGCGGCTCGGCGGGCAGCCACTTGCAGGAGGTCCTGATATTCGATGTCTATCGGGGTGAAAGCGTCGAACCCGGTCGAAAAAGCGTCGCTTTGGGGTTGATTTTGCAAGACAAAGATCGCACCCTGACCGATCCCGAAATCGAACAAGTGATGCAGGGGGTCCGGATGGCGCTCGAACAGCAGGTGGGTGCCCGAATCCGCGAGTAAGGGGGGCAGGATCATGATTGAAGAAGAAGAGTCGACCGCGGACGAGAACCAGACCAACGCCCTGACCAAAGCCGACATGGCCGAAGCGCTGTTCGATCAGCTTGGGCTCAACAAGCGCGAGGCACGTGAGTTGGTCGATCTGTTTTTTGAAGAGCTGCGTGCAGCTTTGTCGAGCGGTGCGCAGGTCAAGCTGTCCGGGTTCGGCAATTTTGATCTGCGAGATAAAAATCAGCGTCCTGGACGCAACCCTAAAACCGGTGAGGAGATCCCCATCAGCGCCCGGCGGGTGGTGACTTTTCGTCCAGGCCAAAAATTGAAGGCACGCGTCGAAGCGTATGTTGGAAGCCAAGAATAACGACGAACTGCCCGCGATCCCGGGCAAGCGATATTTTGCGATCGGCGAAGTGGCCGAGCTCTGTGGCGTCAAGCCGCATGTGTTGCGCTACTGGGAGCAGGAATTCCCCCAGCTCAAGCCGGTCAAGCGACGCGGCAACCGCCGCTATTACCAGCGGCAGGATGTCATTGTCATTCGGCAGATTCGATCCTTACTGTACGAGCAGGGCTTCACCATCGGCGGTGCCCGCAACAAGTTGCAGGGTGAAGAGGCGCGCAGCGACTCCACGCAAAGCCAGCAAATCGTGCGTCAGCTGCGTAGCGAACTCGAGGATGTGTTGCGCATCCTGAGGCGTTGAGCCGCGCAAAGGGTTATCATAGTTTCCCTCGGTCGGGGCGTGGCGCAGTCTGGTAGCGCACTTGCATGGGGTGCAAGGGGTCGTGAGTTCGAATCTCGCCGCCCCGACCAATTTCTTCCTGGAGCCGATCCTCTCGTGTCATGACCGTTTTGCGGGTAGCGCAGTACTGGCTGGATGGATTGCCGCTCCCTGAGGGCCGTCTATCCCTTGAGGCCGAGTCCCCTGTGTTGCTAGCGGGCGCAGGCTGGTTCGAGACCATACGCATCGAGGGCGGGCTGCCGCTGCACTATGAACTGCATCTGCAGCGACTTTGCACAGCCGCGATCAGCGCCGGGGTAGGGGTATCGCTGCGGGAATCACTCGACACGCTGCTCGTGCCCGCGCTGGTGGCCGCACGGGATCACGACCACGCGCGGCTGCGCATCACGCTCATGCCCCGGCCTATCTTTGATAATCCTCCGCAGGTGCTTGTGTCGCTGGCGCCATTCGCTCCACCCGTCACGGCCTACACCCGCGGGCTGTCTGTCGTCACGACATGCCTTGCGCACCCGGGACTCGGCCGTCTCGGTAAATCTTTGAGCTATCATTGGTCGCTCGCCGCGCGCCGCGAGGCGCAAGCACGCGGGGCAGATGAAGCCTTGTTTGCCAATCATGAGGGTTGGCTTGAAGCGAGCACCGCGAGCCTGCTCTGGCGAGAAGCCGGTGGTTTGTGCTCCACGAGTGGGTGTGCAGGGACCTTGGCCAGCGTCACGGTGGAGGCTCTGCGACGATCGGGGCTGGCCATCGAAGCGCGCGAGGTGGCAAAGCGGCACGACATCATTCATGGGGGGCTGCTACTGGTGAGCGCGCTCAGGCTAGTGGTGGCCGTGCGCGAGATCGACGGCCAGCCCTTGCCGGATTTGACCGCGACGGCGTCGGAATTGCGCGAGCGGCTGCTGACCGCGCACCAGTCTGACGGCGCACAAGCTGACTGCGCACAAGCGATGGTGTAAGCATGCGCCAACCCGCCATGCATCCGCCGCTGGGCTCACCTCCCGAAGACCTGCCGCAGTTCGTGGGCCTGCAGTCCGCAGCATTGCAGTTGCGAGCTGAAGGTGCTGGGTTTGCGGCGCTTATCTCCGCCGTCGGTCGGGTGGACCTCGGACGACGCTCGTTGCTGGCGAGCGGCTTGCAGCCCTTGCGGGTGATGGCAGCGCCGGAGCGGCGTCGCGAGTATCTGCAGGCGCTGCGTGCTGCGGCCGCTGATGCATTCCATGCGGGTGCGCGTGGGATCCTCGTGCTGGTCAGTCACGAGGCGGCCCGTTTCTTTGATGACTTCGAGACTTACCCGCCATGGGCGGATTTACCACCCGTCCAGTTATGGGCGGCCCATGAGGTCAAAGAATTTCCCCCAGGCCCGGTTTGTGTGCCGCCGGACGCGGCAGGGGTGGCGCCTGCGCTCCCCATCCTCTCCTCTTGGGATCCACCGCGGCATTCGGCTGCATTGCGCGAAATTCAGGCGGCCATCGCCGCAGGGCAGATTTATCAGGCCTGTCTGACCTATCCGATTGTCACGCAAGCACCACAAGACACGGGCGCCACGTTTTGCCGATGGCTTGCGCGCCAACCGGTGGATCACGCGGCGTGGATACACTTGCCCGGGATTCAAGCAGGTGGTGCGGGTAAGTGCAGCGAATTCGAATTGCTATGCTGTAGCCCGGAGCGATTCTTTTCTTTGAAAGATCATGAGGTGCAGGTTCGTCCCATGAAGGGTACGCGAGCCATCGAAGCAACGATGACCCCCGCCGAGGCGAGGGCAGTGGCCGAAGCCCTGCAGGCCGCAGAGAAAGACCGAGCGGAAAATGTGATGATCGTCGATCTTATGCGCAATGATCTCGGTCGGGTTTGTGTGCCAGGCTCGGTGCAAGTGCGGGCGCTTTGTGCGGTGGAGACCTACGCGAGTGTGGCGCAGATGACCTCCACCATCGCCGGTCAGCTGCGCGACGATGCCGACGTGTGGGACGTGTTGGCTGCCTGCTTTCCACCGGGCTCCATGACCGGCGCGCCCAAGATCGAGGCCTGCAAATGGATTCGCAGGATTGAGTCGGGACCGCGAGGACTATACGGCGGCGCGGTGGGTTGGCTTGAGCCCCATGGTGACGCGGAGTTCAATGTCGTGATTCGCTCCCTGCAAATGTTTCAGGGTGCAGCTCGCTGGGACGTCGGTGGAGGAATCGTGGCAGACTCCACTGCCGAGGCGGAGTGGCTGGAGACGCGCGCGAAGGCGGCGCTGTTGGCAGAATGACACCGATTACCGATTTTGACTCCCTACATATCACCGGTTTGTCGGCGATCGTGCTCGCGCTCTTGACCTGGGTGGTGCTGCGTGAAGTGCGCGATCGGGTGGTGGCTCTGTGGTGCGTCGGCGGACTCATGGGCGGTATCTACGCCTTTTTCACGGCGGGAGCATTACCTCGTTTTTCGGATACCTACCTGTCATGGGCTGTGGCCGCGAGTTTTGCCTTCGTCCAGTTTGGTATTTTTTTGAAGTGGATCGCCTTGCGCTTGATGCGTGATGCGCCTGTGCCTTGGCGCGTCGCGGTGTCGGGCTGGTTTTTCTTTGTCTTCATGATCGGAATTCTGCTTTTGGTGGTGGATCGACCCGATGGCGCAGCACGCTTCGTGGCGCTGTTCAACACAGGTCTTGCGGCGGCGACAGCGAGAGAGGCGTGGTGCATCGCGCGTGCGGAGAACAACGCGGCGGGTTACTGGCTGGGTACCTTCATGGGGGTGCATGCGCTGCTCTTTGGTTTATCCATGATGGTCCCCATTCCCGAGGGCGCCAACCCCCTTATCCCCTCGGGTCAACCGTCATCGTGGGTGGGCTCCGGTATACTGTTTTTGGTTGCCTCGGCCGCCAATGCCTTTTTCATTGGCCTCATCCTCAATCGTGCTTTGCGCGAGAACGAAGAGAGTCAGCGTGCGCTGCGGGTGGCCGAGCGCGAGCGGCTACGGGCCGAGGAGCGCGAGCGGTTACTCGCCGACATGCATGATGGTCTCGGCTCGCAGTTGGCGACCGCCCGACTCAAGGTCGAGCGCTCGGAGCTCTCACAGCCGGAGGTGGTGGAGCTCTTGCGCGAGTGCATGGCGGATCTGCACTTGATGGTCGATACCCTGCGCGAGGATACGCACTCGTTCGCTGACGCATTGGCCGACTATCGCTTTCGTACCGAGCGGCGGCTGTCGGGACGGTCGCTGCAAATGGTGTGGTCGCTCTCGGTGGAGCATATGCCGCCTTTGCAACAGCGCGTCTTGCTCGAGTTACTGCGAATTATTCAGGAAGCGATCAACAATGCGGTGCGCCACGCTGAGGCCTCGCAGTTGGAAATTACGGCGCACTTCGATCCCTTCACGGGACTCAACATCGAGATCACGGATGATGGCGTGGGTTTGCCGGAACCGTTGGTGGTCCGTCGCGGCGTCAACAACATGCACCGCCGGGCGCGTGCCATCGGTGCCCATTTAGAGCTTGGACCCCGCACCGATGGACACCGTGGCACGTCTGTGTTTCTGCGGTTGACCCGCGACGAGCTTCGTCCCCTGCAGCGCGCGCCCGCCTGAGGGCTGCAGTCACTCACGAGCACACGCTCTGCCGGCCAAGCTTGGCATAATGATGCGCGTGGAGAGTGGCATGGGTCCGATGACGTTATTCGAAAAACTCTGGTTGCAGCACCTGGTCAGTGATCTGGGTAATGGGATCGGGCTGATCGCCATCGATCGTATTTTTTTGCACGAGCGCACCGGTTCGGTGGCCCTGAAAAGTCTACGCGAAGCGCAGCGTTCGGTCTTTGATCCCTCGCGCGTGTTTTGCACCATGGATCACATCGTCGATACGTCGCCCGATCGAGGTGACGAAACCCGAATGCCGGGTGGCAAGGCCTTCATTACCGAAACCCGAGCCGCAGCCTTGGAGGC